>NZ_JBIVPJ010000004.1:7234-380807 GCF_044754585.1 Streptomyces sp. NPDC093065 | reverse complement strand
CGCCCGGCGTTGTACCGCGGACCTGTGCCGTGCCCGGCCTTGTACCGCTCTCGGCTGCTCGGCCTGACCTGCCTGCGGAGACACGCCACTCGTCGCCGACCGGGGTGTCGCTGTCGCTCAGCGGTGCCGTCGGCCTCCGGCCGGTTCGCGCCCGGCGTTGTACCGCGGACCTGTGCCGTGCCCGGCCTTGTACCGCTCTCGGCTGCTCGGCCTGACCTGCCTGCGGAGACACGCCACTCGTCGCCCACCGACCGGGGCGCCGCCGTCGCCCAGCGGTGCCGTCGTCCTCCGGCCGGTTCGCGCCCGGCCTCGTACCGCCGACCTGTGGCGCGCCCGGCATCGCGCCGCCGTACCCGTGCCGCGCCCCGCCGAGGGCCGGCGTCCCGATTGCCGTCGGGCCAAGCCTGACCGCCGGGTCCACCGCCCTACCAGGCGGTCGACCGCCGGTCCCCCGCCCGGAGCCGGTACACGACGGAGCGGCGCAGCGGGCCCTCGGGGACCCCGGGGTCGTCGAAGTCCGCGCCCGGGTCGTGGGACATGCCGAGGCGGTCCATCACCGCCCGGGAGCGCAGATTGCCGGCCGCGGTCACCGCGAGCACCTCCGCCAGGCCCAGGCTCTCGAAGCCGTACGCCACCACCGCCCGCGCGGCCTCGGTGGCGTAGCCATGCCCCCAGGCTGGGCGGGCCAGCCGCCAGCCCGCCTCCACGCCGGTGAACGGCATGCCGTCCTCCACGGGATCCAGCCCGGCGAACCCGATGAACTCACCGGTAGCGGTGGTCTCCACCGCCCACCACCCCCAGCCCCGCCGGTCCAGGTCGGCCTGGAAACCGGCCACGGACGCCTCGCTCTGCTCCCGTGTCAGCACGTCCGGAAAGTACGCGCGGACCACCGGGTCGGCGTTCATGGCCGTCCACGGGACCAGGTCGGACGCCCGCCAGCCGCGGAGCACGAGACGCTCTGTTCGCAGTTCGGACATCACGCGAACGTACCGGGGAGCGGCCGGCCGGAGCGAGCCGTTTACGCGACCCGGTCCGCCTGCCCTCCGGCGTGTGGAGCGGTTCATCCGCGCCCGCCGGGGGAACCTGGCGGGATGGACGCAATCGGAAGGCCGGGAGGGTCGTGACGTCACGCCGGGCGGGCCACCGGGACGGCGAGGAACCAGGGAACGACGAGGCGGCCGGCACACCGGTACCCGCGGAGCCCGACTTCCCCGCCGCCGTCCTGCGCGCCCTCGGCGCAGGCGTGCTCACCCTCGGTCCCACCGCCCGGATCACCTCGGTGAACCCCTGGGCCGAGCAACTGCTGGGACGGTCGGAACAGGAGATGCTCGGCCACGACGCGCACGACCTCCTGCACCGGCACGCCGACGGCAGCCCCGTGCCGCGCGAGCGGTGCGCACTGCGCAGCCCCCTGCACGGAGTCGCCGCCGAGGAGGGCAGCGACGAGTTCTTCCAGCGGGCCGACGGCACCACGGTCCCCATCATCTGGGCCGCCACCCCCCTCGTCCGCGAGGGACGGCAGGAAGGGCTGGTCCTGGTCTTCCACGACTTCAGCCTCCACCGCAGCGCCGCCGAGGAGACCACGGCGCGGACCACCGCCCTGGAGGCCCTCACTGCCCAGCTGCACCTGGTCGCCGAGATCTCCACCGTGCTGGTCCCCACCGAGCGGACCTCCACCACCCTCCGGCGTCTCGTACGGCTGCTGGTGCCGGAACTGGGCCAGTGGGCGGCGGTCGACGTCTACCCGGGTCAGTCGGACGTCCTGGAACGGGTGGCCGTGCGCAGCAGCACCCAGCCGGACCGGGCCAGACCACTGCGCGGGCCGATGACCTCGCTGCCGGACCAGGCCCGCGCCGCGCTGACCCTGCTGATCAAGGGCGACCGGCCCGTCCCGCTGAGGGCCGAGGAACTGTGCCGGGACCCGGAGCACCCGCTCGCCGCCACCCACCGGGTGCTCTTCGAACGGCTCGGCGGCCACGCGGCCGTCGCCATCCCCCTGCGCACCCGGCAGCGGTCCTACGGAATCCTGACCGTGGCCCGCGCCGGGGAGCGCCCCGCGCACACCGAGGCGGAGGTCGCCCTGCTGGCCGACATCGGCCGCCGCGTCGGACTGGTCCTGGACAATGCCCGCCTCTACCACGAGCAGCAGAACGTCGCCGAGACCATGCAGCGCCAGCTCCTGACCCCTCTTCCACAGGTCGACCACCTCAGAATGGCTGCCCGCTACTGGCCCGCCGAGAGCGCCATGGAGGTCGGCGGCGACTGGTACGACGCCTTCCTGCTCGGTGACGGTGTCATGGCCCTGGTCATCGGGGACGTCGTCGGGCACGACCTGCAGGCCGCCGCCCACATGGCCGAGGTCCGCAACATGCTGCGCGCCCTCGCCTGGGACCACCAGGAGCCGCCCAGCGTGATCATGCGACGCCTGGACGAGGCCGTGACCAATACCAGCGACGCGCCGATGGCCACCCTCGTCTTCGCGCGTGTCGAAGGCGCCGAGGGCGGCCCCTGGCGGCTGCACTGGGTCAACGCCGGTCACCCGCCGCCCCTGCTGATCACGAAGGACGGCGGGACCCGCTTCCTGGAGGGCGGCCACGGCCCGCTCATCGGCATGAGCGCCACCCTGCGCCTCGGCCTGGACTGGCCCGACACCCGCGAGGAACTGCCGCCCGAGAGCATCCTCCTGCTCTACACCGACGGTCTGGTCGAGAGCCGCGAGCGCCCGATCGACGTGGGCATGGACCAGCTCCGCCACCACGCCGGCGTGCTGGCCCGGCGGCTGGACAGGTGGAGCGCCGACGACTTCTGCGACGAGCTGCTCGCGCGCATCGCGCCCCGCGGTGACGACGTCGCCCTGCTCGCCCTGCGCCTGCCCGCCGTCGGCATGGGCGCCCCCGGCGACACCGAACCGCCCCCGCCGCCCCAGTCCGGGCACAGCGAGGCCACCCCCGACCGTGCCGCGCCCGGTTCCCGCCGCCAGGAGGCCGAGGTGCGGGACCCGACCCAAACGGATCCCGAGGAGTAGCGGCTCAGGCGGGCGGGCGGGCGCGGGTGACGGGCCGTCGCAGGACGACACCGGGTCCGCACCGGCCCAACTGCACTGCCGCCGGAGCCCGTTCGCGCCGCACGGAAGAGCATCCGCGACACCCGAACGGACGGGGCGTTCACCCGGCTGAGCGGCCCCAGTGGTGCGAGACGGACGGCAGGCTGACGGTGATTCACGTCGGGGCCGGGTCACCTCAGCTGACGAAGCACCAGCTGCCCGGTCGTGACGGAAGGAACCTCAGATGCGCTCTGCTCGCATTCTCCTGACCACGGCGGCGGCCTCGGCCGTCTTCGTCCTCGGCGCTCCCGGCGCCTACGCCGCGGTCGGTGGCGACTGGGACCACGACGACTCTTCGTACAGCAAGGAGCACGACAACGGAAGCAAGCAGGACGGGCCGCGCGGCGGAATGCACACCGGCGGTGGCGCGCTGGCCGCGGTGAGCGAGGGCGACTGGAACCACGACGACTCCGGTAAGGAGCACGACAAGGGAAGCAAGCACGAGGAGCCCCGCGGCGGCATGCACACCGGTGGCGGTGCGCTGGCCGCGGTGAACGAGGGCGACTGGGACGGCGGCGGCCGCGAGTCCAAGGAAGGCGGCTCGCAGACCTACAAGCAGAACGAGGGCGAGAGCTCCAGGGGCGGCGGCGACCACGAGAAGCCGCACGGCGGGATGCACACCGGCGGCGGCGGACTGGCCACCCCGACCACGACCGCGGGCGGGCTGGCCGTCCTGGCCGTCGCCGCGACCGGTCTGTACGCCGTCCGACGCAAGAAGTCGGCCAACGGAGTGGCGTAAGCCGTGCCGGGCGCGATAGCAGCCGGGCCGCCACCCAGGAACCACGGGGCGGCCCGGCTCGCCCGCGCCCACCTGTCCGCCCTGCCGCCGTGCCCCAGTGAGGTCGTCCCCATGCCCCTCCCCCCTTCCGCCCCCGTCCCCACCCCCACCGACGACGAGACGACGGCCAATCAGGGTTCCCGCTCCGGCTGGATGGTGCTGTGCGCCGTGGCCCTGCTGATCCTGGCCGTGAGCCTGGTCGGCGGCAACGACACGTCCGCCGACTCCTCCCGCCCTCCGCTGCCCGCCCAGCCCGGCACGACCGCCTCCTCCGCCGCACCCGCGACCGGCGCGGCCGTTTCCGCCCTGCCCCGGTCGAAGCCCGTACGTCTGCTCATCCCGGAGATCTCCGTCGACGCGCCCTTCACCGACCTCGCCATCGATGCCAAGGGCCAGCTCCAGCCGCCGCCCGCCGGCGACACCAACCTCGTCGGCTGGTACGCCAAGGGCGTCTCCCCGGGCGAGAAGGGGACCTCGATCATCGCCGGGCACGTGGACACGAAGACGTCGGCCGCCGTCTTCGCCCGCCTCGACCAGCTGGACAAGGGCGACAAGTTCCAGGTGGAGCGCGCGGACGGACGCGAGGCGACCTTCGTGGTCGACAGCCTGGAGACCTTCGCCAAGGACGAGTTCCCCAGCGAGCGCGTCTACGGCGACGCCGACCGGCCCGAGGTACGGCTCATCACCTGCGCGGGCGACTACGACCACAAGGTCAAGGACTACACCGACAACCTGGTCGTCTTCGCACACCTCACCTGAGACCGCGCGAACCGGCCGTCCGGGGCGCCGGTCACCCGCGCAACGCACACGAGTCGCGCGCCGTCGGGGCCGGGCACAGGATCGAGGCAAGCCGGCGTCGCATCACCGCGGCCGACGTACAGTTCCGCCCCCGCGAAGGAGATGTGCGCAGGATGACCACCACGCCCACCCCTGCTTCCGAACCGCTTGCCTCCGAACAGCTGACGCGACAGCTGTCCCACCAGGTCTCCCAGTCCGTGTTCGACGGCTCCCGACTGCGGGTCGTCCTGCTGGTGGAGGTCTACGACGGAGCCCAGCAGCAGTTCCTCGAGACGTACGAGAACCTGCGCAGCCACGTCGAGTCCGTCCCCGGGCACATCGGCGAGCAGCTCTGCCAGTCCATCGAGAACCCCTCCCAGTGGCTGATCACCAGCGAGTGGGAGAGCGCGCCGCCGTTCCTGAACTGGGTGAGCAGCGAAGAGCACGTGCGGATGGTCAAGCCGCTGCACAGCTGTGTGCGGGACACCAGGTCGCTCCGCTTCCACGTGGTCCGCGAGACCGGCCACCAGGCCAGCGGTGCCGAACCCGCCCGGGGCGGGCTGCAGGCGTCGCCCCGCGTCGGCGACGGCGTCATCCGGCACGCGCTCACCTTCACGGTGAAGCCGGGCAGCGAGGAGTCGGTCGGCAAGATCCTCGCCGACTACGCCTCGCCCGAGCCGCGGGTGGACGACACCACCCGGCTGTGCCGCACGTCCCTGTTCCTGCACGGCAACCGGGTGGTCCGGGCCATCGAGGTGCGCGGCGACCTGCTCGCGGCCCTGCGGCACGTGGCGGAGCAGCCCGAGGTGCGGGCCGTCGAGGAGGCCATCAACCCGTACCTGGAGCAGGACCGCGACCTCGCCGACCCGGAGTCCGCCCGGGTGTTCTACACGCGGGCGGCGCTGCCCGCCGTCCACCACGTGACCGCGGGGGAGCAGCGGGGCGACGCACAGCGGCACGCGCTGTCGTACCCGGCCCGGCCGGGCTGCGGCATGCGGCTGGCCGAGCTGCTCGCCGAGCGCGACGAGGCGGCGGCCAAGGATCCGGCCAGCCCCGTCCTGTGCAGCACGATCTTCCAGCGCGACGACGTGGTGGTACGGCTGGTCGACGTGCGCGGGGATCTGCACGGGGGCGATCCCGCGGTGACCCTCGGTCTCCCGGACCCCGGCCGGGTGTCCGAGCTGACGACCCTCCTGGACGGCTTCACGGACGCCGGTTTCCCGACCGGCGGCGGACTGGTCCGCGCCCTCGAAGGGGCCCGGATGGAGCTGGTCACCGACCGGCGCGCGCCGGACGCCTGACCGGCCCGCACTCACGCGTCGGCCGCCGGACCGCAGCACAGCGGTCCGGCGGCCGACGCGTGCGCGCCCGCTGGTCAGCTCACTCAGGCACGGTGCAGTCGAAGGCGTGCAGGTACGGGTTGACCGGGCGGATGTCGTCGATGACGAGGCCCGCGTCGGTCAGCCGGCCGACCATGCTGTCGGTGGTGTGCTTGGCACCGCCGACGTTGAGGAGGAGCAGCAGGTCCATGGCGGTGCTGAACCGCATCGACGGGGTGTCGTCGACGAGGTTCTCGATGACGACGACCCGCGCACCGGGGCCGCCGGCCGCCATGACGTTGCGCAGGGCGCGGGCGGTGCTGTCGTCGTCCCACTCCAGGATGTTCTTGATGACGTACACGTCGGCCCGCACCGGGACGGCCTCGCGGCAGTCGCCCGGCACGACGCGCACGCGGTCCGCGAGCGAACCGCCCTCGCGCAGCCGGGGGTCGGCGTTCTCCACCACCCGCGGCAGGTCGAGCAGGGTGCCCCGCATGGCCGGGTACTTCTCCAGCAGGCTCGCCACCACGTGCCCCTGGCCGCCGCCGATGTCGGCGACCGAGCCGCTGGCCGACAGGTCGAGGAGCGCGGCGACGTCCTGGGCCGACTGCCGGCTGGACGTCGTCATGGCACGGTTGAAGACCTCGGCCGACTGGGGCGCGTCCTCGTTGAGGTAGGTGAAGAACTCCTTGCCGTACAGACCCTCGACGACGTTGGAGCCGGTGCGCACCGCCTCGTCGAGCAGGGGCCAGGCGTCCCAGGTCCACGGTTCGGTGCACCACAGGGTGATGTTGCGCAGGCTGTGCGGGTCGTCCTCGCGCAGCAGGCGGGACATGTCGGTGTGCGCGAACGTCCCGTTCCTGTGCTCGGTGAAGACGCCGTAGCAGGTCAGGGCGCGCAGCAGCCGGCGCAGCGGCTTGGGCTCGGTCTTCACGGCGGCCGCGAGGTCCTCCACGGCCATGGGGCTGTCGCCGAGCGCGTCGGCGACGCCGAGCCGTGCGGCCGCGCGGAGGGCGGCGGCACATGCCGCCCCGAACACGAGCTCCCTCAGCCGCATGGGCGGGGGCGGGGCAGTCTGTGCGGTCGTCATGCGCCGCTTTCCTTCCTTCTTCGGTCCACGGGTGGTTACGGCCGGCTCAGCACAGGCCCGCGGGCTTGGAGGCGCCGCAGGTGTTGCCAGTGAAGGTGTTGCTCTTGGCGGTGTCGCCGGTCCCGGCGTCGACCAGGTCGGCGGGGGAGTTCTTGCTCAGCCGGTTGCCGTTGACCTCGTTCTTCGCGTTGGCGGTGCCCACCATGCTGGCGGCCAGGACGATGCCGCCCGACATCGACGACTTGCCCGCGTTGCCCGCGACCGTGTTGTCGGCGACCAGGACCTTCTCGACGCCGGTCAGGACGATGCCGGAGCCCTGGAGGGCCTCCAGCCGGTCGGTCTTCGGGCAGGACTTGTTGTTGCGCACGACCTGGTTGTCGCGCACGACCAGGTCGCCGGCCTTGGGGGTGTTCTCGTCGCCGACGACGAACACGCCCGCGCAGTTGCCGGTGATGTGGTTGTCCGCGACGGCGAGGTTGCGCAGGCGCCGGACGGTGACGCCGATGCGGTTGCCCTCGAGCCGGTTGTGCGCGACGAGGGTGCCCTCGGTGTCGGCGGCGCCTTCCTCGGCCTTGATGTTGTTGGCGAGGAAGATGCCCGCGTCACCGTTGTCGCGGGCGGTGTTGCCGCGGATGATGCCGTGCACGGACCGCTCCTGGGCGATGCCCCAGACGCCGTTCTTCACCGCGTTCACGTTGCGCACCGTCAGCCCGTCGGTGGCCATGGAGAACACACCGGTACGGGTGAACCCGGTCACCGTGAGGTCGGAGACCGTGATGCCCATGACGTTCTTGTCCTTCGTGCCGATCACACAGATGCCGTTGCCGCCCTCGGCACACGTGTTGTCGGCCGCCTTCTCGGTGCTGGGCTCGATGACCGTGCCGCGGCCCATGCCCCGCAGGGTGAGACCGGGGGTGCTCACCTTGACGCTCTCGCGATAGGTGCCGGTGGTGACGAGGACGGTGTCGCCCGACTTGGCGGCGTCCACCGCCTTCTGGATCGACTCTCCGGGGTGGACCAGGTGGGTCATGGGAACGGAGGAGGCCGGAGCCGCACCGAGTCCCGTTCCGATCATCGCTGCGGTGCACACGAGGTACACGACATGGCATTTCTTCATATTCCGAAAGGTATGCCTGAAATATTCCCCGACGGCTGGGATGAGCCATCCGACGGCGTGTCATGAGCGGGCGCTGAACCGGTGGTTGCCGGGCACAAGGCGTACGTGATCTTCATGTCGGCCACCCGGGGAGGAACCACCGTGACCGTGCCCGAACGCCGTGTCCGCGCCAGACGCGCAGGGCGTCGCTTCGACCTCCGGGCGACCACCGTGACGTTCGGTCTCGCCGCCATCGCCCTGGTCCTGGTGGGGTGGGTGGTGCGCATGGCGTTCGACGTGGCGCAGCGGCGGCCGGCCTGGCTGTTCGTCCTGGTGCTCGGTGGGGTCGCGGCCGTCCTCCTGCGCCGGCGCGCGCGGAGCCGGCATCTCGCCGGGCGGACGGTGCTCCGTACCACCGACGCCCTGGCGGCGGCCACGGCGACGGCACTGGACGAACTGGAGGAGGGGCACGCGGCGCAATGCGTGGAGTACGTGCACGGCGAGGAGAGCACCGAAGTCGTCCCCGTCGAGCACGAGAAGTTGGACCCTTACGAGTTCGAGGAGGCGATAGCCGGCCTGTGCCGGCGGGACGGCTGTGCCGGCGTCGAGGTCGTGGGCGGGGCGGGCGACCTGGGCGCCGACGTGCTGGCGGTGGCGCCCGACGGCCGGCGGGTCGTCATCCAGTGCAAGCGCTACAGCGAGGACAACAAGGTCGGCTCCCAGGACCTCCAGCGCTTCGGCGGCACCTGCTTCACCGTGCACGAGGCCGACCTGGCCGTCCTCGTCACCAGCACCGACTTCACCGCACCGGCGGCCGAGTACGCCGAGCGGTGCGGAATAGTCTGCGTGGACGGAGCGTGGCTGCGCGACTGGTGCGAGGGGAGCGGACCGGCGCCCTGGGAGCTGCCCGGGACCGGGCAGGACGGGACGGAGCCGTCCGGACGGGCGTCGTTGTGAGCCGGGCGGCCCACCCGCCCCCGGTCGGCGGGTGGCGCCGGGTTTCCGCGCCGCGCGGTGGCAACCTGAATGGCATGGGCAAGACCGCGCTGATCGTCATCGACATGATCAACACCTACGATCACCAGGACGCCGACTCCCTGATCCCGGCCGTGGAATCCGTACTGCCCCAGGTGACCGGCCTGCTGGAGCGGGCGCGGCGGCAGGGCGTCCCCGTGATCTACGTCAACGACAACTTCGGGGAGTGGCGCTCGCACCACGGCGAGATCCTCGACAAGGCCCTCTCGGGCCCGCACTCCCGGCTCGTCGAGCCGCTGAAGCCGGACGAGTCCTCCCTCTTCGTGGTCAAGGCACGCCACTCGATCTTCTACGAGACCCCGCTGACCTATCTGCTCCACCAGCAGGGAATCGACCGGCTCGTGCTGTGCGGGCAGGTGACCGAACAGTGCGTGCTCTACTCGGCGCTGGACGCGCACATCCGCCATCTGCAGGTCATCGTGGCGCGTGACGCGGTCGCCCACATCCACGCCGACCTGGCGGACGCGGCGCTGCGGATGATGGAGCGGAACATGGGCGCCCGGGTGTGCGACAGCGGCGAGTTGTGGACGTGAGCAGACCCGCCGCCATGGCGTGAGCCGGCCCGCCGCCACACCGTGAGCGGGACGCGCGCCCGCCGTCAGGTCCGCAGGCTGCGCACGGGCAGGACGACCTGCGCCGCCGTGGAGAGCGTGTCCTCGTGGTTGGCGAAGGCGGCGACCGCCGCGGCGTCGCCGGGCTCGCCGCCGGACCAGGGGCGGGTGGCGAAGACGAGGCAGGCGTACCCCCGCTCGTCCACCGCCGCCCGCCACTGCGGGGTGGGGACGAACTGGGCGTTGACGCCCGGCATGGTGAGGGCCGCCGCACCCGGTACGACGAGCAGGCCGACCGGCAGGTCGGGCAGGACGGTGCCGTCGAGGACGGTGTCGCCGCCCACCGCGATTCCGGAACGGCTCAGCAGCCCCTCGACGGCGGCCGGGGTCGCGTCCGGGCCGCCCTCCCCGTCGCCGAGGGAGCAGGCGAGGAGGAAGGGGACGTCGCCGTCGGGCGTCTCACGGCTCCAGGACATGATGACGAGCGTGCCGAGGTCGGCGGTTCGCAGGGGGCGCGGGTCAGCGGAGATCGAAGTCACCGCGAAACCGTAAGCGCGCGCGGGGACGCACCCGCCCGGCCGTCACCCGACTGGACGACACCCTCGCGTTTCTTCACACGAACGAGGGGCGTTCGACGGCCGGTCGGTGCCGCGACAGCCGGCCACGCGCGCCGCCGAACGCGGGTGCGCGCACCTCTCCTCCTCCGCGTGATCTCCACGGTCTCCGCGGCCCGCGAGTCGCCCACGCGCACGGCGGGCGGGGTGAGTCGGTGCCCCGACTGGCCCAAGACGGGGTGGTCTTGGGCGGCAACGGCCGATCACGTGGTGTAACAGTCGTCTTATGATCTGTAGACGAAACGATCGTCAGAGCGACGTGCGCGGTTCGCGTGGCCGCAGGATCCGCACCGCGGCGCTGGCCCTGGTCGCCGCCACCGCCCTCGGCGCGACCGGCCAGGCGGTCGCCGCGCCGTCGGCGCCCTCGCGCACCGACTGGGACGCCATCGCCGCGTGCGAGTCCAGCGGCAACTGGCAGGCGAACACCGGCAACGGCTACTACGGCGGCCTGCAGTTCGCGCGGTCCAGCTGGATCGCGGCCGGCGGCCTCGAGTACGCCCCGCGCGCGGACCTCGCCAGCCGCGCCGAGCAGATCGCCGTGGCGGAACGCCTGGCCCGGATTCAGGGGATGGGCGCCTGGGGCTGCGCCTGAGGACGACCGCCGTCCGCGCCGCGTTGACCGGGGTAACCCGTGGGCGTGCACTTGCGGCCGATCACCGCCGCCCCCGTTTCCCCCGGGCGGTGGACGGGCAGTGCCCCGGCGGGGGAGCCGAGTGGCGGCCCCGGACCTCGCGTACTCCGATACGCCCGGGGCCGCACTCGCCCCCTCGACCCCCGGCCGACGGTGGGCCGTTCGCGGGCGGTGACGTCCAGGGCGGGCCACCGTCGCGGCCGTGTCATGTTCCGGAAACGCGCCGCCCCGAATAGGCCGACCAGCGGCCGTCGCGCCGGGCCACCGTGATGTCCCGGCCGAAGCATTCGGTCAGCAGGGAGTCGGTGAGGACCTCGTCCACCGCCCCCCGGGACAGAATCCGGCCCTCGCGCAGCAGCAGCGCGTGGCTGACCGCCGGGAACAGTTCCTCCAGATGGTGGGTGACCGTCACCGTGGCCAGCTGCGGCCGCCCCTCGGCCAGTTGGTGCATCGCCTCGACGAGGTCCTCGCGGGAGGGCAGGTCCAGCGCGTTGAACGGCTCGTCCAGGAGCAGCAGGGCCGGGTCGGCCATCAGCGCCCTGGCGATCAGGACCCGCGCCCGCTGCCCGCCCGAGCACACCCCGTAGGGCCGGTCGGCCAGTTCCTTGACGCCCAGCTCGGTCAGCAGTTCGCGCGCCCGGACGCGGACCTCGTCGTCGTACGTCCGCCACAGGGGCTGGACGGTGCCGCTGTGGCCGGTGAGCACCACCGCGTGGGCGGTGAGGTCCTGCGGCACCCGCTGGGCCGAGTTCACGTGGCCGATGCGCGCGCGCAGCTCACGGACGTCCACCCGGCCGAGCCTGCTGCCGAGGACCTCGACCGTGCCCGTGGTGGGGTGCATGAGCGCGCCGAGCAGCCGCAGCAGGGTCGTCTTCCCCGCGCCGTTGGCCCCCAGCAGCGCCCAGTGCTCGCCCGGCCGGACCGTCCACTCGACGCCGTCGAGGATCAGCTGGTCCGTGGTGAAGCGGCGCACGCTCACGTCCTGGAGCCGCAGCACGGCCGCCGCGTCCTCGTCGGCCTGGGAGCTGGCTGTCTGGACGGTCATGCGGTGACTCCTTCACGCGCGGGGCACCTCTCGGTCACGCCGAACACTAGATGTACTCACCACGCTCCCGCCGGACCGTCCGCTTCCTGGACGGTGGGCCGGCACTCAGGACGCGGATGAGTTCCCGTACTCATCCACGGCGCCGGGCCCGGCTCCTATCGTGGCGTCGTCGGTGGGACACGAGGGGGAGCCATGGGGCGTCGGTGCCTTGAGCGGGGGAGCGGACGGCGGCGGACGGGACGCGTCGGCGGCGGGCTCGTCGCCGTGCTGGTGGGGCTGCTCGTCACCGGCTGCTCGGCGTTCGACACCGACGACGACGTACGGCGGGCCCGGGAACTCGCCGAGGAGTCGTACCCCGGGGAACTCGAGGTCGTCGACGCCCGGATCCTGTTCCCGGAGACCACCGGCTCGGAGGTCACCCTGTCGGTCGCCGACGACCCGGACGCGGCCGTCAGGTTCCGGGTGGACGCTGCGAAGGACCGCTGCGACGGCGCCCCCGACTGCACGGACGCCCTGCGCAAGGCGGTGGACCGGGCCAGGCGGGAGGCCGGACAGCTGCGCGCGATGCGCGACGCCTTCGACGGCTGCGGGCATCCGGTCCTCGCCACGGACGAGAGGCTGACGGCCCCGTGGATCGAGGCACGGTTGACCGAGCAGACGGTGGACGACGTCCTGGCCCGCGTCGGTGCCTGCGTGCAGCGCTGGGTCACCGCCCGCGCGGAGCGGGATCCCAGTGCGGCGCCGACGTGGGTCACCGTCGACATCGCGGCCCCGGGCACGGCGCGGGACCTCCCGGCGGCGAAGAGCACGTTGCCCGCCGTCCTGCGGTTCACCCATGGCCCCCGGCTCGCCGCCCTGGCGCACGATCCCTACTACGTGGCGTCCTACCCGGTCGGCAGGGACGCGGACCGCACCGTCGACACCGCCTCGGCCGGCCTGCGGATCGTCTCGCCCTTCGAGGAGAGGCAGGCCTTCTCCCGGCGGATCGACGCGTCGGTCCTGTCAGCGCTGCGCGCCACGTACCCGGACGCCGTGACGAGCGGCGGGGCGGGCATGGGGGTGTGGCGACTGGAGCCGGGGACCATCCGCCGTATCCGCGGGTACGTGCTGTTCTGCGAACGGCCGCCCGCCGACGGCAAGCAGTGCCTCGGGGACCTGGCGGCTCTGGTCACCTCGGATCCCAGGGGCCGCGACGCCGAGGTCGTCCGGGTGCTCACGGACATCAGGGACGAGCACGGGGTCCTGCGCCTGCCTCCGCGGTGAGGGGGTGGGCGCAGGACCGGCGCCGCAGGGCGGGAGGCGTCAGACGCCCGCCACCGACTGGATCCAGGAGCGGTAGGCGGTCACGTTGGTGTACGCCGTGGTGGACTGCCGGTCGCTGGTCGAGGCGACACCCACCTGGACGCCGCCGGCCGTCATCGGGCCGCCGGAGTCGCCGCCCGCGGTGATGCCGTTTATGGGACGGGCGCATATCGCCTGGCCGTAGTAGGCGTCGTAACAGCCCTGGGTGACGCTCACGTCGGCGACCTTGAGGTACTGGGACTGGCAGTTGATCTCCGAGCCGCACCGGGAGGTCGCCCCCCAGCCGTAGACCTGCACGGTCTGGCCGACCCGCACCGTGCCGGGCCGGCCGAGCTGTGCGTAGGTCGCGGAGACGGAGCGGTCGAGCCGGACCAGCGCGAGGTCCGCCGAGGGGCTGGTGACGGTCTGTACGCCATTGGCGACCGTGCCGCCGGAGCCCTGGTCGAGACTGCCGATGCGGAAGGCGACGTTGCCGCCGCTGACGCAGTGCTTGGCGGTGAGGATCCAGGTGGGGGAGATGATGGTCGAGGTGCAGGTCTGGGCGCCGTTGGAGAACAGCCTGGCCGCCCAGGGCGCGTTCTGCGCGTAGCCGCCGCCGATGATCGGCTGGGGGCCGCCGTCACCGGGCCGGGGTTCCACCGCCGAGGCGGTGGGGGCGAGCGCCAGGGCGGACAGCAGCGCGGCCACGAGAGCGGCCAGCACGGCGGGGACGAGTCTCGTTGTTCGCAAGGCTCCTCGATTCCGACGACACGCGTCTGGAGGCGTGATGATGTGGGGGGGCGCCCACAGCATGTCGGGCCCGGTGCCCGGCCGAACAATCCCGGCTTCGCATAACGTCGTGTTATGCCCGGGGCGGGGCCGGCCGGTCGTACCGCGGTGTTCCGTGGAGCGAACAGGTCCTAGCGGAGCAGCAGTTGTACGAGGGCGACGGTGCCGACCGTGACGACCAGTGTCCGCAGGACCGCGGGGCTGAAGCGGCGGCCCACCTTGGCGCCGACGTAACCGCCGAGGCCCGAGCCGACCGCGAGGAGCCCGACGGCGGCCCACTCGAAGTCCGCGGCGAAGAGGAAGAAGACCGCGGCGACGGTGTTGACGAGGGCGGAGAGGACGTTCTTGACGCCGTTGAGACGTTGCAGGGGTTCGTCCAGGAGCATGCCCATCAGGGACAGGTAGATGATCCCCTGGGCGGCGGTGAAGTAGCCGCCGTAGACGCTGGCCAGCGTCAGGCCGATCAGGAGCAGCGGACCGCCGTCCCGGCGGGGCGAAGTGCCGGTGCGGGCCCGGCGGCGCTGGACCAGCCTGCCGATCTGCGGCTGGAACGCCACCAGCAGCAGGGCCAGGCCCACCAGGACCGGCACGATCGTCTCGAAGGCGTCGGCGGGCAGCATCAGCAGGAGTGTGGCGCCCGCGAGGCCGCCCAGCAGCGCTCCGCAGCCCAGTTTCAGGACGCGCCGGCGCTGCCCGCGCAGCTCCTCTCGGTAGCCGATGGCCCCGCTGATGGAGCCGGGAATCAGGCCGAGCGCGTTGGAGACGGTGGCGGTGACCGGCGCGAGCCCCGTGGCCAGCAGCACGGGAAAGGTGATCAGGGTGCCGGAGCCGACGACGCTGTTGATGGCGCCGGCCCCCACGCCGGCCGCGAACACCGCGGCCATGGCCTCCGGTGTCACCCCGTGCCGCCCCGAGCCGACCCCGTACTCGGCCGGAAGGTGTCTTGTGCATCTTTCACGTGGCCGACTGTACCCACCGGTCCGATCCACGTGTTTGCCGGTCCCAACCGGTCCTGTTCGGGCACTTCTTGACGTCAATTCACCTGATCATGCGGTGATACGATCACCGCGTTTGCGGAGCGGGCGGATGGGTGAAAGACGGCATCCCCGACGTAAAGGGCAGCCCGGACAGCTGCCCCGGTGCGGGCAGTCCACCGGACCGCCCGCACGGACGGGAATTCAGCAAGCCGGCTGTCAGTCGCCTGAAGAGAGTCTTATGACGGAATACACAGGGAACCCCTTGCTCTGGGTCGCCCTCGTCGCCCTCGTCGCCGCCGCCGTGCTCATCAACCGCCAGCGCAGGGCGGCACGGGCGTTGCGGCAGCAGATCCAGGGGCTCAGGGATCACTACACCGAGCTGGAAAGCGATTACGGGAAGTCCGTGCAGGCCGCCCAGGAGCGGGCCGAGGACGAGACGAAGACGGTGCTGAAGTCCGCCATGCGGACCCTTCAGGGCCTCGCCGCGGAGCAGCAGCTGGTGCTCTCCCGGCTGCAGACCAAGTACGGCGACTCGGCCCTCCTCCAGGACCTGCTGGAGATCGACCACACCAACTCGCAGTTCGGCCGGCGGGCCCAGTCCATCGCCGTGCTGTGCGACGGCTGGCTCGGCGGACGGCGCGACACCGCATCGGTCTACGACGTGGTGCGCAGCGCCCAGGGACGCATCCGGCACTTCCGCCGGGTGGACATCCTCTCCCAGGTCGACTTCGGCATCACCAGCCGGGCCGTCGAGCCCGTCGCCCTGGCCCTCGCCGAACTGCTCGACAACGCCACCAGCTACTCCAGCCCGGACACCGTCGTCGAGATCAACATCCGGACGGTGCCCAAGGGCATCTGCGTCGTGGTCGACGACGCCGGTGTCGGCATGAGCGACGAGGAGCGGGCCCGCGCCGACAAACTGCTCGCCACCGAGCGCGCCTCGGGTGTGGCGGGGCTCGGCAACCCGCCGCAGTTCGGTTTCGCCGTCATCGGCCTGCTGTGCGAACGATTCGGTTTCGAGGTGTCGGTGGACTCCTCCTCCCCCTACGGAGGTGTACGGGCGGTGGTCCTGCTGCCGCACGAACTGCTCACCGCGATGCCGGAGAAGAAGGCTCCCGCCCCCGCCCCGGCCGCCCGCGGTACGGCCCGGCCGGTCCCGGACGGCGGGCCGGAGGCCGCGCTCGCCTCCTCCGAGACCGGCGACGGCCTGCCCCGGCGCCGCCGCAAGCGGCCGATGGCCATCGTGCCCGGCAGCGCGTCCACCCCGCGCGCGGCGGGCCGCTCGGACTCCGAACAGGCACAGGTCATGGGTGCCTTCCAGCGCGGAACGCAGTCCGGCCGGGGCACCGAGCCGGGCAGCCCGGACGACGCCGGCCGGACGAGCGAAACACCTGGTGCAAGCAGCGAAGGACATGAGGTCTCGTGAACGACGATCTGTCATGGATGCTCGACAGCGCCCTGGAGATTCCAGGCGCCCTGCACGCGGTCCTGATATCCGCCGACGGCCTGCTGATGGCCCGGACGCAGGACTTCGACAAGGACGACGCCGACCGGGTCGCCGCGGCGATGAGCGGCGTGCAGTCGCTCAGCCGCACCCTCGCCTTCTTCTGTGAGGACCCCGGCCACACCTGGCGGCAGACCCTGGTCGAGTTCGACGGTGGCTGGGTCTTCCTGATCTCCGCCGGCGAGGGCGCCTACCTCGGTGTCTCCGCGTCCCCGGAGGTGGACATGGCCGACATCACCTTCCGGATGCAGCAACTCGTCGCCCAGCTCGGCAAGCGGCTGACGACACCGCCTCGCGAGAACCTGGGCGCCCGCTCGTGACCGGCCACGACGGCTGGCAGCCCGAGGCGCCGGAATTAGTACGGCCGTACGTCATCACCAAGGGGCGCGGCCTGCCCGACGAGGACGACCTCTCCCTCATCACCCTGGTCACCGCCTCCGCCGACCCGCAGCAGCGGCCGGCCCGGCTGTCCCCCGAGGAGCAGAGCCTGCTCGACCTCTGCTCCGCCGGCTACCTCTCGGTCGCCGAGATCGCCGGACACACCCACTTCCCGCTGGGCGTCGTACGCATCCTGCTGGCCTCCCTGATGGAGGGCGGGCACCTCACGACCCGTCCGCCGGTGGCCCGCGCCCGCCTCGCGGACCGAGAGATCCTGGAGGAGGTGCTCAATGGGCTCCGCGCCAAGTTTGGGTGAGCGCGACTACGTACGCGAGGGAGCGACCCAGACGGCGGTCAAGATCCTCGTCGTCGGCCACTTCGCGGTGGGCAAGACCACCCTCATCGGCTCCATCTCCGAGATCGAGCCGCTGTCCACCGAGGAGACGATGACGCAGGCCGCCGAGCCGGTCGACGACCTCAAGGGCGTCCAGGGCAAGACCACCACCACGGTCGCCATGGACTTCGGCCGCCTGACCATCAGCGACCGCGTCGTGCTCTACCTCTTCGGCACCCCCGGCCAGCAGCGCTTCGTGCAGATGTGGGAGGACATGGCCCGCGGCGCGCTCGGCGCCCTGGTCCTGGTCGACCCCGAGCGGCTGGCGGACTCCTTCCCCGTGATCGACCTCATCGAGCACTACGGGCTCGACTACGCCATCGCCGTCAACCACTTCGACGGCACACCGCTGCGCGACGAGCGGGCGCTGCGCGAGGCGCTCGACCTGCTCGATGACACCCCCGTCGTCACCTGCGACGCCCGCGACGAGAAGTCCTCGGCCGCCGCACTGACCACCCTCGTCCGCTACTTGCTGGACCGCACCCGCTAGGAGCTGGGAGCAGACATGAACGCCCACGACACCGCCCCGGTGCCGCCGCCCGGCTGCCCGGCCCACGGCTCCGGTGCCCGGGTGCCGCTGCACGGGCCGGAGTTCGCCGCCGACCCGCAGGCGTACTACGACTACCTGCGCCACTACGGGGCCGCGGCCCCCGTCGAACTCGCCCCGGGGGTCGAGGCGACCCTCGTCACGGACTACGCGGCAGCACTCCAACTGCTGCAGGACTCCGGCACCTTCCGCAAGGACGCGCGCCGCTGGCGGGCCTTCAACGAGGGCAAGGTCAGCCCGGACAGCCCGGTGGCGCCGCTCCTGGCCCACCGGCCCAACTGCATGTTCGCCGACGGAGCCGACCACCTCAGGCTGCGCCAGGCGGTCACCGACAGCATGGCGCGGGTGGACACCCGCCGGCTGAGCCGCAGCACCGAGCAGATCTCGGGCTACCTCATCTCCCAGTTCGCCGCCCGCGGTTCGGCCGACCTGCTCGGGGACTACGCCAAGCAGCTCCCGCTGTTCGTGTTCAACGAACTCTTCGGCTGCCCCGCCGACATCGGCGACCGCGTGCTGTTCGGCATCTCCGGCATGTTCGACGGCGTCAACGCCGAGAAGGCCACCGCGGTCCTCTTCCAGGCGGTGGGGGAGCTGGTCGCGCTCAAGCGGCGCAAGCCCGGCGACGACGTCACCTCCTGGCTGATGCGGCACGAGGCCGCCCTCGACGACGAGGAGATGGTCCACCAGCTGGCCCTGCTGCTCGGCGCGGGAGCCGAGCCCCTGCGCAACCTCCTCGGCAACACCCTGCACCGGCTGCTCACCCACGAGCGGTACGCGCGAGAGGGCGGTCTGATCGACGAGGCGCTCGACGACACGCTGTGGGAGAACCCGCCCATGGCCAACTACGCCCCGCACTACCCGGCCGCCGACACCGAACTGGCCGGACAGCAGCTGCAGGCGGGCGACCTCGTGCTGGTCAGCTTCGCCGCGGCCAACACCGGCCCCACCCTCAGGGCGTCCCGCCAGGCGGGCAGCAACCGGGCGCACCTCGCCTGGAGCGCGGGCCCGCACGCCTGCCCGTCCAAGGAACCGGCCCGGCACATCACCGTCACGGCCGTCGAGCACCTGCTCAACGAGCTGCCCGACGTCGAACTCGCCGTTCCCGAGGACAGCCTGACGTGGCGTCCGGGGCCCTTCAACCGGGCGCTGGCCACGCTGCCGGCCAAGTTCACCCCGATGCGCCCCGCACGGCGTGCCGAACCGGGACAGGCCGCCGCGGCGGCCGAGCGGGAGAAGACGGCGAACGAGGCCCGCCCGGCCGAACACAAGGGCATGTGGAGCCAGTTCCTCAACTGGCTCACACGGTGATCTGCGCAACACCTCCCCAACCCGCCCCATTCGCATGAAGATTGAACGGCACGGGTAGTGAGCAACGCGGTACTCACGTTGCTTACGAGTCAAAGGAGGTGTCGTGGACCACATATCCACGAACGCCGCATTCCCGGCGCCGGACCCCCTGATACCCGCCCCCCGAGGCGGGTATCGCTTTGTGCGGCTCAGGCCGGGGACGGGCCGCCGGTGACCGCCGCACCGACGGGCACGGGCCCGCGGCGGACACCGACGCTCGGTTCCCTCACGGGTGGTCAACTGCGAAGACTCGGGGCGGTCGCCGGCCTGTCCCGGGCCGATGTCGAGACCTACGCACAGGTCCTGACCGAGTCACTGGGCGGGGTGGCCGACCGGCCGCTGAGCCTGCCGCCGCCCACCCGCACCTTCCTGTCCGACGACCACACCCCCGTGGAGTTCTCCCTCTCCTTCCGACCGGACGCGGCACCCTCCATGCGGGTGCTCGTGGAACCGGGCTGCGGCGCAGACAGCCTGGCTCACAACGGCCGGGTCGGACTCGAGGCGATCCGGACCATGGCGCGGCGCTGGCACTTCGCCACCGACGTGCTCGACGAACTCCGCGACCTGTTCCTGCCGGCCGCTCCGCAGGGCCCCCTCGCCCTGTGGTGCGCTCTGGAGCTGAGGCCCGGCGGCGTACCCGGGGTCAAGGTCTATCTGAACCCGGCGGCAGGCGGGAAGGAACGTTCCGCCGCGACGGTGCGCGAGGCCCTGCACCGGCTCGGGCACCGGCAGGCCTTCGACAGCCTGCCCCGGGGCGCCGGACACCCGTTCCTCGCCCTGGACCTCGGGGACTGGGCGGAGCCCCGCGCGAAGGTCTACGTGCGGCACGACAACCTCACCGCCGGCCAGGCCGGGCGCCTGTCCCGGATGGACTCGGGTCCCGGGCCCGCGGCGGTCGAGGGATTCTTCCGCACGGCGGCGGGACTGGGCCCGGACGCGACGGGGCTCGGCGGGCGGCCCGGCCTGTCCTGCCACTCCTTCACCGACACCGGCACCGCACGGCCGAGCGGGTTCACCCTGCACATCCCGGTCAGGGACTACGTCCGGCACGACGGGGAGGCCCTGGCCCGGGCGTCGAGAGTGCTGCGCCACCACGGCATGGACGCCTCCGTGCTCGACCGCGCCCTGGCGGCCCTCACCGAGCGGCGGCCCGAGGACGGGGTGGGCCTGATCGCCTACCTGGCCCTGGCCCACCAGCGGGACCAGCCGCCGCGCGTGACGGCGTACCTCTCCTCGGAGGCGTACGCGGTGCGGCCGCCGGCCGTGGAGACCGCCCGCCAACCGCTGCCGGTGCCCTGACCGGACCGTCCGCACACGACAGGGCTCCCGGTGCGATCCACCGGGAGCCCCTGGTCACGGTCGTGGCCGGGCGCCGTCGCGGACTGCGCGAGGCGCCCGGCGGGACACTTACACGGGCAGCGACTCCCGGAACTCGGCCAGGTACGGGCCCACGTCGACCTGGATCGAGGCACCCTCCGTCCGGCCGTAGCGCTGGACGATGCCGGTGAGGTACGCGCCGATCTCCTCACGCATCTCCTGGACCGGGGGCAGTGCGGCGACGCCGTCGACGATCCGGGCCACCCACTGGGCCTGGGCCTCCACCAGGCGGGTGATCGCGCCCACCGGCCGCACCAGTCCGACGAAGTACAGACCGGGCCGGTCCGCCGGGACGACCCGTCGGTACAGCTCCACCGAGCCGTCCGCCGCCACCGGGCAGCCGGCGGGCAGGAACGGGAAGGTCATGTGGAAGCCGGTGCAGTAGACGACCGCGTCGGCGGTCTCCGCACTGCCGTCGGTGAACACGACCCGGTCGCCGTCGAACGAGGCGATCGCGGGCTTCGGGGTCACCGCCCCGTGCCGGATCCGGCTGAGGATCTCGTCCGAGAGGGTCGTCGCGGAGGAGAAGACCGGGTGGTCGGGCTCGGGCAGGCCGTAGTCCGAGAGCCTGCCGCGCGCCACCAGCAGGGCCTGCTCCACCCACTGGCGCCGCTCGGCGAAGGACATCTCGTTCCACCACGGGGCTTCGGCGATCTCGTCGACCGACATGCCGAAAAGCTGCTTGGGCACGATGTGCAGTCCCCGGCGCACGGACAGCAGGGTGCGCTCCGCGTGCCGGGAGAGGTCCGCCGCGATGTCCACCGCGGAGGCGCCGAGACCCACGACGACGACGCGCCGGCCGGCGAAGTCGCCGCCGTCGCGGTAGTCGAGGGAGTGAAGAATCGTTCCGGCGAAGGAGTCGGCACCGGCCGGAAGGGGATCGGGCAGGGCCGGGTCGGTGTGGTGGCCCGAAGCGACGACCACCTGCTCGAACCGCCGCGAGGCCTGCGCGCCGTCCGCGCCCCGGCTGACGACGGTCCACATGCCGTCCGGGTCCCGGCGCACGGACACCACCTCGGTCCGCGGCTCGACGTGGCCGAGCAGGCCCGCCCACTCGGCGAAGGACCGCAGGTAGGCGGCGACCTGGTCGTGCCGCGGATAGAGCGGGTACGAGGAGGGCATCGGGAAGTCCGCGTAACCCGTCAGCTGCTTGGCGGTGTTCAGGTGCAGGGTCTGGTAGCCCGGGCCCCGCTCGCCGGCACCGGGCCGGCGCCAGATCCCGCCGACGTCGTCCGCCTTCTCCAGGCAGACGAAGGAGATGCCGCGCTCCTTCAGGGCGTGGCCCACCGCGAGCCCCGACAGGCCCGCACCGATCACACACACACGCACGAGATGTCCCCCAGGATCTACTCAACCTCCCCCGATCACGCACTTACTGCCCATCCGTGTCTTCACGCACACCGGAGCGACCGAGGAACAGACGTGTCGGTGATCACGTTTCACGTACCCCGCAGGTCCCACACCCGGCGGATCTTGCCGAGCGAGCGCTCCAGGGTCTCCGGCTCGACGACCTCCACCTCGACGGTGACGCCCACGCCGTCCTTGACGCCCTGGGCGATCGCCCCCGCGGCGGCCTCGCGCTGCTCGGGTCCGGCGTCGGGCCGGGCCTCGACCCGTACGGTCATGTGGTCCATGCGGCCGCGTTCGGTGAGCCGGATCTGGAAGTGCGGGGCGACGCCGGGCGTGCGCAGCACGATCTCCTCGACCTGGGTGGGGAAGACGTTCACCCCGCGCAGGATGATCATGTCGTCGCAGCGGCCGGTGACCTTCTGCATCCGGCGGAAGGCGGGACGCGCGGTGCCGGGCAGCAGCCGGGTCAGGTCGCGCGTGCGGTAACGGATGACCGGGAGCGCCTCCTTGGTGAGGGAGGTGAAGACGACCTCGCCCTCCTCCCCCTCGGCCAACACGGCATCCGTGAGCGGGTCCACCACCTCGGGGTAGAAGTGGTCCTCCCAGACGTGCAGCCCGTCCTTGGTCTCGACGCACTCCTGCGCAACGCCGGGGCCGATCACCTCGGACAGGCCGTAGATGTCGACGGCGTGGATGTCCATGCGCTCCTCGATCTCGCGCCGCATCTCCTCGGTCCACGGCTCGGCGCCGAAGATGCCGACCTCGAGGGAGGTGCTGCGCGGGTCGACGCCCTGCCGCTCGAACTCGTCGAGCAGGGTGAGCATGTAGGACGGGGTGACCATGATGATCTCGGGACGGAAGTCCTGGATGATCTGCACCTGACGTGCCGTCATGCCGCCGGACGCGGGGATCACCGTGCAGCCGGCGCGTTCGGCGCCGTAGTGCGCGCCGAGGCCGCCGGTGAACAGGCCGTAGCCGTAGGAGATGTGCACCTTGTGGCCGGGGCGGCCGCCGGCGGCGCGGATCGAACGGGCTATGACGTCCGCCCACATGGACAGGTCGTCGTCCGTGTAGCCGACGACGGTGGCGCGGCCGGTGGTGCCGCTGGAGGCGTGCACGCGCCGCACCTCGGACATCGGCACGGCGAACATGCCGAAGGGGTAGGTGTCCCGCAGGTCCGCCTTGGTGGTGAAGGGGAACCGGGACAGGTCCGCCAGGCTGCGGCAGTCGTCGGGGCTCACTCCGGCGGCGTCGAACTTCTTGCGGTACAGCTCCACGTTGTCGTAGGCGTGGCGCAGGGTCGCGCGCAGCCGGTCCAGCTGGAGCTCGCGGAGCTGCTCACGGGACAGGCGCTCGGCGTCGTCCAGCAGGTCGTGGGGGAGTGGCTCGCCCGGTCGGGGTGCCGGGGCCGCCCCGGTCGTCGGCTCAACTCTCATCGCGACTCCTTCGTCGTCGTGCCCGGCGTCTCGCGCGCGGTGTCGTCCCCGGTGCCGCGGCCGCCTCCGCTGTCCACGGGCGCAGCGGGCGAAGTCGTCGCCGGCCGCGGCGCGTCGTCGCGCGCGCTGCGGCTGCGCCCGCGGAACTCCGCGATCAGCTCCTCGCCGCGCCGCACGCTCACGTCGTAGATCCCGCTGCGCCCGTAGCGGGCGCGCTCCTCGGCGCGGGCCACGAGCACGTCGCCCTCGCGCGCGGGGGCGACGAAGACGATGTCGGCGCCGGCCGCCACGGTCACCGGGCCGTGGCTGTTGCAGGCGCAGGCGAACGCGGTGTCGGCGAGCAGGAAGAGGAAGCCGCCGTGGGCGATCCGGTGCCCGTTCACCATCGCCGGGGTCACGGTCATGCGGAGCACGGCGGTTCCCTCGCCGTGCTCCATCAGCTCGATGCCGAGCCCCCGTGAGGCCTCGTCCGCGCAGAACATCGCCTCCGTGGGCGTCTGCTCAGTGGACTGCGACACCGTACCCACCATCCCTGTCTCCCGACCGACCATTCGGTTAGCGCGCGGCAAGGCCAAGTAATCCAGCCACGCGGCGGCGCTGTCAAGAGTGCGACCGGTGGCGGCCCGGCTCTTGCCCGGCGCGCGGAAACACGTCACACTGATACCGAACGAATGGTCGGTTGGGAAGCTGGTGACGATGACCACGACACACGCCGCCGAGGCGCCGCCCCCGGACGCGCCGGACGGACTCCAGGAGCACTTCGACGCGACGATCGCGCGCGACCAGCGCGTCGAGCCGCGGGACTGGATGCCCGACGGCTACCGCAGGACGCTGATCCGGCAGATCGCCCAGCACGCGCACTCGGAGATCATCGGCATGCAGCCCGAGGGCGAGTGGATCACCCGGGCGCCGTCCCTGCGGCGCAAGGCGATCCTCTTCGCCAAGGTCCAGGACGAGGCCGGCCACGGCCTGTACCTGTACTCGGCCGCCGAGACCCTCGGGGCGGACCGCGAGGACCTCACCCAGCGGCTGATCGAGGGCCGCCAGAAGTACTCGTCGATCTTCAACTACCCGACCCTCGGCTTCGCCGACGTCGGCGTGATCGGCTGGTTCGTGGACGGCGCCGCGATCTGCAACCAGGTGCCGCTGTGCCGCAGCTCCTACGGACCCTACGCGCGCGCGATGGTGCGCATCTGCAAGGAGGAGTCCTTCCACCAGCGGCAGGGCTACGAGCTGCTGATGACGATGATGCGCGGCACCGCCGCCCAGCGCGAGATGGTCCAGGACGCGGTGAACCGCTGGTGGTGGCCGTCCCTGATGATGTTCGGCCCGCCCGACGACGCCTCACCCAACTCGGCGCGGTCGATGGCCTGGAAGATCAAGCGGCACAGCAACGACGAGCTGCGCCGGCGCTTCGTCGACATGACCGTCCCGCAGGCCGAGAAGCTGGGCGTCACGCTGCCCGACCCCGAGCTGCGCTGGAACGAGGAGAGCGGTCACCACGACTTCGGCACCCCCGACTGGGACGAGCTGATGCGCGTCATCAAGGGCGACGGGCCCTGCAACGACCGGCGGATGGAGCGGCGGCGCACCGCCCACGAGGAGGGCGCCTGGGTGCGCGAGGCGGCCACCGCCCACGCCGCCAAGCAGGCCGCCCGCGCGAAGAAGGGAGCGGCGGCATGAGCGCCGTGCAGTCCGGGAAGCAGGGCTGGCCGCTGTACGAGGTCTTCGTACGCGGCAAGCGCGGTCTCAACCACGTCCACGTCGGCTCGCTGCACGCCGCCGACGACGCCATGGCCCTCACCCACGCCCGCGACCTCTACACCCGGCGCAACGAGGGCGTGAGCATCTGGGTGGTGCGCTCCGAGCACATCGCCGCCTCCACCCGCGACGAGAAGGACCCCTTCTTCGCGCCCAGCGCCGACAAGGTCTACCGCCACCCGACCTTCTACGACATTCCCGACGACGTCCCCCACATCTAGGAGCAGGGCATGAGCGACGACCACGTCTACCTCACCCTGGCCGAGGGGCACGAGGACGACACCCGCTGGGCCTACGGCACCGGCTTCGAGGACCCGCTGCACGGCGTCGACACCACCGTGCCCGAGGGCGTCGACGCCGGTGAACTGGCCGCCGAGTGCGTGGCGCTGGCCGACGACGCCCTGGTGAGTGCCCAGCGGCTGGCCGAGTGGGTCACCCGGGCGCCGGAGCTGGAGGAGGAGGTGGCGCTGGCCAACATCGGCCTCGACCTGCTCGGTCAGGCCCGCCTGCTGTACTCCCGCGCGGGCCAGGCCGACGGCACCGGCCGCGACGAGGACGCCTACGCCTACTTCCGCGACGCCGGCGACTTCCGCAACGTCCGCCTGGCCGAACCGCCGGGCGGAGACTTCGCGTTCGCGGTCGTGCGGCTGCTGGTGCTGTCCAGCTGGCGCCTGGCCCACTTCCGGCGGCTGAAGGCCCACCCGGACCCGGTGCTCGCGGCGGTCGCCGCCAAGGGCGTCAAGGAGCTGACGTACCACCGGCAGTACGCCGCCGAGTGGTGCGTGCGGCTGGGTGACGGGACGGACGAGTCGCACCGCCGGACGCGCGCCGCTCTGGACGAGGTCGCCCCCTATCTGGGCGAGCTGCACACGGCGTACGACGTGCGGGACGAGGTCGCCGACGACCTGCGCCAGGTCACGGAGGCGGCCGGACTGACCCTGCCCGTGTACCGTCCACTGCCCGGCTCGGGCCGCGCCGGTGAGCACACCGAGCACCTCGCGCCGCTCCTGACCGAGCTGCAGGGCGTCGCCCGAGCCCACCCGGGGGCGACATGGTGAGCCGGGGCCCCGCACTCCTGGACGCCCGCCGCGCCCGGCACGTGGCCGAGCAGGTGCCCGACCCCGAGCTGCCCATGCTGACCCTCGCCGACCTCGGCGTCCTGCGCGACGTCGAGGTCTCGGGGGACGGCACCGTGGTCGCGAGCCTGACCCCCACCTACTCGGGCTGCCCCGCCATGGCGGAGATGCGGGCGGACGTCGCCGCGCGGCTGCGCGAGGCGGGGTACCCGCGCGTGGAGATCCGCACCGTCCTGGACCCGCCCTGGACCAGCGACTGGATCACCGAGTCCGGCCGCCTGAAGCTCGCGGAGCACGGCATCGCCCCGCCCGGAGCCGCACCCAGCGGTCCGGTCTCCCTGGTCCTGTCGCCCACCCGGCCTGCGGTGCCCTGCCCCCGCTGCGGGTCGGCGGACACCGAGGAGACCTCCCGCTTCGCCGCCACGTCCTGCAAGGCGCTGTGGCGCTGCCGGGCCTGCCGCGAGCCGTTCGAGTACGTCAAGGAGATCTGATGGCCCCGACCGCCCCCGTCCCGGCGGCCCCCGTCCGCACCCGCCGCCGGCCCGCCTTCCACACCCTGCGCGTCGCCGCCGTCGAGCGGCTGTGCGCGGACGCCGCGGCCGTGAGCTTCGAGATCCCCGACGAGCTGGCCGGGGAGTTCGCCTTCGCGCCCGGACAGTCGCTCACCCTGCGGCGCGAGGTGGACGGCCGGGACGAGCGCCGCTCCTACTCGATCTGCGCACCGGCCGGTGCGGCGCCGCGCATCGGGGTGCGGGTGGTGCCCGGCGGACTGTTCTCGGCGTGGCTGGTCGAGGACGTGCGGCCGGGCGACACCGTGGAGGTGATGGCTCCCACCGGCCTCTTCACTCCCGACCTGACCTCCCCCGGCCACCACGTGCTGATCGCGGCCGGCTCGGGCATCACCCCGATGGTCTCCATCGCCGAGTCGGTGCTCGCCGCCGACGACCGCTCCACCGTCACCCTCTTCTACGGCAACCGCCGCACGGACACGGTGATGTTCGCCGACGAGCTGGCCGACCTGAAGGACCTCCACCCGACCCGCTTCCACCTCGCCCACGTGCTCTCCCGCGAGCCCCGCGAGGCCGAGGTGCTCTCCGGTCGCCTGGACGCCGGACGGCTCTCGGCGCTCATCGGCTCCCTGCTGGACGTGGAGCGCGCGGACCACTGGTGGCTGTGCGGCCCGCAGGGCATGGTCGCCGACGCCCAGCAGGTCCTGGCCGGCCTCGGCGTCCCGGCGGAGCGCGTCCACCGGGAGCTGTTCTACGCCGACGACGAGCCCGTCCGGGAGGTCCGCCACGAGGAGAGCGGCCCCGAGGGGCCCGTCAGCGAGGTCACCGTCACCCTGGACGGCCGCTCCACGACCTCCCCGCTCTCCCGCGAGCGGTCGATCCTCGACGGGGCCCAGCAGACCCGCCCCGACCTGCCCTTCGCCTGCAAGGGCGGGGTCTGCGGAACCTGCCGGGCCCTGGTCACCGACGGCAGTGTCGACATGCGCCGCAACTACGCGCTCGAGGCGGCGGAGGTCGACGCGGGCTACGTCCTGACCTGCCAGTCGTACCCGGTCTCCGAGAAGCTGACCGTGGACTACGACAGCTGACCCCGGCGCGGCCCGCGCGCCCTCAGGCGGGGTTGTCGCCGTGGGTGAGGGTCTCCCAGGCGACGAAGAGGTTGTTCGTGCCGGAGGGGCGGGTGCGCTCGGTGAGGGCCTGGGTGTTGGTCATGGCGAAGCCGAGGCGGTTGTGCATGGCGTTGTAGCCGACCTCGGTCACCGGTCCCAGGCCGAGGTTGAGCCGTCCCCCGCACAGCCAGCTCGGCGCACCCGCGCCCTGCTGGTACTTCGCCTGGAAGCCGAGCGCCTGCCGCAGCCGCTCGCCGACGTCGGTGCCGTAGAGGTCCTGGCCCTGGATCCGGCTGGTCTCGGCGACGTGCGAGATGGACGAGATGCCGTATCCGGTGTGGGTGAAGTCCCGGCAGGTCTCCTGGGTGAGGCCGGTGACGAAGGTGGACTGGCCCTGCCAGTAACCGACGATCTTGTCCCGGGTGTTGAGGTTCTGGCTCGGCACCGTCCTGGGCAGGGCGCCGTCGGACTCCAGGTAGACGTACGCGGCCGTGCGGGTGCGGAACTTGCCCATCGCCTTGTCGTAGGACGCCTTGTCCTCCAGGAAGACGGAGATGCCGACGGCCGCCTCCATCATCGTCAGCTCCCAGTTGCCGTTGGAGTTGGAGCCGTTGATGATCTTGGGCAGATAGACGTCGCGGAGCATGGTGGCGAAGCGGCCCGAGTTCGCCCAGGTGCCGCCGTACGTGTACTTGATGATCTCGGCGGCCCTGGGCCACGAGGAGCCCGCCCAGCCGGTCTGCAGCGGCGCGTTGCTGTTGGTGTGGTCGCGGATCACGGCGGACCAGGCGTCCATCAGCTCGATGGACTTGCGGGCGTAGCGCTCGTCACGGGTGACGTACCAGGCCAGCGCGTTGGTGTAGGCCGCGATCGCGTCCTCGCGCTCGTCGGTGCAGCCGTAGTTGGGGTTGGAGTAGGAGCCGCACTCGACCACCGCGCGCGGCTTCGGTGTGCGGTTCAGGTCGGCGTACCGGCTCGCCATCATCTGGTCGAAGGCGCCCTTCCAGGGCTGGGCCCCGGCCTGGACCTCGGCGCGGACGAAGTCGAGCTGGCCCCGGGAGACGGTGACCCCGGGGTGCGTGAATGCGGCCGGTGCGGCGTCCGCGCGGGGAGCGGTCGAGCCCGGGCCGGCGAGCAGGGTGCCGACGAGGGCGGCGGTGAGGGCCGCGAGGAGCGCGGTGCGGGATCTGCGGTGACTGCGCGTGGGAGCAGAGGACATGTGGGGGGTCCATCCGTTCGTGTATGTGAACGCTGAATGTCTTTCTGAACGTTCGACTGGGCCGTGACGATAGGTAGAGACCAATGGGGCGTCAAGAGGCCACGCAGGAATGCGGGAGCGTCCGGCCCGGCGGAGGCGGGCGAACACTATGAACGCAACGGCGGAAGGGGTGGCTCCGGCTCCGTCGTGTTCCTAACATCCCTGCTCGCAGCGCAACTTCGCGCCGTTCCCCAGCAGCAGAGCACGTACAGGAGCCGCACCTTGCCCACACTCCACGCTCCCGCGCACGACGCCGGGCCCGCCCGCCGCAGAAGCCGCCCGGCGGTGGTGGCCGCCGTGCTCGCCGCCGTCCTCCTCGGCACCGCAGGCAATGTCTCCGCCGCTCCCGCGCGGAGCGCGGAACAGCCCGCGGGCGGGCGGCCGGTGGCCGCCGACTGCCCGCCCGCCCTCGCGGACAAGGCCACCTGCTACACCGGCCAGGACGCCGACGGCGCCTTCTACACGATGGCCGTGCCCCACCGCTGGAACGGATCCCTCGTCGTGCACGCGCACGGCGGCCCCGACCTCGGCGACGCCTCCGACCCGTCCCGCAGCACCGAGGACCTGGAACGCTGGGCGGTGATGGTCGACCAGGGATACGCCTGGGCCGGCTCCTCCTACCGGCGCGGCGGCTACGGGGCCCGCATGGCGGCGGCGGACACCGAGAACGTACGCCGCCTGTTCACCGACCGTTTCGGCCGGCCGGAACACACCTACCTGCACGGCCAGTCCTGGGGCGGGAACGTCGCCGCCAAGGTCGCCGAGACCTACGGCCGGCGGCCCGGCGCCTACGACGGGGTGCTCCTGACCAGCGGCGTCCTCGGCGGCGGCTCGCGTGGCTACGACTACCGCGTGGACCTGCGGGTGGTCTACCAGTACTACTGCCACAACCACCCGCGCCCGACCGAGCCGCAGTACCCGTTGTGGCAGGGCCTGCGCCCCGGCTCCACCATGACGACCGCCGGGCTGCGCTCGCGCCTCCAGGAGTGCACGGGCTACGCCTCCGACCCGGCGGACCGCACCGCGCTGCAGCAGCGCAACCTCGACGACATCCTCGCCGTCACCGGCATCCCGGAGCGCACCCTGGAGTCGCATCTGCGGTTCGCCACCTTCACCTTCCGGGACATCGTGACCGACCGGCTCGACGGCCGGAACCCCTGGAGCAACCGGGGGGTGCGCTACACGGGTTCGCACGACGACAAGGCGCTCAACGCCGGTGTCGAGCGCTTCTCGGCCGACCGCACCGCACGCCGGGACCTGTCCTTGGACAGCGACCTCACCGGCAGGGTCTCCCTCCCCGTCCTCACCCTGCACGCCATCGACGACCCGACGGCCTTCGTGGAGCACGAGGCGGCCTACCGGGCCACACTCCGGGGGGCCGGCCGGGACGGGAACCTCGTCCAGACGTTCACGGACGAGCACGAGCACAGCGCGCTGAGCGACTCCGAGTACGCCAACTCCCTCTCGGCGCTGGACACCTGGGCCCGCACCGGCCGCAAGCCGAGCCCGCGTTCGATCGCCGCCTCCTGCGACACCTTCGACGCGACCTACGGCGACGGCTGCTTCTACGACCCCGGCTTCCACCCCTCGCCGTACGCCTCCCGGGTGCGGCCCCGGCCGGGCGGCCTCACCTGGCCCGCCATGACGGCCGCGCAGGAGAGGGCGTGGAGCAGGATCGAGGGCGTCGGGATCGCGCCCTAGCCTCTCTCCGCCAGCACCGCCCGGATCACATGACGGGCGTTTCCGGCCATCGCGGGGTTGGTCCTCCGGTAGTGCGGCAGGGCGATCAGCGCCTGGGAGAGGGTGCGGCCCCGGCCGCGCCGCCAGGTCGCCGCGTCCACGCCGAGTGCCTCCCGGAAGACCTCCCTCGCGCCGGCCGGCAACAGGTTCCACGCCGGGAAGAGGTCGCAGGCCGGATCGCCCACGCCCATGCACCCGAAGTCGATCACCCCGGTGAGTCTGCCGCCGGTCACCAGCAGGTTGCCCGGCATCAGGTCCGCGTGCAGCCAGCGGGGCGGCCCGTCCCAGGCCGGGGAGTCCAGCGCGTCCTGCCACACCTCGGTCAGCGCGTCGCAGTCGACGCCCTCCCCGGGCAGGGCGCGCAGTTCGCCGAGCGCGGCCCGCGTCGACTCGTCGAGCGTGGCGAGCGGCCCGCCCCGGTACGCCTTCGGCGCGTGAGGCAGGGTGATGCTCCGCATCGCCGTCACGAACCCGGCCAGATCCTCCGCCAGCGACACCGGATCCGTCAGCCCCCCCGGCCTCGGGGATCTCGCCGGGCAGCCACCGGTAGACCGACCAGGGCCACGGGTAGCCCTCGGCCGGCTCGCCTTCCCCGAGCACCTCGGGCACGGCGGTGGGCAGCAGGGGCGACAGCCGGGGCAGCCACTCCCGCTCCGTCGCCACGTCCGCCACGCCGCCCCCGACCAGCGGCAGCCGGACGACCATGTCCTCGCCCAGCCGGTACATCGCGTTGACCGTGCCGCCGGAGGGGTGGCGCCTCAGGGGCAGCCCCGCCCAGTGCGGGAACCGGCCTTCCAGCAGCCGCCGTACGAGACGGTCGTCGAGGTCGTACGGGCCCCGGCGCCCCTGCCCTGAACTCATGGGCCTCATCCGACCCTTCGACGCGCACGGCCGTCAACCGCTTTCCCGGCCGACGAGCGCCGCTCCCGCCGCCGTGCCCGCCGCCGTCAGCAGAGCGCCCGGCAGCGACCACGTGGCCAGGGGCCCCGCGACGGCCGCCCCCAGGGCGAAGGCGGTGATCTTGAGGCTCGCCCCGGTGGTGAAGATCTGGCCGCGCAGGTGCTCGGGGGACTCCCGGTGGCGCACCGCGAAGAGCGCGGTGAGCTGCGGACCCTCGCCGATGCCGAGGACGAGTGCGGCCACGAGGAGCGCGGCCGGCCGGCCCGTCGCCGCCAGGGCCAGTGCCGCGGCCTGGACCAGCGCCGCGAGCCGGACGATCGTGTCCGGGGCGACGGCGCGCGGATGCCGCGCGAGGACCGCGTTGGCCGCCAGGGACGAGACCGCCGCGCAGGCGAACAGCAGGGCTCCGCGCCCGGCCCCGCCGAGAACCCGCGCGCCCAGCAGCGGGACGCAGGCCGTCAGCATGCCCTGCGCCGCGCAGCAGACGACCGAGACGAGGGTCGCCCGTGCCAGCGGCGGGCGCCGGACGATGACGCGGAACCCGGCGGCGAGAGCGACGGCCACGGGTGCCTGCCGTCGCTGCGGGGCCGTGCCGGTGCGCGCGGGCAGCCGCCACGCGACCGGCACGGCTGCGGCGACCAGTGCCGCGGCGACCACGACCCCCGTGGAGGCACCCAGCGCCTCGGCCGCGCCGCCCGCGAGAGCCGGACCCGCCAGGCTCGCCGCGCCGAAGGTCATCGCGTCCAGCGCGTTGGCCCTGGACAGCCGCTCCTTCGCCGCCACCCGGGGGAGCTGCGCGGTCCAGCCGCCCGACAGCGCCGGACCGAGCAGCCCCGTGACCACCGCGAGCAGCACGGTGCAGGCCGTCGGAAGGCGGCCGAGCCCCGCGAGGATCGCGGTCAGACCCGCCGCGTACAGCGCGAGCGCGCAGGCCAGGAGGCGGCCCGGCTGCACCGCACGGTCCAAGAGGGCCCCGAGCACCGGTCCACCGGCCGCGGCGGCGACCGTGATGCCCGCGAGCAGCGACGACGCGCCCGTCGCCGATCCGGTGAGGGCGAGCCCGGCCAGCAGCAGCGCGGGACCCGACATCTCGTCGCCGGCGCGCGCCGCCATGGCCCCGGCCAGGTAGGAGCGTACGGAGTAAGGCTTCGGCACCGGGCCGACGTTACGGAGGTAACTCAAAACTCCGCAATATGCGTTACATTCGGCCGATGCCCTCTCGTGCCGCTCCTCCCACTGCTCCCGGCTCCGCCGATCCTCCCGAAGGCGACTGGTCCACCAGGCACTCCGTGCTGTCCACGGCGCGGCGCACCGCCGCCCTCGTCAACGTGCTCTCGGGCGGCCCTCCCGGCCCCGGCTCCGCCCCCGAGCCCGACGCGGTCGCCGACGTGCTGCGCGCATACGGCGAGAGCGGTCCCGTCGCCCTCACCTCCACGGATGTCGACGGGATGCGCGCGGCAGCCGTCCTGCTGCGGGAGGTCTTCGCGGCGGACTCCGCAGACGCCGCCGCGCACGTCCTGAACCGCCTCCTCGAGGCGCACACGGGGGCGCTCCGGCTGACGTCCCACAAGGGCGGGACGCCCTGGCACCCCCACCTCGACGGCGGTGACGACGCGCCGTGGCCGGAATGGTTCCTGGCCTCGTCCTGCATGGCGCTGGCCGTCCTGGTCTGGGACCGCCAGCGCCCACCCGGCAGGTGCTGTGCGTCCGGTGCCTGCCGCAACGTCTTCATCAGCCAGGGCAGCGGTCCGGAGCGCCGCTACTGCTCACGCCGCTGCGCGACCCGCGAGCGCGTCGCGGCGCACCGGCGCCGAGGCTGACGGGTACTCAGACGCCGAACTCCGAGGACGGGATTCCGAGCGCCGTGCACGCCTCGCGGACCGCGTACTGCTCGGACTGCTCGAAGGAGCCGTCGGCCCCGGCGACGACCATGCCGGTCTGGACGACCGCACGGGCCTCCGCGGGCTTCTTGGCGGCCTTGGCGATCACCTGCAGCGCCTCGGCCCTGCCCTGCTCGAAGTTGCCGAGGAGCCGGTCCACGTGCTGGTTGAACCGCTGGCGGAGCTGGTCCGCCGGGAAGTTCTGCAGGACCTCGTTGGAGACGATCAGCTCCTCCACGCGCTGCCGCTCCGACGGCTCCACCCGTCCGTCCGCGGCGGCGACCAGCGCGCACATGGCCATGCTGGCGTCCCGGTAGGCGCCGCTCTTGAGTTCGTTCTTGGCCGAGGCGAGCTGGGACTTGAACATCCCGATCAGCTGGGCCCTGGAACCGCCGGAGGACGAGCCCGGCCTGCCGCCCCCCAGAGGTCCGTGCGGCCCCTGTCCGGAGCCGCCCCCTCCCCGAGTGCCCTGGGACTGCTGGAAGGTCTTGGCCTGGTCCTTGATCTTGTCCCACATCGCCACTCGTGCCACCCCGGCTTCTGTCGCTGGTATCGGTCTGTCCTCGGCCGCGATCTCCCGCGGTCACCACGATGAACGCACCCGGGAACCAGCGGGTTCCCGAAAGGCAAAGAAAAGGCAAAGCGGCTTGGCGGTCCGCCGCTACTGGGGCGCCGGACGGGCCCGGTCCTGGTCCGGGGCGCCGGTGTGCCGGCGGCAGGACGCGTCGTGCCGTGTGCCCACAGAGGTCCACCACCGCTCGCAGCAGTCGTCGTGGACGGGGACGCGGACGGCGGGGCCGGTGCACTCCGGGCCGTGCACGGCGCCGTAGGAGTGCCGCCAGAACGCGCAGCACGGTTCGAGACCCGCACCGAGCCGCCGGCGCGGGCGGGGACGGGCGAGGTGCTCGGCCCGCAGTGCCAGGGCGAGGGCGCGCCGGTGCAGGGCACTCTCACGCGCGGCGCACCAGGCGAACACGGCGGCGGCGTACAGGCCGGGCAGGGCGAGCCAGGGATGGTGGGCGGCCGCGTACCCGGCGGCGGCGAGAAGGAGTACGGCGGCGGCACGGCACGCGCGCGCGGTGCGCAGGCTCGGCGTCACAGGGAACTCCCGTAAGTCGGCGGGGGAGAGGGCCTCGGGCCATCCGTATGCCCCCGGTTCGCCGTCCTACGTCTTGAGAACAAATCCGTTGCGGTCACCCACCGCGGTCCCCGACCCTGCTTCTCATGCCCCCTGCCGACCTGCGGCCGGCCACGCTCGCCGACGCCCCCGCCATCACCGGACTCCTCAACGAGATAGACCGGATCGAGATCGGCCGGCCCGAGACCGACCAGCACACCGTCGAAGCCGACCTGAAGCACCCGCGCACGGACCCGGCCCGGGACTCGTGGCTCGCCCTCGACGGCGGCCGGCCGGTGGCGTACGGGCTGCTGTGGGACGAGTCCGGCGGGGAGCGCGTCGACATCGACCACTACGTGCTGCCCGACCACCAGCAGTCCGGGCTGCGCGTGCTGGTGGCCATGGAGACCCGCGCCCTGGCCGTGGCGCGGGCGAACGGAGCGGAGCGCGCCGTCGTCCACCTCCACCTCAACTCCCGGCCCACCACCGACACCGCGCTCCTCACCGAGCGCGGCTGGAGCGTCGTGCGCACCCACCACGTACTGCGCCGCACACTGGACCCGGCGGCCGACCGCCTGCCCGCGGCCCCGGCGGGCGTGCGGATGCGGGCGTGCGCCACGGAGGCGGACCGCGTGAAGGTGCACGAGCTGCACCAGCGGTCGTTCGCACAGCACTTCGGCTTCCAGCCGCGCGAGTACAGGCAGTGGCTGGACGACATCGGCGCCGAGGCGCTGGACTGGTCCCTGGTGTGGATCGCCGGCACCGACGACCTGGGCGACGCCGGATTCCTGCTGGCCCGGGACGACCGCGAGGCCATGGGCTGGATTCGCAGCATCGGGGTGCTGCGGGAGGCCCGGGGCCGGGGCCTGGGCGGCCTCCTCCTGCGCCACGCCTTCGCGCACTTCGCCGCGCGGGGCCGGGACACGGTGGGCCTCGGCGTCGACACCGCCAACGCGACGGGCGCCCCGCGGCTGTACGAGCGCCACGGCATGACGCTCCACTTCGCGGTCGACACCTGGGAGGCCGTGCTCGCCTGAGGGCACCGGCGGCAGACTCCAGTGCGCGCGGGGGACCGTCAGGGGCGGCTGCCCCGCCACGGACTCAGGACCGCTCCTGAGCGTGGTGGCCCAGGGCCGCGCTGCGGCTCGTCGCCAGATGACGGAGTACCAGTTCCTGGACGCGGTCCACATCGCGTGCCGCGATGGCCTGGTAGAGCGCCTCGTGCTCCAGGGCGACGGCGAGCAGGTCGTCGTGCTGGCCCAGGAGCCAGCGCAGCCGGCTGCGCAGGACCCGCTCCAGCTCGTTGAGCAGCTCGTTGGCGGCCAGGGAGACCACGGTCTCGTGGAAGTCGGCGGCCGCCCGGCGGGCCCGGACCGCGTCGTTCGCACGGGCCGCGTCGAGCTCGGCGTCCACCGTGGCGCGCAGCCGCTCCAGCCCCTCCCGCGTGTGCCGTTGGGCGGCGAGCCGGAACCCCAGGGTCTCCAGGCCCGAGCGGACCTCGTCCAGGTCGGCGATGTCGCTCGTGGTGAACTCCCGCACCACCGCCCAGCTCCGCGGCCTCGGTGTCACCAGACCCTCCGAGACCAGGATCTTCAGGGCCTCGCGGACGGGGAGCCGGCTGACGCCGAGGGACTCGGCCAGCTCCCGCTCGACCAGGCGGCTGCCCGGGCCCCGCACACCGTCGATGATCTCGTCGCGCAATCGCCGCGTGACCCGCTCGGACTCGGGCATGAAGCCCTCTGACGCAGCCATCGCCGTCCCTCGTGTGTCTTCCCGTTCCCGGCACGCCGACCGCGCCGTGCGGAGCGGCGGTCGGGCGGCCCGTCAGAATACCCCGGAGGCCGCGGGCGGCCGGGGCGGGACGGCGCGGCGACGGGTCAGCCCGCCCGCGGGGGCCAGTTGACGATCCGCTTGGGACGCGGGCGGGCGTAGGTGCGCACCTTGGACGTGGACAGGCCGAGCCGGACCAGGGACTCCGCGACCGTCACGGCGGCGGCCACCCCGTCGACCACGGGGACACCCGTACCCTCCACCACGCGTTCGGCGAGACCGGCCATGCCTCCGCAGCCCAGGCAGATCACCTCGGCCCGGTCGTCCTCGACCGCGCGGGCGGCCTGCTCGGTGATGGCGTCCACGGCGGCCTGCTCGTCCCGCTCCAGTTCGAGCACGGCGAGCCCGCTGGCCCGCACCGAGGCACACCTGGCGATCAGTCCGGCCACCTCCAGCCGTTCCTCGATCAGGGGGACCGTACGGTCGAGGGTCGTGACGACGGAATACCGGCGGCCCAGGTACTGCGCGGTGCTCGCCGCCGCCTCGGTGATGTCGACGACGGGCACGTCGAGCAGTTCCTGGAGCCCCTCACGCCCGTGTTCGCCGTACCCGGCCTGGACCACCGCGTCGAACGGTTCCGGATGGGCGCGGACGGCCTCCGTCACCGCGACCGCGGCGAGGTAGCTCTCGTAGTTGCCCTCGACGGACTCCGCGCCGAAGGCCGGCGTCAGCGGCACGATCTCGGTGCCGGGGGACGCGGCGTCGGCGGCCTGCTTGCCGATCGCGTCGGTGATGGACTGCGTGGTGTTGACGTTGACCACGAGGATGCGCATGGGGGCCTGGGCCTTCTGCTCGGACGGAGTGTCCCGCGACGGGGCGGGGGCGGGCGGTGCGGGGCTATTCGGCGGCGACGGCGATGGCCTCGCCGTCCACGTCGCGGATCGGCGCGGCACGGTCGGCGACGACCGCGTACACCGCCGCGGCGATGATCGCGCCGACGAACCAGGAGAAGCCGGCCGCGGCGTGGAAGAAGGGGACGAGGGCGACGACGACGGCGATGGCGGCGCCGGGGACGAAGGCGGCGACGGCACGCGGGTTGTAGCCGCGGCGGTAGTGGTACTCGGCGCCGGCGTCCTCCGTGTAGAGGGCCGGTACGTTCACGCGGGACTTCCGCAGCAGCCAGTAGTCCGCCATGATCACGCCGAACAGCGGCCCGAGCAGCGCGCCGAGCCCACCGAGGAAGTAGTTCACGACGACCGGGCTGTTGTAGAGGTTCCAGGGCGTGATCACCAGGCCCAGGACCGCGCTCACCAGACCCGCGCGGCGGAAGTCGAGCCGCTGCGGGAAGAGGTTGACCAGGGCGTAGATGGGCGCGACGAAGTTGGCCAGCAGGTTCACCGCCACCGTGAGGGCGATGAGGCAGAGCGAGGCGACGGCCAGCAGGAACATGTTGGGGATGGTCCTGACGATGTCCGTCGGGCTGGTGATGACGTGCCCGTCGAGGGTGAACTGCGCCCCGCTGAGGACCGCCACGATGACGGCGAAGAAGAGCATGTTCAGCGGGATGCCGATCACGTTGCCGCGGACGATGGACCCGCGGCTGCGCGCGGACCTGGTGAAGTCGCAGAAGTTGAGTACGAACGTCCCGTAGATGACCACCCACAGGGCCGCGGCCTGGAAGACCTGGAGCCACATGGCGCCGCCGGTGAGCGGATCGCCGACGGACACGGAGACCGAGCCGTCCGCCCGGACGAACATCCACACCGCCAGCGCACACATGGTGAGCAGCGTGGTGGGGGCGGCGAAGGCCATGTACCGGCGGATCATCTGCATCCCGTAGCTGACGATGAGCACCTGGACGGCCCACAGCGCCAGGAAGGTGATCCAGCCGAGCGTCGACTGGCCGAGCAGGGAGTTCGTGTCCAGGGAGGCCAGGGAGGGGAACATGGCCACCAGGAGAGTGCTCAGCACGGCGGAGGCCAGATAAGTCTGGATACCAAACCAGGCGATGGCGACGGCACCTCGGACGGCGGCCGGAACCTTGGCTCCTCTGATGCCGAAGGCGATGCGGCTCATGACGGGGAACGGGACGCCCGTCTTGTGGCCCATGAACCCGGACAGCGTGAGCAGGAGGAAGAGCAGGACCGAGGCGAGCGCGAAGGCCGCGAGGATGCCCCACACGTTCAGCCCGAGGGCGAACAGTCCGATGGCGAAGGCGTAGTTGCCGAGGCTGTGCACGTCGTTGGCCCACAGGGTGAAGACGTTGTAGGCGCCCCAGCGGCGCCCTTCCCGCTTCGTCGGGGCGAGGTCGTACGTGTAGAGGCCGGAGCTGGTGGGGGTGCCGCCGGTCCGGGTGGACGGGCGGCGGTCTTCCAGGGCAGTCATACGGGACTCCTGGGTGCAGGTGCGGGGAGTTGGAGGCTTTCACGAAGCGGAAGCGGCTTTCCGGTGCCCAGAACGTAGTTTTCGCCAAACCGCACCGTCAACAGGTCTGCGGCAAATGGAATACCATTTTTGGCCCTGTTGACAGCCCTGCGGGCCGTCCCTATCTTGACGGCCCGTCATTACATCGATGGAAAGCGATGTAAAGAGCTGTGGAGAGGACCCCCACGTGCTTCCCGGCCCCTCACCCCGTCCGCCCGCCCGCCTGGGCCTGCTCGTCGCCGCCCTGCTCGGCCTCGTCGTGGGCCTGCTGCCCGGACTCGGCGCACCGTCCGCCGCGGCGCCGGCCGCATCCGAACCCCGGGCCGCGGCCGCCGGCGCGTTCCGCAACCCGCTCAACACCGGACCCGACCCGTTCGTGACGCACTGGAACGGGAACTACTACCTCACCACCACCCAGGGCGACAGCATCAGGATGTGGCGCTCACCGTCCCTGGGCACGCTGATGACCGCCGACCCGGTCACGGTGTGGACGGACACCGCCCCGTCCCGCAACCGCAACATCTGGGCCCCGGAGTTCTACCGCTTCGGCGACCGCTGGTACCTCTACTACACGGCCGACGACGGCGTCGACGACCACCACCGGCTGTACGTCCTGGAGTCGGAACGCGACGACCCGGCCGGTCCCTACCACTACAAGGCCGAGCTCGCCCCGCCCAACCACGCCGACGACTTCGCCATCGACGCGGGCATCCTGCAACTCGGCGGCCGGCTCTACCTCGCCTACAGCGGCATCAACCAGTACCAGCACAACGGGATCAACATCGCCCCGATGTCCAACCCGTACACCGTCTCCGGCGACGCTGTCGCGATCGACGCCGCGGGCGGCTGCCCCGAGGTGCGGGAGGGCCCCGAGTTCCTCTACCGCAACGGCCGCGCGTGGATGACGTACTCCACCTGCGACACGGGCAAGCCCGACTACCAGGTCTGGATGATGTCGATGCCGCTGGACGCCGACCCGCTGGTGCCGGGGAACTGGCGGCAGCACCAGGGAGCGGTGTTCTCGCGGGCGGACGACCGGGGCGTGTTCGGGCCCGGCCACCACGCCTTCTTCACCTCCCCGGACGGGACCGAGGACTGGATCGTCTACCACGCCAAGACCACTTCGGTGAACACGTACACCAACCGCACCACCCGGGCGCAGAAGTTCACCTGGCGGGCCGACGGCACCCCCGACTTCGGCCGTCCGCTCGCGATGGGCGCCACCCAGGACCTGCCCTCCGGCGACCCCGGCTCCGGCAACTACTGGATCAACGACGACGGCCGCGCCGGCGGCCCGGGGAGCGTCACCTACACCGGCGCCTGGAACTCCGGGACGGGCTGCGCCACGCAGTGCTTCTGGAGCGACGACCACTTCAGCGACCGGGCCGGCGCCACGGCCACCTTCTCCTTCACGGGCACCCGGATCGCCCTGCTCTCCGTGAAGGACACCGGCAACGGCTACGCGGCCGTCAGCATCGACGGCGGGCCCGAGCAGCGGGTGGACCTCCACAACCCGATCCGCGTCGGTGAGGCGGTGCAGTACGTGAGCCCACGGCTCGCGAACGGCGGCCACACTCTGCGGATCAGGGTGACGGGGGAGCACAACGCCCAGTCCGGGGCGTCCTTCGTGAGTGTCGACCGGGCCGAGGTCTACACGAACTGACCCCTTCCCCGGCCGGCCGGCACCGGTCCGTCAGGCCCGCCCGTGGCCCTCCGTGCTCTCCCTCAGGACGAGTCGGTGGGCCACGATGCGGTCCTGTGGCGCCTGCACCCCCGACTCGACGCCGTCCGGAGCCGTGGCCTCCTCGATGCGGTGCTGGAGCAGGTGTACGGCGACCTTGGCCACCGCCGCCTTGTCCGGGGCCACCGTACTCAGCGTCGGGACGCTGAACCGCCCGCCCTCCACGTCGTCGAAGCCGAGCACGGCGACGTCCTCGGGCACCCTGACCCCGTGCTCGTGCAGGGCGCGCAACGCACCGAGTGCCAGCTGGTCGTTGAGGCAGAGCAGCGCGTCGGGCCGCGCACCCCCCTGGAGCGCCCGCGCCACGGCCCGCGCACCGTCGGGCATCCGGAAGGAGCCGACCGGCAGCAGCGCGGCCGGATCATAGGGGAGGCCGGCCTCCGCCAGAGCGGCGCGATAGCCCCGGGTGCGGGCCTGGGCCGTCCCCAGACCCGGGTCGTCGAGCCCGCCGAGGGCGAGTATCGCGCGGCGCCCGAGCCCGATCAGATGGCGGGTCGCCTCGCGCGCGGCACCCTCGTTGTCGATGGCCACATGGTCGGCGCCCTCCTCCAGCAGCTCCCCGAGCAGCACCGTGGGCGGGAAGCCCGTGCGGTCGCGCAGGTCGTCGGCGGTCAGGGCGAGCGGGCTGAGGATGATCCCGTCCACGAAGGTGGAGCCGAACCCGGCCAGCGCCGCCAGCTCGTGCGCGCGGTCGGCCCCGGACTGGTGGATCAGGACGGTCAGGGACCGCTCCTCGGCCTCGCGGATGACATGCCGGGCCAGCTCAGCGAAGTACGGTATGTCCAGTTCCGGGACCACGAGCGCGATGATGCCGGTTCTGCCCTTGCGCAGGTGACGGCCGGCCAGGTTCACCCGGTAGCCGAGGTGTTCGATGGCCTCGCGCACCACCTGCCTGGTCCGGTCGGAGACATGGGCGTAGTCGTTGATGACATTGGACACCGTCTTCTCCGAAACGCCCGCATGACGTGCGACGTCCTTGATCCTGGGCCGTGCCACCGAGACCTCCCTGCCTCCTCGTGCGCGCCGACCGAGTCTATGTCCCGGTGCGTGGGAGGGGTTCGGCGCAGGTCCACTTCCACTCAGCTCTTTACAGCCAATGTACATCGATGTAAAAACTAGCCACCGCATGAGCTCCGGCCGTCGAAAGGTCCGCGATGAGTTCCCATCTGCCTGCCCAGGGGGTGCCGGCCGGGTCCGACCCGGTCCCCCGCCCCAGCCGCCGCCGGTTGCTGCGCAACGCCATGGCCGGGGCGGGAGCCCTGCTGGCCACGGGCCCGCTGTCCGGCTGCGCCTCACCGGCCTCCGCCTCCGGGGCGTCCTCCCTGAGCGTCTGGGACCTCTTCCAGGGCGGCGACGGCATGCTCATGGACGACATGATCGGCGCCGTGTCCAAGGGCGCCGGGGGAGCCAAGGGCTTCGAGGTCGACCGCACGATCCTCGACTGGGGCCCGTCGTACTACACCAAGCTCGCCATGTCCGCGGCCGGCGGACGGGCCTCCGACGTGGCCGCCATGCACCTGTCCCGGCTGGCGGGATACGCGCCCGGCGGCCTGGTGGACGCCTTCGACCTGGACCTGCTCGCCGAGTACGGCGTCACGGAGAAGGACTTCACCCCCGCGGTGTGGTCGCGCACCCGGCACGAGGGCACCGTCTACGCGATCCCGCTGGACGTCCACCCCTTCATCGTGTTCTACGACAGGAAGGCCGCGGAGAAGGCCGGGCTCCTGGACACCTCCGGCGAACTGGCGCCCATGGGCTCGCCCGAGGCCCTGCTGGAGGCGGGCAAGGCCCTCGCGGAAGCCACCGGGGAGGCGGGCATCCTCTTCGGCCACGTCACCGACACGGCACAGAACTGGCGCCTGTTCGCCGGGCTCTACGCGCAGACCGGCGCCGCGTTCGACCTGCCGGACGGCGGCCCCCCGAAGATCGACGTCGACGCCGCCGTACGCGTCGTCACCCTCATGACGCGGCTCTTCGACGGCAGGACCAACCCCAACAACCTGGACTACAACGGCGCGCTGGCCGCCTTCACCAACGGCCGCGGCGGCATGGCGATGCTCGGCGAGTGGGAGCTGCCCACGCTGAAGAAGTCCGGTGTCGAGCTGGGCGCCGCACCCTTCCCGCAGGTCTTCGACAAGCCGGCCGTCTACACCGACAGCCACAGCTTCGTCCTCCCGCACCAGGACAGTCCCGACCCGGCCCGGCGCCGCGAGGCCCACCGGTACGTCGCCCAGATACTCAAGCAGAGCCTCACCTGGGCGAGCGCCGGCCACATCCCCGCGTACCAGCCCGTCCTCGCGGAGCCGGAGTACGCCGCCCTCAAACCCCAGTCCTCCTACGCCGACGCCGCGAAGGTGGCGGTGCTCGACCCGCCCAACTGGTTCGCGGGCGCCGGTTCCAACTTCCAGAACCGGATGTGCCAGCCGCTCCAGTCGGCGCTGCTGGGCAACACCACCCCCGAAAAGGCGGTGCGGCAGATGGTCCGCGAGGCGGACACGCTGCTGAGCCAGCCCAACCCGGTGGCCTGACCAGCGAAAGGAGTGACCGACGTGACCACCACCGCACCCCTCGGCGCCGAGGAGCAGACCGGCCCGCCCGCTGTTCCCGAGGGCGGCCGCCGTACCGCCCTCGGCCGCATACGCAGCGGCAACGGGCTCGTGTTCGTCCTGCCGTTCCTGCTCGTGTTCGGACTCTTCATGGTCTGGCCGATCGTGCAGGGGCTCTGGATGAGCTTCACCGACAGCTCGCTCGCCCTGCGCGACACGCACTTCGTCGGCTTCGACAACTACACCGAGGCGTTCGGCGACCCCGACGTGTGGAGCAGCCTCGGCAACACCGTCTTCTTCACCGTCGTCTCCAGCGTCCCGCTGGTGCTGGTCGCGCTCGCGATGGCCCTGCTGGTGCACAGCGGACTCGCCGGGCAGTGGGCCTGGCGCCTGTCGTTCTTCGCGCCCTACCTGCTGCCCGTGACCGTCGTGACCATGATCTGGACCTGGCTCTACCAGCCGGAACTCGGCGTGGCCAACCAGCTCCTCGACACCCTCGGGGTGGAACCGGTCGGCTGGCTGTCCGACGAGTCGGTGGCGATGTGGTCGGTCGCCGCCCTCACCGTCTGGTGGACGGTCGGCTTCAACTTCCTGCTCTACCTCGCGGCGCTCCAGTCCCTGCCCACGACCTTCGACGAGGCGGCGGCGCTGGACGGGGCCGGCGCCTGGCGCCGCCTGTGGTCCATCACCCTGCCGCAACTGCGCAGGACCACGGGACTGGTGGCCATGCTCCAGGTCCTGGCCTCCCTCAAGGTCTTCGACCAGATCTACATCCTCACCAAGGGCGGACCCAACGGCTCCACCCGCCCCGTCCTCGAGTACGTCTACGACGTGGGCTTCACCGGCTACCGCCTCGGCTACGCCTCCGCCGTCTCGTACCTCTTCTTCGCCCTGATCGTCGTCGTCTCGCTCGTGCAGCTCCGCCTCTTCCGCCGGGAGGACTGACCGTGTCCGCAACCGCCACCACTCTCCGAACCCGGCGCCGTCCACCCCGCGAAGCGGCCGGATCGCCCCTGCTCCTCGGCCACGGCAGGCTGCCCCGCGCCCTGGCCGGAACCGCGCTCGTCGTTCTCGCCGTCCTGTGGCTGGTGCCGTTCGTGTGGGCGATCATCACCTCGGTGCAGAGCGAGGAGGACATCAACACCACCGGGCTGTCCCCGTTCAAGGGCGCCTTCACCCTGGACGCCTACCAGCAGATACTCGAACGCGGGAACGTCACCGTCTGGGCCTTCAACAGCTTTCTGATCTCGGCCCTGGTCACGCTGATCACCGTCGCGGTGTCCACCCTCGCGGCGTACGGCTTCTCCCGCGGCACCTTCCGCGGCCGCCGCCTGCTGCTCGGCGTCACCGTGGCCGCCATCATGGTCCCGCCGCAGCTGCTCGTCGTGCCGCTGTTCGACCAGATGACCCTGTTCAACCTGGTCGACACCTACGCGGCGGTCATCCTGCCCCAGGTCGTCGCGCCCATGATGGTGTTCATCCTCAAGCGGTTCTTCGACGGCATCCCCAAGGAGCTGGAGGAGGCGGCCCGCATCGACGGCGCCTCCGAGTACCGGGTCTTCCGGTCGATCGTCCTGCCGCTCTCACGGCCGATCGTGGCCGCGGTGGCGATCTTCGTCTTCATCGGCGCCTGGAACAACTTCATGTGGCCGTTCATCGTCACCAACGACCCCGACCTGATGACCCTCCCGGTGGGCCTGGCCACCGTGAAGGACGCCTACGGCATCCAGTACGCGCAGTCCATGGCCTCCGCGCTGCTGGCCGCCCTGCCGCTGATCGTGGTCTTCCTCCTCTTCCAGCGCCGCATCGTCAACTCCGTGGCCACCACCGGCCTCGGCGGTTCCTGAACCCCCACAGCTGTACCCACGGGCTCGGCGTTCGCGCGCCCGGCCCACCGATCGACTGGAGCATGTGTGCCCACTCACTCCGTACCGCGCCCGGAGTACCCGCGACCGCAGTTCGTGCGCCGCGACTGGCTCAACCTGAACGGCGCCTGGCAGTTCGAGACCGACCGGGGGGACAGCGGCCTCGAACGCGGTCTGCTCGACCGCGAGCTGCGTGAGGAGATCCTCGTCCCCTTCCCGCCCGAGTCCGAGCTGTCCGGCATCGGCGACACCGACTTCCTGGAGGCCGTCTGGTACCGGCGGGCCCTGACCCTGCCGGCCGCCTGGGCCGGACGCCGCGTACTGCTGCACTTCGGCGCCGTCGACCACGACACCACCGTATGGGCCGACGGCAGGGAGGTGGCCCGGCACCGCGGCGGGTTCACCCCCTTCACCGCCGACCTCGGCGACATCGCCGGGGCGGGGGAGGAGGTCGTGATCACCGTGCGGGCCCGCGACCCCAAGTCCGGTCCGCAGGCTCGCGGCAAGCAGGCGATCAAGTACGCCAACCACGACTGCAACTACACCCGGGTCACCGGCATCTGGCAGACCGTCTGGCTGGAGCCCGTCCCCGAGACGCACCTGCGCCGCCCCCGGATCACACCCGACCTGGCCGGCTCCGCCTTCCACCTGGAACTGCCCCTGTCCGGCAACCGCCCGGGGTACCGGGTGCGCGCCGTCCTCAGCGACGCCGACGGCGAGGTGAGCCGCGCCGAGGCCCGCGCCGACCTCGACCTCGCCCCGCGTCTGCACCTGCCGGTACCGGACGGCCGGCGGCGCGAGTGGGGGCCCGAGGACCCGCACCTGTACGACCTGCGCCTCGAACTCCTCGACGCCGCGGACCAGGTGGTCGACAGCGCCGAGAGCTATGCCGGACTGCGCGCCGTCGGCCTGCGCGGCAAGGCCGTCCTGCTCAACGGGCGGCCCGTCTTCCAGCGCCTCGTCCTCGACCAGGGCTGGTACCCGGACGGGCTGATGACCGCCCCGACCGACGAGGCCCTGGTCAAGGACATCGAGCTGGCCATGGCGGCCGGCTTCAACGGCGCCCGGCTGCACCAGAAGGTCTTCGAGGAGCGCTTCCTCCACCACGCCGACCGCCTCGGCTACCTGGTCTGGGGCGAGTTCGGCGACTGGGGCTGCGAGGTCGGCGGCTCCTCGGGCGACAACCAGAGGCCCGACGCCTCCTACGTGGCCCAGTGGCTGGAGGCGATCGAGCGCGACTACTCGCACCCCTCGATCATCGGCTGGTGCCCGCTCAACGAGACGTACCAGAAGCTCCACGACCGCGTCACACAGCTCGACGACGTGACCCGCGCGATGTTCCTGGCCACCAAGGCCATGGACACCACCCGGCCGGTCGTCGACGCCTCCGGCTACGCCCACCGGGTCGCCGAGACCGACATCTACGACTCCCACCACTACGAGCAGGACCCCGCCGCCTTCCGGCAGTTGATGTCCGGCCTGGCCAAGGACGCGCCGTTCGTCAACGCCCACGAGAGCGGCACCCCCTACTCCCTGCCCTACCGGGGACAGCCGTACTTCGTCAGCGAGTTCGGCGGCATCTGGTGGGACCCCGAGGCGGCCGCCGACCGCTCCGGCGAGGACCGCACCGTCTCCTGGGGCTACGGCGAACGCGTCCGCAACGAGGACGAGTTCCACGAGCGCTTCAGCGGACTGACCGAAGTGCTGCTCGGCGACCGGAACATGTTCGGCTACTGCTACACCCAGCTGACCGACGTCTTCCAGGAGCAGAACGGCATCTACCGCTTCGACCGGGGCGAGAAGCTCGACATCGCCCGCGTGCGCGCCGCCCAGCTGCGCCCGGCGGCCATCGAGGAGCCGGAGGACTAGCCGGCGCCGGGGCCGGAGGCGGTGCTCCGCCTCCGGCCCCGCGCACTGAGGTCAGAAGGGACGGTCGCCCTCGACGGCGACGCGTTCGGCGACCCGCCGCTCGCTCCCGTAGTCACCCACGGCGTAGTGCTGGGTGGCCCGGTTGTCCCAGAAGGCCACGTCACCGGCCTGCCAGCGCCAGCGCACCTGGTATTCGGGCACGTGCGCCTGCTGGAAGAGCAGGCGCAGCAGGCGGTCGCTCTCGTCGCGGTCCATGCCGGTGATCCTGGTGGTGAAGGACGTGTTGACGAAGAGCATGCGCCGGCCCGTCTCCGGGTGCGTGCGCACCACCGGGTGCTCCACGGGCGGGAACAGGTCCTGGTGCGGCAGCAGCCGCTCGGGCCCGTAGAACCGCGCGAAGCCCGGGATGAAGTCGTGCACGGCGCGGGCGCCGTCGATGCGGTCCCTCACCTCCCGGGGCAGGTTGTCGTAGGCCGCGGCCATGTCCGCCCACATCGTGTCCCCGCCGAACGGCGGTACCTCGCGCAGCTGGAGCACCGCGCCGAGCGCGGGCCGCTCGCGGAAGGTGACGTCGGTGTGCCACACGTTCTCGTACGTCGGCACCGACCCGGCCCCCTTGTCGAACCGGACGACGTCGTCGCCGGAACCGGTGGCGAGCAGCGGGTTGGTCTCCAACTCGCCCCAGTTGCGGGCGAAGTCGCGCTGCTGTCCGGAGGTGAGGTGCTGAGCCCGGAAGAACAGCACCTTCCACTCCAGCAGCGCACGGTTCAGCTCCTCGCGCAGCGCGGGAGTGAGCGGACGAGACAGGTCGACGCCGCGGATCTCGGCGCCGACGGTGCGCGCCTGCGGGGCGACCTCGAAGTGGGTGTAGGGCCGGTCCTCCCACCCTTCGGGCAGGCGGCGCAGGATGCGCCGGCCCTCGTACATCCCGTCCTCCGGGATACGTGCTTCGCGCAGGACGGTGCTCGGGCCGGCGGCCGTGACGGTCATGGGAGTCCTCCCCTTGGACGACGGATACGCGTGGAAGTCCGGCCAGGGGGCGACGGCGCGCGAGACGCCGCCGGGTGGCCGGGGACAGCAGGTGTGACGGTGCCCCGGGCCGTGGGCCGGAGCGAATGTCCGACGGGGTCAGGACGCCACGGGCGCCGGGCCGTCGGTGGGAGAAGGGCCGTTAGAGGCCGGAACGCTCACATCCGGTGCGCTCGGGCACGCGGGGACACTCCGCGATGGTGCCGAACCGGTATGTGGTCATGCCAGCGATTGTGTGATCTTCTTCCGTCCGTGTCAACGGGGTCAGGGGTGGTACGGGACGAAGGGGCGCAGATCGTCGCCCTCCGGCTGGACGACCCCGTAGCTGCTCTCGGGCACCTTGTTCCACACGCCGGGCAGGTCGCCCAGGGGTTCCGACACGATGAGGCGGCTGTTGTCGGACGCGTCCTTCAGGAAGGGCAGCCCCGGATGCAGCGCGCGCAGGCTCTCCACCCGGCTGCTGTAGTAGAGCGAGCGCGACCGGCCCTGGCTGGAGTAGCGGAAGGCCCACAGCCGCCGCCCGTCGGTCACGGCGACCGTCATCTGCAGCGGGAACTCCACGCCGTGCTCGTGGCCGATCTCCTCCACCAGGTCCGTCATCCGGGCCACGGCCGCGGGAGGGTCGTCCTCCAGGCCGAGCGTGAGCGCCAGGTAGAACATCATCTCCGAGTCCGTCGACCCCTCGATGTCGAGGAAGAGCCGCGGATCGACGGCCCGGGGCGAGGTCGCGGCGCAGCCGGTGGAACTCCGCGATCGCGCCGTTGTGCATCCACATCCAGCGGCCGTGGCGGAACGGATGGCAGTTGGTCTGCTGCACGGCGCTGCCCGTCGAGGCCCGGATGTGCGCGAAGAACAGCGGGGAGCGGACATGGCTCGCGATCTCCCGCAGATTGCGGTTGCTCCAGGCCGGCCCGACCTCCCGGACGATCGCGGGGGTCGCCATCTCCGGCCCGAACCAGCCGACGCCGAACCCGTCCCCGTTCGTCGTCTCCACGCCCATACGCGCGTGCAGGCTCTGGTCGATGAGCGAGTGCTCGGGCTGGTACAGCAGGGACTCCAGGAGTACGGGTGTCCCCGAGTAGGCGAGCCATCGGCACATCGCTCCGTCGCCTCCCTGGTGGCCTGCGGCGCCCCGGACGTCAGTCGACCGGCCAGGTGTGGACCGGGGCGTTGAGGTGCATGTAGTCCATGTACTGCTGGGTCATCCGGCGCAGCGCCTCGTGTCGGCCGGGTCTGGCGCCGGCATCGATGTGGTGGAACATCTCCTTCTGCCAGACCGCGCCGTTGCGTCCGGTGACGCAGCGCTGCTCGATGATGCCGAGCAGCGGTTCCCGCCAGGCGGAGTCCATGCCCGACAGCTCCAGGCCCCGGTGCGCCAGCGGCAGCAGCCTGCGCAGGACCAGTTCGGGCACGGTCACCTCGCCCACGCCGGGCCAGTACAGGTGTGCCTCGATGCCGTGCCGGGCGGCGGTGTGCAGATTGTCCTCGGCGACCGAGAAGGACATCCGCGACCACACCGGCCGCTCCTCCTCCACCAGGGCGCGGGTGAGCCCGTAGTAGAAGGCGCCGTTGGCCAGGGTGTCGGCGACGGTCGGGCCCGCGGGCAGGACCCGGTTCTCCACGCGGACGTGCGGCTTGTCGTCGGCGACGGCGTAGACGGGCCGGTTCCAGCGGTAGATGGTGCCGTTGTGGAGGGTCAGTTCGCCCAGTTCGGGGGTGTCGCCGCGGTCGAGGGTCTCGGCGGGGTCCTGTTCGTCGCACAGCGGCAGCAGCGCCGGGAAGTAGCGCAGGTTCTCCTCGAACAGGTCGAAGACGCTGTTGATCCACCGCTCCCCGAACCACACCCGGGGCCTGACCCCCTGGGCCTTGATCTCCTGGGGCCGGGTGTCGGTGGCCTGTTCGAACAGGGGGATGCGGCTCTCGTGCCACAGCTCCTTGCCGAGCAGGAAGGGCGAGTTGGCCGCGAGGGCGACCTGGACCCCGGCGACGGCCTGGGCGGCGTTCCAGTAGTCGGGGAACTCCTCCGGCGCGACCTGGAGGTGGAACTGGGTGCTGGTGCAGGCCGCCTCGGGCGTGATGGTGTCCGCATAGGTCCGCAGGCGGTCGACGCCGTCCACCTCGATGTGCAGGTCCTCGCCCCGGGCGGCGAACACCTGGTCGTTGAGGAGCCGGTAGCGCGGGTTCTCCGACAGGGCCGCCTCGCCGACGTCGGCCTGCCGCAGCGTGGGGAGGGTGCCGACCATGATCAGATGGGCACCGACCGACGCGGCGCGGTCCTCGGCGTGGTTGAGGGCGGCTCGGATCTCGGTCTCCCAGGCGTCGGGGCCGCCCGCCGTGAGCTGCCGGGGCGGGATGTTGATCTCCAGGTTGAACCGGCCCAGCTCGGTGGACCAGGCGGGGTCCGCGATCGCTTCGAGCGCGTCGCTGTTGCGCATCGCCGGTTCGCCCCGGTCGTCGACCAGGTTCAGCTCGATCTCCAGGCCGACCTGCGGCCGCTCGGTCTCGAACCGGGACTCGCGCAGCATCTGCGCGAAGGCCTCGAGGCACTCCTGCATCTTGATCCGGTACCGGCGGCGGTCCTCGCGGGTGAAGACCAGCGCCGGGACGTCCCGTCCCATCGGTCCTCCCGGGGTTGCCTTCCTCGGACGCTCCTCCACCCCAGCGTCGCACCACCGGGCGCACCCCACCAGACGAGACGGAACGGGGGCCCGCCGCACCGTGTGCGGCGGGCCCCCGTCGGTTCCGGTCCCCGTGGGGCTGATCAGGCCTTACAGCTTGCCGGACGCGCGCACCGTGATCTTCGCCGAGGTCTTGCCCGTCGGCGAGGAGCCGTAGCCCTCGATCTTGTCGACCACGTCCGTGCCCTCGACGACCTTGCCGAAGACGACGTGCTTGCCGTCCAGCCACGGGGTGGCGACGGTGGTCACGAAGAACTGCGAGCCGTTGGTGTTCGGGCCCGCGTTGGCCATCGAGAGCAGGTACGGGCCGGTGTGCTTCAGCTGGAAGTTCTCGTCCGCGAACTTCTCGCCGTAGATGCTCTTGCCCCCGGTGCCGTTGCCCGCGGTGAAGTCGCCGCCCTGGAGCATGAACTGCGGGATCACACGGTGGAACGGGGAACCCGCGTAGCCGAAGCCGTGCTCGCCGGTGGACAGCTCGATGAAGTTCTTGGCGGTCTTGGGGGTGACGTCCTCGAAGAGCTCGAAGACGATGCGGCCCGCATCCTGGCCGTCGATGTCGATGTCGAAGTAAACCTTGGAATTGCTCATCGCACCATTGTGACCTGTGACCCCCGGTGATGCCGAACCGGCTGCCCGTTCAGCGTGTGGCGAGCAGGCCGAGGGTGTCGATCACACGGTTCGAAAAGCCCCATTCGTTGTCGTACCAGGCGACCACCTTGACGTGCCGGCCGTCGACGCGGGTCAGGGACGAGTCGAAGACCGACGAGGCCGGGTTGCCCGTGATGTCGGAGGAGACCAGCGGGTCCTCCGAGTACTCCAGCACGCCGGCCAGCGGCCCGTCGGCGGCGGCGCGGTAGGCGGCCAGCACGTCCTCGCGCGTCACGTCGCGGGCGACGGTCGTGTTGAGCTCGACGATCGACCCCACCGGGACCGGTACGCGGATCGAGTCGCCCGACAGCTTGCCGTCCAGTCCCGGCAGCACGAGGCCGATCGCCTTGGCGGCGCCCGTCGTGGTCGGCACGATGTTCACCCCGGCGGCGCGGGCGCGGCGCGCGTCGCGGTGCGGGCCGTCCTGGAGGTTCTGCTCCTGGGTGTAGGCGTGCACGGTCGTCATGAAGCCGTGCTCGATGCCGGCCAGCTCGTCGAGCACCGCGGCCAGCGGGGCGAGGGCGTTGGTGGTGCAGGAGGCGTTGGAGACGATCGTGTGGGCGGCCGGGTCGTAGGCGTCGGTGTTCACGCCGTAGGCGAGCGTCACGTCCGCACCGCCGGCCGGCGCGCTGACCAGGACCTTGCGCGCGCCCGCGGTGAGGTGGGCGCGGGCGGCGTCGGCCGAGGTGAAGCGGCCGGTCGACTCCAGCACGATGTCGACGCCCAGCTCGGCCCAGGGCAGCCGGGCCGGCTCGCGCTCGGCGAGCACCTTGATCCGGTGACCGTCGACGACCAGGGTGTCGCCGTCGACGGTCACCGGGCGGCCGAGGCGGCCGGCCGTCGAGTCGAAGGCGAGCAGCCGGGCCAGGGTGGCGGGCTCCGTGAGGTCGTTGACGGCGACGACCTCCAACTTCGTGTCGCGCTCCAGCAGCGCACGCAGCACGTTGCGCCCGATGCGGCCGAATCCGTTGATGCCGATGCGAGTCATGAGTGGTGTGTCCCTTCGTTCGCCACCAGGTCCTTCCCCTTCAGACTCGCGCACGCCGTCCGCGCACGGCAGCGGCGCGAGTGCCACGGTTCGCAAGGATCACGCCAGGCCGGCACGGGAGCACGCCGGGCGCGGGGACACGCGGGACACAGGGCACGCCGGACACGAGGGGCCACGCCGGGCAGGGGCGGCGCGTGGGGCGGCTACTCGCCCTGGGCGAAGGTGCGCCGGTACTCGCTGGGGGTGGTGCCGAGGATGCGCTGGAAGTGCAGCCGCAGGTTCGCGCCGGTGCCGAGCCCGACGTCGGCGGCGATCTGCTCGACCCCGCGCTCCGAGCGTTCGAGCAGCTCACGGGCCATGTCGATACGGGCGCGCATGATCCACTGCATCGGCGTGTACCCGGTGTCCTCGACGAAGCGCCGGGAAAGGGTGCGTGCGGACACGGCCGCGTGCCGGGCCAGCGCCTCCAGGGTGAGCGGCTCGTCGAGCCTGCGCAGCGCCCACTCGCGGGTGGCGGCGAACCGCTCTCCCAGCGGCTCGGGCACGCTGCGCGGCACGTACTGGGCCTGGCCGCCGCTGCGGTAGGGGGCCGCCACCAGCCGCCGGGCCGCGTGATTCGAGGCGGCCACCCCGAGGTCGCCGCGCAGGATGTGCAGGCACAGGTCGATGCCGGAGGCGGCACCCGCGGACGTCAGGACGCTGCCCTCGTCCACGAACAGCACGTTCTCGTCGACCCGCACGCGGGGATGCTTCGCGGCGAGGGCCCGCGTGTAGTGCCAGTGCGTGGTGGCCCGCCTGCCGTCGAGCAGGCCCGTGGCGGCGAGCGCGAACGCACCGGTGGAGATGGCGGCGAGCCGGGCGCCCCGGTCGTGGGCCGTCGTCAGCGCGTCGACGACGGTCCGCGGCGGGTCGTCGACGTCGGGGTACCGGTAACCGGGCAGGAAGACCACGTCGGCCCAGGCCAGGGCCTCCAGGCCGTGGGCGACGTGGTACGACAGGCCGTCGCCGCCGGTCACCAGGCCCGGTGCCGCGCCGCACACCCGTACCTCGTACGGCATGCTCGCGCGCGTCGTGAACACCTGCGCCGGGATGCCGACGTCGAGCGGTTTCGCGCCTTCGAGCACGAGGACGGCGACGCGGCGCAGGGGGGAGGACGGCACGGCAGAAGCGTACGCGGGGGAGCAGGGGGATCAGCTCAGGCCGAGGACGCTCATCGTGTGCTCGGCCATGCGCCGCTCGCCCAGGGCGTTGGGATGGACGGGCACGAGGCCGCGGCCGAACAGGAGCGGTTCGATCCAGCGGGTGCCCGGAGCCGCGCAGGCGTCGTGGCCCTCGGAGACCTCGGAGAAGTCCACGTACGTGGCGCCGGTCTCCTCGGCGGCACGCCGGACCGCGTCGTTGAGGTGCGCCTGGATGGCCCGCAGGTAGGGGACGTCACCGGTGGCCACCGGCAGTTTGGCGAAGCAGGACGGGTCGGCGCCGGCCGGGGTGATCCACGGGTAGCCGAGGGCCGCCACCCGCGCGCCGGGCGCCTTGGTGCGTACCGCGCCCAGGGCCGCCTTGAGCGCGGGGTATGTGCTGGCCTCGATCTCGTCGTCGAAGGACGTGCCGTGCTCGTCCTTGCAGGGACTGCCCTTGCCGCCGCTGAGGACGCCCGCCGACCCGCAGGCCGTGATGGCGTTGATGAACGTGCTGTTGTCGTTGCCGCCGATGGTGAGGGTGACCAGGTCCGTGCCGGCGCCGAGCGCGTCCAACTGCGGGGCGACACCCGGGTATTGCGCCCGTGTGAAGTCCGAGGTCCGGGCGGCGCCGCAGGTGACGTCCTTGAGGTGCGCGCCCGTCGCGGCGGCGATGACGTGGGGGTAGTTGGCCGTCGAGCGCAGGCACAGCGGGCTGGTGAGGTCGACGGGCAGGACGCCGGAGCCCGCGCTGTAACTGTCCCCGAGGGCCACGTAGTCGAGGGTGGCGGGCGTGGCGTGGGCGGTGGCGTCCGTGAGGCCGAGGGCCAGGGTGCCGACGGCGGCTGCTGTCGCGGTCATGACACGGCGAAGGGCGTGCTTCGGCATGCGTTCTCTCTTCCCGGAGGGGGCGGCAGCGGAGTTACTGATCAGTTCTACTTTTAAGTAATGTGCAGGGCCGTTGACTTCAAGTCAACGTTGTTGACGGGACTTCTTGCAGCCGTGCCCGGCGCCCCCGGCCGGGCACGGTCCCCTGCCGCCGAGCCCTGGCCGGGCACGGTCTCCGTCTCCCGTGCGGACACCGCGGCGCTTCGGGCCCGCCGGGTGCGCGGCCCGAACAGGCTCAGCGCGATCGCGCCGGCCAGCCAGGTGCCGGCGATGAAGTAGAAGACGCTCCGATATCCGTGCGCGTTGTAGAGCGCCGCCACGATCAGCGGCCCCGCGGCGTTGGACAGCCGGCCCAGCCCGTACGACACGCTGGTGCCGAGCGAACGCCCGCGCGTGTCGAAGAGTTCGGGCGAGTAGGCGTAGCCGAGGGCCGTGTAACCGCGTTCGAAGAGGTTGACCAGGAAGCCGAACACGACGATGAGCACCGGGTTGAACGTGAGGCCGTACAGGAGCCCGCACGCGGCGATCAGCGTGCCGAACGCGGCCAGGCACCACCTGCGTTCGAACCGGTCGGTCACCAGGGCCGCCAGGTACGAGCCCAGCGGCGCGCCGACGGTGGTCAGCGCCACGTAGAAGACCGACTTCTCGACGCTGAAGCCCTCCTTGGCCAGCAGGGTCGGCGCCCAGCTCGAACAGCCGGAGAAGCCGATGGTCTGGGTGACCCACAGGACGGTGAGCAGCAGTGTCGGACCGGCCGGCGGAGGCCGCCGGACCACAGGACGTCCGACCGGACGGCCCCCCGGGCGGGCCGCGGCTGTTTTAGAGTGACTTCCGCCAGTGCGCACGACGGACCTGTGAGGTACCCACCAGTCATGACGACCGAAACGTTTGAGTTCCAGGTAGAGGCACGTCAGCTGCTTCAGCTGATGATTCACTCCGTCTACTCGAACAAGGATGTCTTCCTGCGCGAGCTCGTCTCCAACGCCTCCGACGCGCTGGACAAGCTGCGCCTCGCCGCTCTGAGGGGCGACGCACCCGACGCCGATGTGAGCGACCTCCACATCGAGTTGGAGGTCGACAAGGACGCCCGCACGCTGACCGTGCGGGACAACGGCATCGGCATGTCGTACGACGAGGTCACCCAGCTGATCGGCACGATCGCCAACTCGGGCACCGCCAAGTTCCTCCAGGAGCTGAGCGAGGCCAAGGACGCGGCCGGGGCCGACGGGCTCATCGGCCAGTTCGGCGTCGGCTTCTACTCGGGCTTCATGGTCGCGGACGAGGTCACCCTGGTCACCCGGCACGCGGGCGAGACCGGGGGCACCCGCTGGACCTCGCGCGGTGAGGGCACGTACACCCTGGAGCGCGTCGACGAGGCCCCGCCGGGCACCGCGGTCACGCTGCACCTCAAGCCGGCCGACTCCGAGAACCAGCTCCACGACTACACCTCCGCCTGGAAGATCAAGGAGATCGTCAAGCGGTACTCGGACTTCATCACCTGGCCGGTCCGGCTGCTCCCGGAGGCGGGCGAGGCGAGTGACGGCGCCGAGGCCGGCGAGGCCGAGACGCTCAACTCGATGAAGGCCCTGTGGGCACGCCCGCGCGACGAGGTGTCCGACGACGAGTACCACGAGCTGTACAAGCACATCGGCCACGACTGGCGCGACCCGCTGGAGACGATCCGGCTCCAGGCCGAGGGCACCTTCGAGTACCAGGCCCTGCTCTTCGTGCCCTCGCACGCCCCGCACGACCTGTTCACCCAGGGCTACCAGCGCGGCGTCCAGCTCTACGTGAAGCGTGTCTTCATCATGGACGACTGCGAGGAGCTGCTGCCGCCCTACCTCCGCTTCGTCAAGGGCGTCGTCGACGCACAGGACCTCTCGCTCAACGTCTCCCGCGAGATCCTCCAGCAGGACCGCCACATCCGCATGATCCAGCGGCGCCTGACCAAGAAGGTCCTCGCGACGGTCAAGGACCTCAGGACCTCCGCGCCGGACCGCTACGCCACCTTCTGGCGCGAGTTCGGCGCGGTGCTCAAGGAAGGCCTGGTGACCGACTCCGAGAACCGGGACGCGATCCTCGCCGCGTGTTCGTTCGCCTCCACCCACGACGCCGAAGAGCCCACCGCGCTCAAGGACTACGTGGAGCGGATGAAGGACGGACAGGACGACATCTACTACATGACGGGCGAGTCCCGGCAGGCCATCGAGAACTCCCCGCACATGGAGGCGTTCCGGGCCAAGGGCGTCGAAGTCCTCCTGCTCACCGACGCCGTCGACGAGGTCTGGGTCGACGCGGTGGGGGAGTACGAGGGCAGGACGCTGCGTTCGGTCGCCAAGGGCGAGATCGACCTCTCGGGCACCGAGGCGGAGAAGAGCGACGCCGAGAAGGAGAAGCAGGGCGAGGAGTACGCGGGGCTGCTCGGCTGGATGACCGAGCACCTGGGCGAGGACGTCAAGGAGGTCCGCCTCTCCTCCCGCCTCACTGTCTCGCCGGCCTGCGTCGTCTCCGACGCGGGCGAACTGACGCCCGCCCTGGAGAACATGTACCGGGCGATGGGCCAGGAGGTGCCCAGCGCCAAGCGGATCCTCGAACTCAACCCGGAGCACCAGCTGGTGAAGACCCTGAACCGGGCCTGGACCGACCGGCGGGACCGCGTGGAACTCACCGAGACCGCCGAACTGCTGCACGCCCTCGCGGTGCTGGCGGAGGGCGGCCGGCCCAAGGAGCCCGCCCGGTTCGTGCAGCTGATGGCGGACCGCCTGGAGCGCACTCTGTAACCGGCCGGAAGGACACGGAACCCACGCCGTCCGCCATCCGCATGGCGAGACGGCGTGGCATCCGGAGCACACTCCTCCGTATCTTCGTACGCATGTATGCCTCGGCTCCGCTGCTGTGCCTCGCGCTCTTCGCGTGCTCGGCGTGGTGCGTCGACGACGGCCTCTGTCGCCGCTGACCCTCCGGACCGGCCGCGCCCCCGCGCCCCCGCGCCGCCGGTCCGCCCGCGTCCGCCGTCCCCGCGCACACCACCCCGGAGATTCTTCCGTGACCACCGCACCCCCGGCCGGGTCCGCCCCGGCCGCCCCGCCGCGCGCGCCCACCTCCCTCTTCGCCCCCTCACCCACCTCCGCGGCACGCCCCGAGGCCCCGCCCCTGCCCCCGGTGCGGCGAACGCCGCTCGCCGTCTCCGGGCTGCTCGCCGCCGCCCTCACCGTGTACGTGTGGTCCGCGCACGGCGCCAAGCCCGGCGTGCTGCTCCTGCTGGGCCTCGGCCTGGGCGTCGCCCTCTTCCACTCCCGCTTCGGCTTCACCTCCGCCTGGCGGCAGCTGGTCGCCGTCGGCAACGGGACCGGGCTGCGGGCGCACGCCCTGCTCCTCGGCACCACTGCCACCCTGTTCGCACTGGTCATCGGCACGGAGACCGGATTGTTCGGCTCCCAGCCCGCGCCGTCCGCCGGACCGATCGGCATCGGCCTGTTCGCCGGCTCGGCCCTCTTCGCGATCGGCATGCAGCTGGGCGGCGCCTGCGCCTCGGGCACCCTCTTCGCGGTCGGCTCGGGACAGACGTCGATCGTGCTGACCCTGGGCGGCTTCGTCGCGGGCGCCACGCTGGCCGCCTGGCAGTTCGACCTGTGGAAGGACCTCCCGGCCTGGGAGCCCGTCGTGCTGTCCGAACACATCGGCTGGTTCGGCTCCTGGGGCGTGACCGTCGCCGTGCTGCTCCTCGTGGTGCTGGTCAGCCGGCGCGTCCAGGCCCGGCGCAATCCGCCGCCGCCCGGTGCCGTCCCCTCGGCCCGCCGGGCCGCCGTCCGAGCCGTCCGCGGTTCCTGGCCGCTCGCCGTCGGCGCCGTGGCGCTGGCCGTGCTCGGCGCGGGCGTCCTGCTGGTCTCCGGCGGCGCCTGGGGTGTCACCAGCGCCTTCAGCCTGTGGGGCTCGGAACTGGTCGGCGCGCTCGGCGGCCACCCGGAGAACTGGACCTGGTGGCGGCAGTCCGGCAACGCCGAGATGCTGGCCGGCCCGGTGCTCGCCGACAAGACCAGCCTCACCGACATCGGCATCATGATCGGCGCGGCCGTCGCCGCCTCGCTCGGCGGCACCTGGGCCCTGCACCGGGGCATCCCCTGGCGTACCGCGCTCGCTGCGGTGCTCGGCGGCGTGCTGATGGGCATCGGTGCCCGGCTGGCCGGCGGCTGCAACATCGGCGCCTATCTGGCGGGCATCGCCTCGGGCAGCCTCAGCGGCTGGCTGTGGGGCGCCTTCGCCCTGGCCGGCACCTGGGGGTGGGCCTCAAACTGCGGCCCCTGTTCGGCCTGGGCAACCCCAGGCCGGGCGACGGCGTCTGCTGACGGGGGACGCCCGTGCGGCACAGGGGTCAGGCCTGCGCCGCACGGGCCGCTAGGGGGTGCCGTCTCCCAGTGGTGCGGGCCGGTCCGTGGTGGTGACCCGGGCGACGGCCTCCAGGGTCAGGGCGCGTCCGTGCGGCTCACGGGCCAGGGCGCGGTGCAGCGTCAGGCCCTCGATGAGGGCGTCGAGCTGGCGGGCCGTGTCCGGGTCGAAGTGCTTCTCCAGGTGGACTCGGCTGCGGCGCATCCACTCGTGGGTGAGCTCCCGGTAGGCGGGCTGGCGCGCGGCGAGCGTGTACAGCTCCTGGGTGAGCACCAGGTCCCGCTGGCTCTCCTCCGACAGCTCGTGCACGAGATCGGCCACCGCCTCGCGGGCCTGGTCGCGGTCGGCGGCAGCGCCCAGGTGCTCGTCGAACACCGCGACGATGTGGTCGGTGAACCGGCCGAACGCCTCCCGCAGCAGCTGGTCGATGCCGCCGAAGTGGTACGTCATCGAGCCGAGGGGGACCCCCGCGCGTGTCGCGATCTTCCGGTGGGAGACGCGTGCGATGCCCTCCTCGGCGATCAGGTCGAGGGTGGCCGCGAGGATGCGCTCACGTCGCTGCGGATCCGTGTGTCCGGTTGCCATGGGAGCAGGCTTACACGTTCCGCACCGGCCGGGCAGGGTTGCCGACGGCCACGACGTTCGCCGGAACGTCCTTGGTGACGACCGCACCCGCGCCGATCACGGCGTTGTCCCCGATGGTCACGCCCGGCAGCACGATCGCGCCCCCGCCGAGCCAGACGTTGTCGCCGACGACGATGGGCCGGGCGGCCTCCAGCTTGTCGCGCCGGGGTTCGGGCTCCAGGGGATGCGTGGGGGTGAGCAGCTGGACGTTCGGCCCGATCTGGCAGTCCTCGCCGATGGTGATCGCGGCGACGTCCAGCGCCGTCAGGTTGTAGTTGACGAAGGTGCGCGCCCCGACGCTGATGTTGCTGCCGTAGTCGACGTACAGCGGCGGCCGCACATGGGCCTCGGCACCCAGGGAGCCGAGCAGTTCGGCGAGGAGCGGCCGCGCGGAATCCGCGTCCTCCGCGTACGCCGCCTGGTAGCGGGCGGCCAGCCGCACGGCCCGCTGCTGCCTGCGGGCGATCTCCGGGTCGTCGGCGACGTAGAGGTCGCCCGCCAGCATGCGTTCGAGGTTGGTGCGGGAGTCGCCCGCGAAGTGGTCCGTCGGCATGCGGCCGATCGTACCCCGGTAAGCGTACGAACGTACACTCCTTGCCGTGTGCCGCCCGGTCGTCCCGCTCAGGGCCGCCGGGGCCGGAGCACCCCGCCGCACACGAGGACGAGCAGCCCCGCGAGCGGCACCACCAGCAGTCCGACCCGCAGACTCGTCGCGTCGGCGACCAGCCCCACCACCGGCGGGGACAGCAGGAAGCCCAGCCGCATCAGCCAGGAGACGAGGGTCAGCCCCGACCCGGGCTTGAGACCGGGCAGTTCGTCCGCCTCGTGCATGGCCGCCGGAACCAGGGTCGCCACCCCGAACCCGGCGGCGGCGAACCCGAGGACCGTGCCGGGCACCGTCGGCACGGCCAGCGCCAGGCCCATGCCGACCGCGGCGATCAGGGCGCCGGAGCGGGCCACCCCGCGCTGGCCGAAGCGGTCCACGAGCCGGTCGCCGACGATCCGGCCGACGAACTGCGCGCCGACCAGGGCGACATACCCCGACGCGGCCAGCGCCGCGGTCGCGTGCAGGGAGTCGGAGAGATAGAGGGTGGCCCAGGACATGCCCGCGTCCTCGACGAGGGTGCCGGCCGTGGCGATGAGGACGAGCGCGGCCAGTACCCAGCCGGTGCGCGGGCCCGTCGCCGTGACCGGCGCCGGCGATGTCGCGCCGTCCTCGGTGTCGGTCTCCCCGGCCGGCCCGGCGTCGGTCTCGGGGCCCGGCAGGCAGTACCGCAGGGCGACGCAGGCCGCGACCGCGAACACCGCGGCGGAGAACAGCAGGTGCGGGCCCCGCGAGACGCCGAGCGCGATCGCGGCGGCGGCCATGGAACCGCCGGTGACCGCGCCGATGGACCAGACGGCGTGGAAGGAGTTGATGACGGAACGCCCGTAACGCCGCTGCACCCGCAGCCCGTGCGCGTTCTGTGCCACGTCGGTGAACGCGTCCATCGCACCGGCCAGGAACAGTGCTCCCGCGAACACCGCCACCGAATCCGCGAGCCCGGCGGCGAGGATGCCCACCCCGGTCAGCAGCGTGCCGCCGACCGCCACCCGGGCCGAGCCGAACCGGCGCACCAGTATCCCTGCGGCGAGCCCGGCCGCGATGGCGCCCGCCGGGAACGCCGCCACGGCCAGTCCGTAGGCGGCGTTCCCGATGCCGAGGTCCGCCTTGATCTGCGGATACCTCGGCAACAGGTTGGCGAACAGGGCCCCGTTGGTGAAGAACAGGACGGCGACGGCCACGCGAGCCCGCCGATCGGCCAGGGCGGGCCGGCGCAGTACGTCAACAGTCATGCGCGGGAGCCTACCGTTGGAATGTACGAACGTACACTCCGGGTCTCGTGCGTGGCGCCGTGAGGCTGGGGCGCGTTGCACCCCGGCCGCATCGTGAGACGGACCCCGCTGCGGGAATGGCGGGAAGCGGGGCACCGTTGACACCTGTCGTGCCCGACTCCTCCCCACGGCCCGCGGCCGGCCGCATGCCGCTCGCCGTCTACATCCTCGGCCTGTCCGTCTTCGCGCTCGGCACCAGCGAGTTCATGCTCTCCGGGCTCCTGCCGCCCATCGCCGACGACATGGACGTGTCGATCCCGCAGGCCGGGCTGCTGATATCCGCGTTCGCGATCGGCATGGTGGTCGGTGCTCCGCTGCTCGCCGTCGCCACCCTGCGGCTGCCGCGCAAGACCACGCTGGTCGCCCTCATCTCCGTGTTCGGCCTCGGCCAGGTCGCGGGTGCGCTCGCGACCAGCTACGAAGTGCTGTTCGTCTCGCGGGTGGTGAGCGCGCTCGCCTGCGCCGGCTTCTGGGCCGTGGGCGCGGCCGTGGCCATCGCCATGGTGCCGGTGACCGCGCGGGCCCGCGCGATGGCCGTGATGATCGGCGGACTGTCCATCGCCAACGTCCTCGGCGTCCCGGCGGGCGCCTTCCTCGGCGAGCACCTGGGCTGGCGGTCCGCCTTCTGGGCCGTGGGCGGCGCCTCCGCCGTCGCCCTCGCCGGCGTGGTGACCCTGATCCCCCGCATTCCGCTTCCCGAGCGCCGGCCCCGGCTGCGGGGCGAGCTGGCGATCTACCGGGACCGCCAGGTCTGGCTGTCCGTCGTCGTGACCGCCCTCGCCGCCGGCGGCGTGTTCTGCGCCTTCTCCTACCTCGCCCCGCTGCTCACCGACGTGGCCGGGCTGGCGGACGGCTGGGTCCCGACCGTGCTGGCGCTGTTCGGCGTCGGCGCGCTGATCGGCACGACGATCGGCGGCCGGGTCGCCGACGCGCACCTGTTCGGCGTACTGCTCTCCGGCATCACCGCATCGACGGTCCTGCTGGCCGCCCTGGCGCTGTTCGCGTCCAGCCCCGCCGCCGTGATCGTCCTGTCGCTGCTGCTCGGCGTCTCCGCCTTCTACACGGCGCCCGCGCTCAACGCGCGCATGTTCAACGTCGCAGGCGCCGCGCCCACCCTCGCCGGGGCGACGACGACCGCCGCGTTCAACCTGGGCAACACCGGCGGCCCCTGGCTCGGCGGCACGGTGATCGACGCGGACCTGGGGTACGCCGCCACCGCCTGGGCGGGCGGGGCGATGACCCTGGTCGCGATCGCCTTCGTCGTCGTCTCCCTGCGGCTGCACGGCCGGTCGCGGGTCGTGACGGGCGCCATGGCCGCCGAACCAGCGGACGCGGGCCGGGCCCAGCGCGTGTGACGCCCCGTCAAGTCATGAATGACTCACGGGAGTTCCACAGGCTTGGCGTACGATCATCCGTAAGGGCGGGGTCGTAGCACAGAGGTAGTGCGCCGCGACAGCATCTCGGAGGACGCCGGTTCGAATCCGGCCGCCCCGCCCCCTCTCGCCCCACGCGCGTCCAACCCGGACCGGGCGCCCCCGTCAACGGTCCGTGGGCCCCGCGGCCGCCCTGGCACACCGCTCGGCCAGCCCGGCGAACGCCTCCCTGAGCGCCGGCGGGCCGACGACCTCGACATCCGTGCCGAAGAGGCAGAAGGCGGCGGCGAGCGAAGGCCACGACCAGGAGCCCAGCGTGAGCCGGCAGCGGTCCGGGCCGAGCGCCTCGACGGTCCCGTCCCCGGCGTGCGGGGAGACCGCGGAGGCGGGCAGGCGGAGCACGGCCTCACCGCGGCAGGGCCAGTCGGAGGAGCCGTCGGAGCCGCGGAACCTGCCGGTCAGGAAGGCGGCCACGTCCCTGCCGGGCAGTTCACGGGGGCCGAAGCGGGGACCGGTGGGGGCCCGCGGGGTGATCCGGTCGGCGCGGAAGACGCGCCAGTCCTCGCGGTCCAGGTCCCAGGCGACCAGGTACCAGCGTCCGCCCCGGGCGACGAGATGGTGCGGCTCCACCCGGCGCGGCGGCGGCACGGAGCCGGGCTCGCGGACCGCCGGGTGGGCCGGGGAGTGGTCGAAGCGCACCACCTCGCGGGCGTGGACGGCGGCACTGAGCGCCATGAGGACGCCGGTGTCCACCTGGGGCTGCGGCCGGGGCTCGGACCGTGCGACGGAGACGACGGGGAGGGCGTCGATCCGGTGCCGCAGCCGCGCGGGCATCACCTGGCGCACAGTGGCCAGGGCCCGCGCCGCACCGTCCTCGATGCCGGCGCCGGCAACCGCCGCGGTCCGCAGCGCGACGGCCAGGGCGACCGCCTGTTCGTCGTCGAAGAGCAGCGGCGGCAGCCGCGTTCCGGCGTCGAGCCGGTAGCCGCCGTCGGGGCCCTTCACCGCCAGGACGGGATAGCCCAGCTCGCGGAGCCGGTCGACATCGCGGCGCAGCGTGCGCGCACTGACGTCCAGCCGCTCGGCCAGCACCGCACCGGGCCAGTCCCGGCGGGCCTGGAGCAGCGAGAGCAGGGACAGCAGCCGGGCCGAGGTCTTCTGCATGACCACCATGCTCCCGCACATAGCGGCCACAACCTGACCGCTACCTCGAGCAGAGTGGGCGCAGCGGGGCCGGACCGGCCCCCACGGCCGGCCCGCTCCCGTGGGCCGTTGCGCCGATTCCCGCACGTTCCACGAGGCAAGGAGCCCGTCGTGACCGCCAAAGCCGTGACCCACCTGAACTTCCGTGGTGACGCCCGCGAGGCACTCACCTTCTACCGGTCCGCGTTCGGCGGGGACGTGACCCTGGTGACGTACAGGGACGCCGGCGGCGTCCAGGACCCCGCCACGGCCGACCAGGTGATGTTCGGCCAGGTGTCCACCGCCGACGGCCTGGCCGTGATGGCCTACGACGTACCGTCCGACCTGCCCTACGACCGGGGCGAGAACGCCTTCTTCGTCTCGGTGCGCGGCGAGAGTACCGAGGAGATCACCGCGTACTGGGAGAAGCTGACCGACGGCGCGACCGTCCTGCGGCCCCTGGGCACCGCCCAGTGGGCGCCCCTGTACGGCATGCTGCGGGACCGGTTCGGCGTCACCTGGGTCCTCGACGTGGTGAGCGAGTACAACGCGTGAGCGTGCTCGACGCCCGGTCGCTGAACCGGGCGGCACTCGCCCGGCAGCTGCTGCTCGACCGCGCGGACCGTCCGGTTCTGGACGCCCTCGCGCACCTCGGCGGTATGCAGGCACAGGAGCCGCAGGAACCCTTCGTCGGACTGTGGTCGAGGCTGCGCGACTTCGCCCCGCGGGTGCTCGACGACCTGCTGACCGGGCGCCGGGCGGTGCGCACCCACCTGATGCGCCGCACCGTCCACCTCGTCACCGCCGAGGACGCACTGGCCTGGCGCTCCCGTCACGACGCCATGCTGCGCGGACGCGTCCTCGGCACCTACCGCCGCGAGCTGCAAGGGGTGGACCTCGGTGAACTCGCGGCGGCGGGCCGGGCGGTGCTGGCCGACGGCGAACCACGCTCGATGCCCGAACTCGCCCGGGCCGTGGCGGGGCGGTGGCCGGACGTGGGACACCGGCCGCTCGGCGAGATGCTGGTCGCCGCGCTGATCCCGATGGTGCAGTTGCCGCCGCGCGGGCTGTGGCGCACCAGGGCCGGGGTGCGCAACGCCCCGGTCGCGGCCTGGCTGGGCCGCGAGGTCGACCCGCCGGCCCCGCCGGGCACCGATCCGGTCGGTGCCGCGCTGGTACGGCGGTACCTGGCCGCGTTCGGACCCGCCGCCTCGGCGGACCTGCGCGCCTGGTGCGGACTGGCGGGACTGCCCGCCGCGGTCGCCGAGGTGCGCGGGGAGCTGGTCGCCTTCCGCGACGAGCGCGGCCGGGAACTGCTCGACCTCCCCGACGCACCGCGACCCGACCCGGGCACTCCGGCCCCGGTGCGGTTCCTGCCGGCGTTCGACAACGCGGTGCTCGGCTACCAGGACCGCGGTCGCGTCATCGACGACGCGCACCGCGGCCTGTCGGTCACCGGCGCCCGGTTCGTCCTCGTCGACGGCAGGGTCTCCGCGACCTGGACCGTCGAGGACGGCACCGTGGCCGTCACCCCGCTGCGACGGCTCACCCGGGCCGAGCGCGCCGAGGCCGCGGAGGAGGGGCGGGCCCTGGCGTCCTTCCTCTCCGACGGCGACGGCGATCGCATCCGGGTCGGGACGGCGCCGCCCTGAGCCGGGGGCTCGGAGCGGCCCGTCCCGACGGGGTCAGGCGGCCGCCACGACGTCGGCGACCACACAGCTGACGTTGTCGGGGCCACCGGCTGCGTTGGCGAGGGCGACCAGCCCCCGGACGGCCTGCTCGGGCTCCCCGGCGCCGGCGAGCACCCGGCGGACCTCTCCGTCCGGCACCACCGTCGGCAGTCCGTCGGAGCAGAGCAGGTAGCGGTCCCCGGGCCGGGCGTCGTGCAGACGCACGTCGGCGGTGGCGTCGGCACCGGCGCCCAGGGCCCGCACCAGCATGGACCGCTGCGGGTGGGAGGCGGCCTCCTCCGGGCCGATGCGCCCTTCGTCGAGCATCGCCTGCACCACGGTGTGGTCGTGCGTGATCCGGAACAGCTCGTCGTCGCGCAGCAGGTAGACGCGGCAGTCGCCGATGTGGACGAGGGCCAGTTGGGACCCGGTCCAGTACATCGCGGTGAGCGTCGTTCCCGCTCCCTCGGCGGCGGCGCCGGCCCGGACGGCGTCGTGCACCGCCCGTCCGGCCTGCTCGACGGCGTCCGCCAGCACGTCGAGGAGGCCGCCCGCCGGGACACCGTCCGCCTCCAGATGCTTGAGCGCCTCGACGGCGGCAGCGCTCGCCGGGGCGCCGTCGTCGCCGAACCCGTCGGCGACGGCGAGCAGACGGGACCCGGCGTAGGCGGTGTCCTGGTTGGTCTCGCGGACCAGGCCGGCGTCGGAACCGGCGGCGTATCGGATGCTCAGGGGACTCGTGGTGGCTGTCATGGCGGGGTCCTCCCGTTCCAGATGACCGACGAGGAAGGCGACCAGGTCGCGCCGTGCGGCGAAGTCGGCCTCGGTCCGTGCCCAGAAGGCGCGGATCTCCCGAGCCGCGGCCCCCGCGTCCAGCGAGCACACGTGCCGGATGCGGACCAGCGGCATCCCCAGCCGACGCAGCCAGGCGACGAGCCGGGCCCGCTCCAGCTGGTCCGGCGCGTAGAGACGGTAGCCGGTGACCGGGTCGACGCGGGCGGGCGGCAGCAGACCCAGCTCGTCGTAGAGACGCAGCGCCTTCGGCGACAGCCGGGACACCTTCGCGAACGCGCCGATGGTCAACAGCCCCATACCCACTCCTCCTCGTGCCGGGCGGGTCGCCCGGTGACACCGATGCTGTGGCCTGCCCCAAGGTGAAGGTCAACCACCGTCCTGCCGTCCTGCCGTCAGTCGCCCGTGAACTGTCCGCCCGTCAGCCGTGGCCCGGCACGAGACGTGTGACGTCGAGGCTTGCAGGCGTCGGCTGCCCGTGGCAACGAAATGCGGCGTACACCCATTTTCGTGATCTACACCCGGGGGAGAGGAGCGCGGGAACGCACTACACCCGACGCAGTACGCCGGTCCAGACCCAGGGTCGGATCAAACGCCGGGAACCCCGGGCGAGCATGGACGAGTACCCCGGTCAGCGCCTCCGCCTTCCCCCCCCATGTGCCGGGTCCTCGTCCTGCCCGTAACCCGACGGATTGGTCCAAAAGGTGGCTACGTTTCTCTATCGACTCGGCCGGAGGGCGTTCCGGCGCCGAGGCCTCGTCGCCCTGCTGTGGGTGGCCGTACTCGTGGGCGCGGGTGTCGCCTCGTCCGCCGCGCCCGCCCCGCCCGAAGACTCCTTCTCCATGCCGGGCACCGAGTCCCAGAAAGCCTTCGACCTCCTTGACGAGCAGTTCCCGGCCGCCAGTGCGGAAGGCGCCACCGCCCGCGTCGTGATCCGCGCCCCAGCGGGCGGGAAGATCTCCGACCCGGCCGGCAAGGCCCAGGTCGGGGAACTGGTGACGGCGCTCGGCGCGGGCCCGCAGGTCTCCTCCGTGGACGACCCGTTCAAGGCGGACGCCGTCAGCAAGGACGGCACGACCGCCTACGCCTCCGTGACCTACAAGGTCAACGCGATGGAGCTGACCGACGAGGCCCGCGACGCGCTCACCGCCGCCACCGACGCCGCGCGCGAGGGCGGGTACACCGTCGAGACCGGCGGCGACGCGGTCGTGGCCGAGCAGGAGATGGGCGGCACCGCCGAGCTGATCGGCATCGGCGTCGCCGCGGTCGTCCTGCTGCTGACCTTCGGCTCGCTGGTCGCGGCCGGCATGCCGCTGCTCTCGGCGATCATCGGTGTCGGCATCGGCATCTCGGCCATCGGGGCGCTGGGCAGCACACTGGAGCTGTCGGCCACGACCTCCACCCTCGCCATGATGATCGGCCTCGCCGTCGCCATCGACTACGCGCTGTTCATCGTCTCCCGCTACCGGGCGGAGATAGCCGAGGGCCGGACGCCCGAGGACGCGGCGGGGCGTGCCGTCGGCACCGCGGGCTCCGCGGTCGTCTTCGCCGGACTGACCGTCGTCGTGGCCCTGTCGGGTCTCGCGATCGTGAACATCCCGATCCTCACCAAGATGGGTCTGGCCGCGGCGGGCACCGTCGGCATCGCCGTGCTGATCGCCCTCACCCTCACCCCGGCACTGCTCGGCTTCGCCGGCCGGAAGGCGCTCAGCCGCAAGGACCGCAAGGCTCCCGCCGGGGCGCAGGCCGCCGCCGGACCGAGGCTCGGCACCCGCTGGGCCCGCTTCGTCCTGCGACGCCCGGTCACCGTACTGCTGACCGCGGTCCTCGGCCTCGGCGTGATCGCCGTCCCGGCCGCGGGCATGGAGCTGGGCCTGCCCGACGAGGGCAGCTCGGCCCCCGACAGCACCCAGCGCAAGGCCTACGACATGCTGTCCGAGTCCTTCGGGGCCGGGTTCAACGGGCCGCTGATGGTCACCGTCGACGCACGCGACGCCGATGACCCGCAGGCCGCCGCCGACAGCGTGGGCGAGAGGATCGGCGGACTCGGCGAGGCTGCGGCCGTCACCCCGGCCAACTTCAACGAGGAGGGCGACACCGCCGTCCTCACCGTGGTGCCCAAGACCGGCCCGAGCGACTCCGACACCGAGTCGCTGGTGCACGACATCCGCGCGTTGTCCGGCGGCATCGAGGCCGACACCGGCGCGACCATGCTGGTCACCGGCGCGACCGCGATGACGATCGACTTCTCGCAGACCCTGGACGACGCGCTCGTCCCCTACCTGGCGCTGGTCGTCGGACTCGCCTTCCTGCTCCTGATGCTGGTGTTCCGCTCGGTCCTCGTCCCGCTCAAGGCGGCCCTGGGCTTCCTGCTCTCGGTGGCCGCGGCGCTCGGTGCGGTGGTCGCGGTCTTCCAGTGGGGCTGGCTCGCGGACGTGTTCGGCGTGGACCAGCCGGGCCCGATCATGTCGATGATGCCGATCTTCATGATCGGCGTGGTCTTCGGCCTGGCCATGGACTACGAGGTCTTCCTCGTCACCCGCATGCGGGAGGCGTACGTCCACGGACAGTCCGCCGCCGACTCCGTCACCACGGGCTTCACCCACGGCGGGCGCGTCGTCGCGGCGGCCGCCATCATCATGATCAGCGTCTTCTCGGGCTTCATCCTGGAGAACGACGCCATGATCAAGATGATGGGCTTCGGCCTCGCGATCGCGGTCCTCTTCGACGCCTTCGTGGTCCGCATGGCCATCGTGCCGGCGGTGCTCGCCCTGCTCGGCACCAAGGCGTGGTGGCTGCCCAAGTGGCTGGACCGCATCCTGCCCAACGTCGACGTCGAGGGCGAGAAGCTCCACCGGGAACTCGGCGACACCGCCGCGCCCGCGGAGCCCACCCGAGAGCCGGAGACGGCCGGAGTCTGACGCCTCCGACCACCGGCATGTCACGCACGGCCCCGGCGACCTGGAATCCCAGGCCACCGGGGCCTTCCGGCTACAGCGCCCCAGCGGCGTCGGTGAGCGCCTGGTCCAGGACGGCCACGCCGCGGGCGATCTCGTCGTCGCTCGCGGTCAGTGGCGGCGCGATACGGAAGATGCCGCCCATGCCCGGGAGCTGGACGATGTTCATGTGCAGCCCCAGCTCGAAGCAGCGCCGGGTGACGTCGGCGCCGAGCCGGTCGGCGCCACCCTCGCCCAGCACCTGGTCCCCCACCAGCTCCATGCCCAGCAGCAGACCCCGGCCACGGACGTCGCCCACGACCTCGTGGCGGGCGGCGAGCTTGTCGAGGCCCTCCCTCAGCGCTGCGCCGAGGGTGCGTGCGCGCTCGTCCAGCCGGTCGCGGACCAGGACGTCGAGGACGGTGTTGCCCACGGCGGCCGGCAACGGGTCGTTGACGTGCGTGGTGAAGAACAGGAACCCGCGCTCGTGCGCCCGCTGTTCGATCTCCGGGCCGGTCAGTACGGCGGCCAGCGGCAATCCCGCGCCCAGCGTCTTGGACAGCGTGAGGATGTCCGGGACGACGCCCTCGTGCTGGAAGGCGTACCAGTCGCCGGTCCGGCACAGCCCCGTCTGGGCCTCGTCCAGGATCAGCAGCATGCCCCGCTCACGGCACTTGTCCGCAAGGGCGGCGAGATAGCCCGGCGGAAGCTCGACCACGCCGCCGGAGGAGAGGATCGGCTCGACCAGGCACGCGGCCAGACTGCCGACCGACTGGGCGTCGATCATCTCGAAGCCCAGGTCCAGCTGGCGGCGCCAGTCCAGTTCGCCGTCCGCGCCGACGACGGAGGGACGGTGGCGGTCCGGCACCGGCAGCGCGAAGTTGCCCGGCGCGGCGGGGCCGTAGCCCTTGCGCCCGGCGCTGTAAGTGGCGTTCGCGGCGGCCTGGGTCATGCCGTGCCAGGACCGGGCGAAGGAGACGATCTCGTGGCGGCCGGTGACGAGCTTCGCCATCCGCACCGCGGCCTCGTTCGCCTCCGCCCCGGTGGTCAGCAGCAGCGCCTTGTCCAGCGGCTCGGGCAGGGTGCCGGCCAGCCGACGGGCCAGCTCGACGACCGGACGGCTGAGCATGCCGCTGTGCAGGTGATCCAGGTGCGCGACCTGCTCGCGCACCGTCGACACGATCGCCGGATGGGAGTGACCGAGGATGGCACTCATCTGACCGGAGGTGAAGTCCAGCAGCTCACGGCCGCTCTCCGTGAACACGGAGGTGCCCGCGGCGCGCACGACCACCTCCGGCGAGAAGGGTGCGTGGCCGGAGTAGCGGATCAGGTGGCGCCCCGCGTCGGCGCCGGAGGTCTCGGAAGGCATGCGTACGACGTTAGGGACGGGCCGCTGCGCGTGTCCATCGCACAGATCCGAAGCAGCTGTGCGGCGGAATCGCACAGCCCGGGGCCGTGCGGCGTACCATCGCTGCGTGCTCAACTCCGGACGACTGCACCTGCTCAGCCGGCTCGACACGCTCGGTACCGTCCGCGCGGTCGCCGACACGCTGCACCTGAGCGCGTCGACGGTCTCCCAGCAGCTGGCGGTGCTGGAGACCGAGACCCGGTGCCGGCTCATCGAGCGGACCGGGCGGCGGGTGCGGCTGACCCCGGCCGGGCTGCTGCTGGCCCGCAGGGGGCGGGAGATCCTCGACCGGATGGCCGACGCCGAGGCCGAGCTGCGCGCCCTGAACGAGGAACCCATCGGCACCGTCCGGCTCGGTGTGTTCCAGAGCGCGATCTACAGCCTCGCCGTCCCCGCGGCGAACCGGCTGGCCACCACCCACCCACACCTGAACCTGGAACTCGCCGAGATGGAGCCGCACGAGAGCGGCCCCGCCCTGCGTTCGGGCGACGCCGACGTCATCGTCACCACCACCGACTACGCCGGCCTGACCTGGGGAGCGGACCTCGAGGTCATGTCGCTCGGCAGCGACCCGGTCGTCCTGGTGCTCCCGCACGGGCATCCGCTGGCCTCCCGCACCGCGGTGAACCTCGCGGCGTGCAAGGAGGAGACCTGGGCCTGCGACCGTCCGCAGTCGTACATGGCGGACCTGACCGTGCGGCTGTGCCGCGAGGCCGGCTTCGAACCCAGGGTGGCCTGCCGGTTCGGCAACTACCTCATGCTGCTGCGGCACGTCGAGACGACAGGGTCGGTCGCCCTGCTGCCCGCCCTCGCCGTCACGGCCGACCACGCCGTCGTCACCCGGCGGCTGAGCCCGCCCGTGCACCGCAACGTCGCCGTCGTGGTGCGGCGCGGCGCCCCGCGGCGCGCGGCGGTCAACGCGGTCATCGCCGCCCTGCGCGACCACCCGGAGATCGATGTCCTGTCCGCCCCCGCCCCGGCTCGTGAGCGCGAGGACCCCGCCCTTGACGACCCCCGCCCTTGACGACCCCCGCCCTTGACGACCCCCGTCCCTGACGACCCGCGTCCCTGACGGCGCGGTCCGCCTTCAGGCGGCGGGGATCCGGCGGTGGAGGTCTTCGCGCATCATGCGGACCGACGACCGGAAGATCTCCGCCTGGTGGTCGCCGAGGAACGCGGTGTGCCCGAAGACCTCCAGCACGACCAGGCCGTGCACGTGCCCCCAGGCGCTGAGGAAGAGGGCGACCGCGGCGGGCGGCAGATCGCCCTGGGCGTGCACGGGCAGTCGTTCCAGGTGCTCCCGGTACGGGGCCGAGAGCGAGGGGACGTCGGCCGCCGCCAGCTGTGCCGGAGTGAAGCCGGCGAACAGCTCGCGCTGGAAGATGGCGCCCATCCGGCGGACCGCCTGCGTGGTCGGCCCCTCGGCCGGTGCCGCGTAGTACCGCAGCGGCGTCCCGTAAAGGAGCTGGAAGCGCTCCGGGTGCGCGATGCCCCAGCCGCGGTAGGCCTCGGCCACCGCGATCAGACGCGGGACGGAGGGATCTCCGGCCACGCTGTCGGCGGTGGCCTGCAGCGCGTCGGAAAGGTCCCCGTACGCCTTGGTGATCAGGGCGGTGACGAGGGCGTCGCGGTTCGGGAAGTAGTGGTAGAGCGCCTGCACGGTCATGCCCAGGCCGCGCGCGACCGCGCGCAGGGACAGGGCCGCGGGTCCGTGCGCCGCGATGTGGCGCTCGGCGGCGTCCACTATCTCCTGGACCGCGGCGGTCCTGCGCCGCTCGCGGAGCGGCACGGGAGCCGCGGTGGGGTGCCGGTCGTCTGTGGACATGCGGCGAGCCTAGGACCGGGCGACCTGATGAGGCATCAAGAACCCGAACAGTGTCAGGTAAATCTCATACTGCCAAAGCCTGTCGCTTCTCACTAACGTCGTCTCGCGGCGACGCCGGTTCCCGTGAGGTCAACTCCGGCCGTGTTCCGTCGTCTTCACCGCAAGCACAAGGGAGAACGTGCGTGTTTGAACGCATAGCCGAACTGGCGATCCGCCGGTCCCGGCTGGTACTCGTGGTCGCCGTCGTGGCCGTGGCGCTCATGGGTGCCGTCGGAGCCGGCGCGTTCGGCAAGTTGAAGGGCGGAGGCTACGACGATCCGGCCTCCCGGTCCACCAGGGCCGCGAAGGCCATCGAGGAGAAGTTCGGCGGAGAGACGAACCTGGTCCTGCTGGTCGGCGCCGCCGAGTCCGGAGTCGACGCGCCGGCCGCCGAGCGCGGCGGCCGGTCCCTGGTGGCGGACCTCAGGGACGACCCGAACCTGGAGAACGTGGTCTCGTACTGGGACACGAAGCAGCCCGCCCTGCGCTCCGAGGACGGCCGCGAGGCCCTGGTGCTCGCCCATGTGAAGGGCGACGAGACCGAACAGCGGGAGAACGCCAAGGCCGTCATCGATGCGTACGCCGGCCCCCACGAGGGCGGGCTCGGCGTCCGGGCCGGAGGCGGCGCCGCCGTCGGCAACGACATGGAGACGCAGACGCCCAAGGACCTCGTGCTGGCCGAGGCCATCGCCGTACCGCTGACCCTCCTGCTGCTCCTGGTCGTCTTCGGCAGCGTGGTCGCCGCCCTGCTGCCGCTGGTCGTCGGGACCATCGCCATCGCGGGCACGTTCGCCGAACTCGCCCTGCTCGGCGGCTCCGTCGACGTGTCCGTGTCCGCGACCAACCTGACCACGGCGCTCGGACTCGGCCTGGGCATCGACTACGCCCTGCTGATGATCAGCAGGTTCCGGGAGCAGCTCGCGACCGGCTCCGCCGTGGACGACGCCGTCCGTCACACGGTGCGCACCGCCGGCCGTACGGTCGCCTTCTCGGCCGCCACGGTGGCCGTCGCGCTCGCGGCGCTCCTGGTCTTCCCGCAGTACTTCCTCCGCTCCTTCGGCTACGCGGGCGTCGGCGTCGTCGCCATCGCAGCCCTCGGCACGCTCTTCGTGATGCCGGCCCTGTTCGTCGTCCTCGGGCACCGCGTCAACAGCGGCCGGCTGCCCTGGGCCGGGCGCGGGCGCACCACCGGCCGGGCACCCCTGTGGGGACGGCTGGCCGGCACCGTGATGCGGCGCCCCGCGCTCACCGCGCTGCCGGTGCTGGCCGTCCTGCTGGTGGCGGCGAGCCCGCTCCTCGGCATCACCCTGGGGACCCCCGACGAACGCGTGCTGCCCGAGGACGCGCAGAGCCGCCAGGTCGCCTCCGTGCTGCGGGAGGAGTTCCACGGCAACGACGACGCCGCCCTGCACATCGTCGTCGACGAGTCCGTGGGCGAGGCGCCGCTGGGCTCCTACGCGGCCGAACTGTCCGGTCTGCAGGGCGTGGTCCGCGTCGAGACCGGCACGGGCACCTATGCGAAGGGCCGTGCCGAGGCGTCCGGTCCGGGCAACGCGGCCCTCAGCCGTCCCGACGCCCAGCGGATCACCGTGGTGAGCGGTCTGGTCCCCCGGTCGGACGAGGCACAGGAACTGGTCGACGAGGTACGCGCCGTCGCGCCGCCCGCCGGGACCGAGGCACTGGTGGGCGGTGGGGACGCCCAGCTGGTCGACTCCAAGGAGTCCATCGGCGGCCGGCTCCCGCTCGCACTGGGCCTGGTCGCCCTGACCACCTTCGTCCTGCTCTTCCTGTTCACCGGCAGCGTCGTGCAGCCGCTGCGCGCGCTGCTGCTCAACGTGATCAGCCTGGGCGCCACCCTCGGCGTCATGACCTGGATCTTCCAGGACGGCCACCTCGCCTCGCTGATCGGCGTCACACCACAGCCGATGGAGGCGTCGATGACCGTACTGATGTTCTGCATCGCCTTCGGACTCTCCATGGACTACGAGGTGTTCGTCACCAGCCGGATCAAGGAGCTGCACGACCGGGGCGCGGACACCCGCACCGCCGTGACCGACGGTCTCGGCCACACCGGACGCATCGTCACCGCGGCGGCCTGCCTGCTCGCGGTGAGCTTCTTCGCCTTCGGCACGGCGAGGATCAGCTTCATGCAGATGTTCGGTCTCGGCAGCGGGCTGGCCATCCTCATCGACGCCGTCGCCGTGCGCGGCGTCCTCGTACCGGCCGCGATGCGTGTGCTCGGCCGCTCGGCCTGGTACGCGCCGCCCTTCCTGCGCAGGTTCCACGCGCGGTTCGGCCTGAGCGAGGGCGGCCCGGCGGCCGCGCCTGCCGGGGCACCGGCGGCGCGGCCCCGGCCGGCCGGGGTGAAGGACTCGTCCGGAGTCTGACCCGTCCCGGCACGATACTCCGCCCGTGTCCGCCTCCCGTCCCCCCGGGAGGCGGACACGGGCGGGGAGCCCGCCGTGCGGGCGGGAGGTCAGGATCCGACGGCCGCGGGACCCTCGGCGCCGGCCTCGCCGGCCGGTCTGAACTCGACGGCGACGACGCCGTCCACGCTCCGGCAGTGCTCCTCCAGGAGCGGGGCGGACACATGGGCCGGGAGGCGGCCACTGAGCACGACATGGCCGTGCGTCACGTCCACCTGCACCGAGGAGGGCGCCAGGCCGAGCGTCCCCACCAGGGCCTCCTCGATGATCTCGGTGCGGATCGCGCGATCCGTGCGCAGGAAGACCCGCAGCAGGTCGCTCCTGCTGACCACCCCCGCCAGCCGCCCGCCCCCGTCGACGACCAGCAGACGTTTGATGCGGTGCCGTGCCATGACCCGGGCGGCGTCCACGACGCTCCAGCTCTCGCGGGCGCACAGCGCGGGTGAGGTCATGAGCCCGGCCGCGTCCGTGGCGTCCGCCTTGCCGGCCGCCGCCGCCCGGGACCACTCGGCGTGCTCGGGGGAACCGTCGGGCTCCCCGCCCCACATCTTCTGCAGGAGGTCCGCCTCCGACACCACCCCCACCGGACGGTTCTCCCCGTCGACGACCGGCACCGCCGTGATGTCGTACTCCAGCAGCAGGTGGGCGATCTCCTTGAACGGTGTGCCGCGCTGCACGCGCACCACGGCGTCGCTCATCAGGTCGCGCACCGTCTGGTGTTTCATCGAGCGTCTTCCCCTCCGCTGCCGGCCCGCGCGGACCGGCGTTCGTCCTTCTCGTCCGTGAAAACGATCGATCGGCCCCGGGAGTGCCCCACCGCCGCGTGGGGACTGACCAGGAGCAGGGCGATGTCGTCCCCCGGAGCGGGTGCGTGCCGGATGAGGGTGTCGGCCATGGCGTCGAGGTCGCCGGGATCGCCGTGCTCCAGGAGCCCGGCGAGAGCCGCGATGGCGTCGTCGAGGTCGACCCCGGGAGCCTCGACGAGTCCGTCGGTGTACAGGGCGAGCACACTGCCGGGCGGCAGCGGGAACTCCAGCGAGGGGTACACGGTGTCCGGCTCGATGCCCAGCAGCAGACCGGGCGGCACGCGCAGGGGCTCGACGCGCCCGTCGGCGTGGCGGAGCAGGGGAGGAGGGTGCCCGGCGAGTGCCACGCAGGCCCGGTGGGTGGCCAGGTCGAGGTGGGCGTAGGCGCAGCTGGTGAACAGGCCGGGGTCCAGGTCGGTGAGCAGGCGGTTGGTGCGGGCCAGGACGTCGCCGGGGGGAGCCCCCACGGTGGCGTGTGCATGCACGGCGGTGCGGACCTGCCCCATCAGGGCCGCCGCGTCGACGTTGTGGCCCTGCACGTCGCCGATGGTGACGGCCGCCGTGTCCGCGTCGAGACGGATGGCGTCGTAGAAGTCGCCGCCGATGCCAAGGCCCCGGGCCGCCGGGAGGTAGCGGGCGGCGATGTCCAGGCCGGGCAGGTCGGGCAGGGTGTGGGGCAGCAGGGCCGACTGCAGGCGGTGGGCGAGGTGGTGCTTGGCGTCGTAGAGCCGGGCGCGGTCCAGGGCCTGCCCCACCAGACCGGCCAGCGAGGTGAGGGCGGCCCGTTCGCCGGGCGGGAAGACGTGGGGCCGCCGGTAGGCGAGAAGGAGGGAGCCGATGGGACGGCCGGAGGCGATCAGCGGCAGCACGGCCCAGGCCACCATCCCGTCCTGGTGCGTCATGGCGGGATAGGCCTCGTGGAGTTCCGCGAACGACGGCCAGAAACCCGGGACCCCCGTGGCCATGACGTCGGCGCCCGGGACGGCCGAGGACAGGGGGAACCCGTCGAAGTGCCTCATGAGTTCCGGGCGGTAGCCGCGCTGACCGACGATCTTCAGATGGCCGTCCTCCGGGACCATCACCACCATGCCCTGCGCGCCCAGGGCCGGCATCAGCTGGTCGGCGGTCTGCTCGACCACGTCCGGCACGCTGACCGCCTCGGTCAGCGTGGAGGCCAGGTGCATCAGGTGGTACAGCACCGTGGCGCGGCTGGGTCCCGTGCTCCGCACCGACCGGGCCGGGGGCGCGTCCGCCTCGGGGCTGCCGGGGACGATGCGGACACTCAGCCCCGTGGCGTCCGGGTACAGCTCGAAGGTCAGCCAGGTATCCGGCGGGCGCAGCACCGTGAAGGCCTGCGGTCTGCGGCTGACCAGCGCGGCCCGGTAGCGGTCCTCCACGTGCGGCACGTCCATCCAGGGCAGCGCCTCCCACGGCAGCGCGCCCATCAGCAGGGACCGGTCGACACCGAGCAGTTCGGCGGCCCCAGGGGTCACGAAGACGAGGCGCCCCTGGAGGTCCAGCGCGCACGAACCGCCGGGCAGACGGTCCACGAACGCGGACAGCTCGGCCGCCTCGACGTGGGAGGACGGGCGCGGGGCCGGCGGCGGCAGGGTCCGGGGGCGCTCCGGCAGCAGCGGTTCGCCGCGGGCGAGTGCCCGCTCCAGGCTGTCACCCAGGCGGCGGCAGCCCGCCCGGACGGCGTCCTGTTCGCCGCTGCTCAGCCGGGCCGGGTGGCTCCCGGCCCACAGCAGCACCAGCCCGCCGCGCACGGCGGCGTCGGAGGCCACCGGCGCGGCCGCGAGGCCGAACTCGTACGGCAGGACGAGCGCCAGCCGCGGGTACTGGCGCGCCATGTCCTCCCGGCCGCCGGCCCACACCAGGCGGCGTTCGCGCACCGCGTCCGCGACGGGCATGGGGTCCCCCAGGCCGACCCGGCGCCACGGGGCGGCCATCTCCTGCGGGACGCCCGTGACCAGGACCTGCCACACGGCGTTCTCGCCCGGCGGCAGTACGTACAGGATCCCTCCGTACGCACCGCTCGCCCGCACCACCGCGGCCATCGCGGAGTCCATCAGCCGTCCGCCCGCGTCCGCGCCGACAGGGCTGCCCGACGCCGGCCACACCGAACATCACCCATATCTGGACACTACGCCCGTCCCGTCGCGACGGCATGCGAGGGCACGGCGGGACGGGCACCGCCGCCGCTCAGTCCCGGTCGCCGCGCCCCTCGGACCTGCGCTTCACATACAGCCGGCCGTCCGCCGGCCCGGTCCACTCCAGCCGTACGACACCGGGCACGGCGGAGTCCGCGAGGCGGGAGGCGTCGGACCAGTAGCCGGCGGCCGGGTTCAGGAAGTACGTCGCCCACAGGTCGCCCCGGTGATCGACGAAGAAGTTGTTGTGACCGGCGCCGACCCCCGCGGTGTACCGCTTCGAGTACGGGCCCTCGAACCGGTCGGCCACGGCGACGATCGCGTCGTACTGGAACTGCACCCGGCCGGTCGCGGGCACGTCGTAGGCCTGGCGGACGGTGCCGTCGGCGTTGACCGAGGTCCGGTCCCAGGCGGCGTGGACGAGGTGGTACTTGCCCTTGTACTTGAACACGTACGCGCCCTCGAGGTACGGCTCGGGGGAGTAGGGGGTCTGCCGGAACCGCGGCAGGTCCGTCGTCGTGACGATGTCCTCCATGTCGTCCCGGAACTTCGCGTACAGGTCGTTGTGCAGCACGAGCCACGCGTCGTCGCCCTCGGTGAACAGGCCGCCGTCGATGTGGTGGTAGGCGCCGGGCTCGATGAACTGCGGGCCCCCGATGAACGAGTCGCCGAAGGGCTTCTCCAGATTCCCCTCGACCAGGCGGTACGGGCCCTCGACCCCGCCCTCGCTCACCAGCATGAACGAGCCGACCTTGCGGGAGTGGTCGCCCATGCACGCCACGATGTACCAGGTGCCGCGGAAGTAGTGCAGCTCCGGCGCCCAGGCCTGGCCGCGCTTGCCGAACTGCTCGTCGTGCCAGTACTCCTGCCAGGGCGCCACGACCGTGCGGCCGGGCCGGTTCTCCCCGGCGAACTCGGGCGACCACACCTTGCCCCGCTCGGCCCCGGGCCGGACCCGGGTCGTGTCGGCCAGCCGCCACGGGCCCTTGACGGAGGGGGCCAGCCACACGAAGATGCCGTCGTTCCAGGGGCCGGCGGCCTCGAGGCCGGGCACCCGGGAGGTGCCCGTGGCGACGTACAGCGGGCGGCCGTCGACGACGAAGCAGTTCACGTAGGTGTCGCGCATCCACACCGTGCCGCGCTCCTTGTCACGGGGACGCAACTCCAGTGGGAGGACGAACGAGTTGTCCTCGCGCGGCCACAGGTCCACCCGGGTGTCCGCCGCACCGTAGGGCTCGGGGTCCGGCCAGTTCCGCGGGTGGCGCCGCGCCGCCCCGGCCGCCGGGGAGGCGGCGGGGGCGCTCGCGGGAGCCGCCTGCGCGGCGCCCGCCGGCAGGGCGAACGCCGCCCCCACACCGGCGGCGCCGGCCAGCAGGGAGCGTCGGTGGAGTCCGTACTCGGCATCGGTCATCAGTCGGGTTCTCCTCGGTCGTCCCCGTCCGGGAACCGGGGGCGGCACACGAGCCGCACGACGGGGGTACGGCGCACAGCATGCGAACGTCCGCACATTTACGTCAACAGGCCGGACGAATAATCTGCTCCCAGCGGCACCGCCAGGCACGGGGCGACCAGGCATTGTGAACGCTTCATTGCATCTTTCCGTCGGAGTGTTGACGGAATAATCGAGCCTCCCTACCTTGACCGGCATGCAGATGCCCAGCGGAGTGCACGCACTGGTCCGGCGGACCCACGAAGAGCGGGTGATGCGTGCGCTGCAGGAGAACGGCGCCATGAGCCGCGGCGAGATCGCCCGGGTCGTGGGCCTGTCGCGCACCACCCTGTCCGAGATCACCGGCAACCTCCTGCAACGAGGAGCCATCGTCGTCGTGGACACCGACGCCTCCCGGCGCGAGGGCAGCGGCCGGCCGGCCGAACGGCTGGCGCTCGACCCGGCGTCGGCGCAGTTCATGGGCGTCGACTTCGGACACCGGCGGGTGCACGTCGTCGTCGCGGACGCCTCCCACGAGATCATGGTCTCGGGCTCCGTCCGCTACGAGGACACCGCGACCTGGAAGACCCGCACCGAACTGGCCCTGGAACTGGTCGACCGGCTGAGCAGCGAGGCCGGAGTCCACTACGGGGCGCTGCAGGGCATCGGCATCGGTGTGCCCGGCCCCTACCCGGCACCGGAGGGAGCCGCCTGGCCCCGCGCCACGGGGGGCGCCACCGTGCTCCGCCCGGCACCCGAAGGCGTCGACGTGGCCTTCGCCGAGCGCTTCGACGCACCGGTGATCGTCGACAACAACACCCGACTGGCCGCCCTGGCCGAGGCGATCAGCGGCGCCGACAGCGTCGCCGACCTGGTGTACGTACGGCTCTCGGACGGCGTCGGCGGCGGCCTCGTCGTCGGCGGCCAGCTGGTGACCGGCTCGTCCGGACTGGCCGGCGAACTGGGCCACGTGACCGTCGAACCGGCGGGCCGGCCCTGCCGCTGCGGCAAGCGGGGCTGTCTGGAGACCGTGGCCTCCGTACCCGGCATCCTCGCCGCCTGCTGGGAGTTCGGTCTGCGCCTGGAGAACCTCGACGACCTCGCCGCCGCCGTGCGCCGTGCGCACCCCGTCGTGGACCGGGTCCTGCGGGAGGCCGCGGGGGCACTGGGGCGGGTGGTCGGCGCAGCGACCATGATGCTGAACCCGGCGAAGGTGGTCGTCGGCGGCGAGATCACCCGGCTGGCGCCGGTCCTCGTGGAGCAGGTCGCCGCCACCCTCGCCGCCGAGATCTTCCCGACCGCGTCGGCCGGGCCCGTCGTCGCCGCGGCCCGGCTCTCCGACGAGGACGGCGCCATCGGCGCGCTCGCCGCGGTCTTCCACAGCTCACCCCTCCTGGCGAGGTACCCCGAGACCGCCGACGTGAAGGGCCGTTCCGATGCACCCGACTCCGCCACCGAAGGAGCCGCCCATGTCCGTCCTTGACAAGCGGAGCGCCGGTCAACGGCAGCCGCAGACCGAGAAGGTGCCCGGGGGCCTGCCCGAGGCCGAAGCGGGCGACGCCGCCGCGGGCGCCGCCAAGTCCGCCCCGGAACCCTCCCGTTCGGGCCGACGAGGGCTGCCGCTCGCCCTGAACGCCGTGTCCGTCGCCCTCGGCATCGCCATCTGGTGGGCCCTCGCGGCCGCCGGGTTCAAGCTGCCGACACCACCGGAGGTCGTCTCCCGGGCCGGCACGCTGATCAGCGACGGGACGCTCGCCGACGACGCCCTGGCCAGCCTGACCCGGGTCCTCGTCGGCTTCGCGCTGGGCACGGCCGTGGCCGTCCCGGTGGGCTTCCTGATGGGCTGGTACGGCATCCTGCGCGGACTGATCGAACCGTGGATCCAGTTCTTCCGTACCATCCCGCCGCTGGCGATCATCCCGCTGGCCGTGGTCGCCATGGGCATCGACGAGACACCGAAGATCTTCGTCATCTTCCTCGCCGCGTTCCTCGCCTGCGTGATCTCCACCTTCCAGGGCGTGGTGAACGTCGACCGCACCCTGATCAACGCCGCCCGGGTCCTCGGCGCGGGCGACGCCACGATCTTCGCCCGCGTGGTGGTGCCGGCCTCCACCCCCTTCATCCTCGTCGGCATGCGGGTCGGCCTCGGCTCGGCCTGGGCCACCCTGGTCGCCGCGGAGCTGATCGCCGCCCAAGAAGGCCTCGGCTACCGCATGCAGAACGCCCAGCTCTACTACGACCTCCCGACCATCTTCGTCGGGCTCATCTCGATCGGGATCCTCGGTCTCCTCATGGACCGCGTCCTCCTCCTCGCCGAACGCCGGCTCACCCGATGGCAGGAACGCCGATGACCAGCACACCCGCCAAGATCTCCGTCCAGCACGTCACCAAGACCTTCTCGCTGGGCCGGGAGACCTTCACCGCCCTGGACGACGTCTCGCTCGACATCGCGAACCACGAGTTCGTCACCGTCGTCGGCCCCTCGGGGTGCGGCAAGAGCACCCTGATGAACATCCTCGCCGGGCTGGAGACCCCCACGGCCGGCCGTGCCCTGGTGGACGGCGCCCCCGTCTCCGGCCCCGGACCCGAGCGCGGCGTGATCTTCCAGCAGTACGCCCTCTTCCCCTGGCTGACCGTGCGTCAGAACGTCGAGTTCGGTCTGCGCACCACCGGCGTGCCCAAAGCGGAACGCCGCGCCAGGGCCGAGCACTTCATCGAGCTGGTCGGCCTGGAACGCTTCGCCGACGCGCTCCCCAAGACCCTCTCCGGCGGCATGCGACAGCGCTGCGCCATCGCCCGCGCCTACGCCGTCGACCCCTCGATCCTGCTGATGGACGAACCCTTTGGCGCTCTCGACGCGCTCACCCGGGTCAAACTCCAGGAGCAGCTGCTGAAGACCTGGAGCCAGGACAGGCGCACGGTCCTGTTCATCACCCACGACGTCGACGAGGCCGTGTTCCTGGCCAACCGGGTCGTCGTGATGGCCGCCCGCCCCGGACGCGTCTACGACGTCATCGACGTCGACCCCGCCATCGTGCGCGACGAGGCCTTCCGGCTCAGCCCCGAGTTCGCCGCGCTGCGCAACCGCGTGTGGCACTCCGTCTACCACCAGGAAGGCCGCACCGCCGCCCTTTCCGGTACTCACTCCTCGACGTCATGACCCGGAAAGGACCCACCGCCATGACACCCGCACTCACCCGCAGAAAGCTCACCACCACCCTCGCCGGCGTGGCCGCCATGGCCCTGCTCGCCGGATGCGGCGGCGGCTCGTCCTCCGGCGGGTCGTCGGACGAGGTCCGCTTCGGATACATCAACGACTTTAACGGCGCCAGCCTCATCGCCATCGCCGAGGCCAAGGGCCTGTGGAAGAAGCACGGTCTCTCGGCGGACGCCAAGGTCTTCACCAACGGACCGCTCCAGATCCAGGCCCTGGGCACGAACAACCTCGACTTCGGCTACATAGGCCCCGGCGCCATGTGGCTCCCCGCCTCCGGCCAGGCCAAGGTCGTCGCCGTCAACACCCTCGGCAACTCCGACCGGGTCCTCGCCCAGCCGGGCATCACCTCGATGCAGCAGCTCAAGGGCAAGACCGTCGCCGTGCCCGAGGGCACCTCCGGCGACATGATCCTCTCCCTGGCCCTGGAGAAGGCCGGGATGACCAAGGAGGACCTGAAGGTCGTCCCCATGGACCCGTCCACCATCGTCTCCGCCTTCTCCTCCAAGCAGGTCGACGGCGCCGGCTTCTGGTACCCGGCAGCGGCGACGATCAAGAAGCAGGTTCCCGACCTCGTCGAACTCGCCAAGAACGCCGACTTCGAGCAGGACGTCTCCTTCCCCACCGCGTTCGTCGCGAGCAACAAGGTGGTGGCCGACCAGCCGGAGAAGACCAAGAAGGTCCTCGCCGTGCTCCGCGAGGCCATGGCCTTCCGCTCCGAGCACAGCGACGAGGCGATCGAGCTCACCGCCGGCAAACTGAAGATCCCCGTCGACCAGGTGAAGGCGGACGCCGCCAACAACAAGGTGCTCAGCGTCGAGGAACTCGACAAGCTGACCGAGGACGGCACCGTCGTCAAGTGGCTGAAGGGCATGAACGACTACTTCGTCAACGCGGGCAAGCTGAAGAAGCCCGTCGACCCCGAGACCTACTACACCGGCGACCTCTTCACGGGAGCGGGCAAGTGACCCAAGCGAACCAGCCCGCCGCCGACCCCGCCGGCCCCGGCAGCACCCGGTCCGGCGCGTCCGGGAAGAACATCCTCTTCCTCATGACGGACCAGCACCGCACGGACACGCTCGGCGCCTACGGCAACCCGCTGGCCCACACCCCCGTACTCGACGAACTGGCCGCCACCGGAACCCGTTTCGACCGCTGGTACACCCCCACCGCCATCTGCACCCCGGCCCGCGCCAGCCTCCTGACCGGTCAGGCACCCTTCCGGCACAAGCTCCTGGCCAACCACGAACGCAACGTCGGCTACCTCGAAGACCTGGCCGAGGACCAGTTCGCCTTCTCCCGCGCCCTGCGCGAACACGGCTACAACTGCGGCCTGTTCGGCAAGTGGCACACCGGCAACCGGCGCACCGCCGCCGACTACGGCTTCGACGGCCCCGACCTGCCCGGCTGGCACAACCCCGTCGACCACCCCGACTACCTCGCCTACCTCGCCGAGCGCGGACTGCCCCCGTACGAGATCAGCGACCGGATCCGCGGCACCCTGCCCAACGGCGGCCCGGGCAACCTGCTCGCCGCCCGGCTGCACCAGCCGGTCGAGGCCACCTTCGAGCACTACCTGGCCACCCGCGCCATCGAGCAGCTGGAGCGGTACGCCGCCGACGCCCACGAGCGCGACCAGCCCTTCTTCCTGGCCCTGCACTTCTTCGGACCGCACCTGCCGTACATCCTGCCCGACGAGTACTTCGACCTGGTCGACCCGGCCGACGTCGAGCTGCCGCGATCGGTCTCCGAAACCTTCGAGGGCAAACCCCCCGTCCAGCGCAACTACAGCGCGCACTGGACCTTCGACACCATGCCCATCGAGACGACCCGCAAGCTCATCGCCGTCTACTGGGGCTACGTGGCCCTCATCGACAGACAGATCGGCCGGGTCATGGCCGCCATGGAGCGGCTCGGCCTCGTGGACGACACCGCGGTGTTCTTCACCTGCGACCACGGGGAGTTCACCGGCTCGCACCGGCTGCACGACAAGGGCCCCGCGATGTACGAGGACATCTACCGCACCCCCGGCCTGCTCCGGGTCCCGGGCGCGCCCGGCGGCCAGGTGCGCGACGAGTTCGTCAGCCTCCTCGACTGCACCGCCACCATCCTCGAACTGGCCGGCCTCGACCCCAAACCCGCCGTCGACTCGCGCAGCCTGCTGCCCCTCGTCAGGGGCGAGACGGTCGAGTGGGACGAGGACATCGTCTGCGAGTTCCACGGCCACCACTTCCCCTACCCGCAGCGCATGCTGCGCGAGGACCGGTACAAACTCGTCGTCAACCCCGACTCCGTCAACGAGCTGTACGACCTGCACACCGACCCGGACGAACTGCAGAACGTCTACGCCCACCCCGAGCAGGCGGAGGTCCGCGGCCGCATGATGCGCAGGCTGTACGACGTGCTGCGCGAACGCGGCGACAACTTCTACCACTGGATGACCTCGATGTACGACGTCGGCGAGGTGGGCCACGACCCCACCCTGAGCGGGCTCGACGAGTCCACGTACAAGGCGTAGCACCGACAAGTCCGCAGCCCGATTCGAGGACCGACCCATGACCCGTGCCCACCGCCCGTGCTGCGCCCCCGCGACAGCACCCGTCGCCGTGCCCACCGATTCCCCCGCGGCACCGGGACCGGCCGCCCGCCCGCGCTCCACCCGCGGCCAGGTGCGCCTGCCGGGCGGTGAGTTCGCGATGGGGGACGCCTTCGGGGAGGGGTATCGGGCCGACGGCGAGACACCCGTCCACACGGTGCGTCTGAAGCCCTTCCACATCGACGAGACCGCTGTCACCAACGCCCAGTTCGCCGCCTTCGTCAAAGCGACGGGACACGTGACCGACGCCGAACGCTTCGGCTCCTCGGCGGTCTTCCACCTCGTGGTCGCCGCCCCGGACGCCGACGTCCTCGGCAACGCCGCAGGCGCCCCCTGGTGGATCAACGTGCGGGGCGCCCACTGGCGCCGCCCGGAGGGCGTCCGCTCCGACGTCACCGGCCGGCAGAACCACCCCGTCGTCCACGTCTCCTGGAACGACGCCGGCGCCTACGCCCGGTGGGCCGGCAAACGCCTGCCCACCGAGGCCGAGTGGGAGTACGCGGCCCGCGGGGGACTGGCCGGCCGCCGCTACGCCTGGGGCGACGAACTGACCCCCGGCGGCCGGTGGCGCTGCAACATCTGGCAGGGCCGCTTCCCTCACGTCAACACCGCCGAGGACGGCCACCTGACCACCGCACCCGTCAAGTCCTACCGTCCCAACGGCCACGGCCTGTGGAACACCGCGGGCAACGTGTGGGAATGGTGCTCCGACTGGTTCTCGCCCACCTACTACGCCGACTCGCCGGCCGCGGACCCGCACGGCCCGGCGACCGGGACCGCGCGGGTCCTGCGCGGCGGCTCCTACCTGTGCCACGACTCCTACTGCAACCGCTACCGGGTCGCCGCCCGCTCCTCCAACACGCCGGACTCCTCGTCCGGCAACCTCGGCTTCCGCTGCGCCAACGACGAGGAGGGCATCGGCGTCAGCGCTGGGTGAGGGTTTGGGGGTAGTCGGTGATGATGCCGTCGACGCCGAGGTTGGTCATGGTGCGGATGGCGCCGGGTTCGTCGACGGTCCAGACGTTGACGGTCATGCCGAGTTGGTGGATGCGGTCGACGAGGGTTTGGTCGGTGACGGTGTGCTGGGGGTTGATCTGGTCGGCCCATTGGCTGAGTTGGACGAGTTCGGTGTCGGTGGGGCGGTCGGCGTCGAGGATGCCGATGGGGATGTCGGGCAGGGCGGTGTGGAAGGTGTGGGCGTCGTCGGTCTGGAAGGACTGGACGGCGAGTTTGTGGTGGGCGAGGGCGGTGTGGAGGTAGTGGGGTTTGCTGCGGAGGTGGGTGGCGAGGTCGGTGGCGATGGTGGTGCCGTATTGGTTGCAGGGGCTGATTTCGGCGAGGAGTCCGGTGTGGGTGTGCTGGAGGTGGTGGATGACGTCGTCGAGGGTGATGAGGGGTTCGCCGGTGTAGTTGTCGTGGTACCAGGTTCCGGCGTCGAGGTGGCGGAGTTCGTTCCAGGTGAAGTCGGAGACGCGGTAGGTGGGGCGGTCGGGGTAGAGGGTTTCGATGTTGGTGGTGCGTTGCATGGTGCAGTCGTGGAAGTTGACGAGTTTGCCGTCCTTGGTGCGTTGGACGTCGATTTCGACGTGGTCGGCGTGTTGGTGGACGGCGAGGTCGATGGCGGCGGCGGTGTTCTCGGGTGCCATGCCGGAGGAGCCGCGGTGGGCGATGACGTCGGGGCCGTCGGTGGTGGCCTGCGCGGTCGTCGACGTCATCGCCAACGCCAGACCACTCAGCAACGCCATCACCACACCGGCGCGCCTCTTGCTCGTGAACTTCACTGGAGCCTCCCGCGTTCGAATAACTCCCTGGAGGCTCCCGGACGGCGGTTACGGGAAGCCTGCCGCGAACCGGCGGGCCCGGGATCGGCCGGTGGAGGGGAGCGCCGAACCGGTCATCGGAGGAGGAGGGGGTGATTGCGCGCATCACCCCCTCCTGCCCCACCCTTCACCGGCCGAGGAGCCCCTGGGGGAGGAGGGACTGCGGGGAGGTGGCCGGATGCCCCACCTCCAGCGATCCGAGGAGACCGTCGAGGAGCTGACCACCGGGAACACCGGCGGACGGGCCGGGCACGGGGGCCGCCTCGGCGACGGGCGCGCAGACCAGCAGAGCGGTGGCCGCGACGGAGACACAGGCGAGCTTCTTGATCATGTCCGTCCCAACGAACGGGGGACCGGGGGGAAACGTTCGCCGTGGACCGACTGGGCCAGTCGGGTTCACCCGCGGACACCGGCCGCGGCACGGCGGAGGCACCGGCGGGTGCTCGCTCAGTCCGACCCGCGCGGCCAGACGAACACCTCGGTACCCGGCCGGCGTGCCGAGAAGCGGCCCGACGGCGAGACCTCCCTCAGCAGACGGCGCAGCTCCGTCTCGAAGGCGTCGAGCCGGGCACCGAAGAGGTGCGGAGCCGAGAACGACATCGAGAAAACCCCGGCCACGACGTCGTCGCGGGTGCGCACCATCGCCTGCCCGCCGGGTACGACATGGCGGTACGGGCCCGCGAACCCCGCGCCGGTCAGTACCGCGGCCTCACCGGTGGGTGTCCCGCGCGGCAGCAGCCCCCGCCCTGCCCGGCGGACCGGCCCCAGATACCGTCTGACGAGCGCGTCTACCGCCGCGTGCGGGACCGGCGGACACGGCAGCCCGTCCGTGGGCCGTGACTCACCTTTGAGGTCCGAGATGTGCACCAGGACGCCGCCGGGCCGGAGCATGCCCCGGACGGCCGCCGCCACCCGTTCGCGGTCCATCCAGTGGAACGACTGGGCGAGGGTCGCGACATCGAAGTCGCCGAGTCCCGCGGGGAGTTCCTCGGCCCGGGCCCGCACCCACCGCACCTTGCCGGTCACCTCCAGCTCCGCGGCCCCGCGCGCCGCCTCCGCGAGCATGCCCGCGTCCGGGTCCACCCCGACGACCTCGCCGAAGTGGCCGACCAGACGCAGTGCGACCGTCCCCGGCCCGCACCCCAGGTCGATCAGCCGGCCCCGGCCGTCCAGGTGCAGCACCTCGGCGAGCACGTCCGCCAGGCCCGGGGCGTACGGGAGTCTCCCGCGCCGGTAGAAGGCGGCGGCACCGGAGAACAGCGTCTCGTCCCACTCCCAGCCGACGCCCATGACCACCCGCCACTTCCCCGGTCCCGTACGTGTCCGGCCGAGCTCCATGATCGCACCGTGCCGCCGGTGCCCCCGCCCGGCGTCATCCGCCGGGTGCGCGCCGACACGATGGGCGGCATGAGGCCCATGCTCCTCACCGACGTCGAACGCGCCGTGCGGGGCAGTCGGAGTGCCGGCACGTGAAGGCCCGAGTTCCGGTCGCGGTGGACCGAGGACACCCCTGCCCGGGACCAGCGCGGCGTGACCGCCCCGGTGCGCAACGACCTGCCGGGCGGCGGGCTGATCCGGTGGGAGGCGCACGTCGCGGGCGAGCGGTTCGGTCCGCACGAGACCGTCGTCGGCGGCATCGTCATTCCCCGGCCGCCCGGGATCCGCCGACTCCGCGAGGAGTACGAGCTGCTCCGCGGGCGTGTTCCGGAGCGGCCCGGGCAGCGGTGGGGCGCCTCGTGACCGGCCCGTCCGGGGCCTCGGCCACCGGGAGGTGCCGGCGCCGCGCGGTGGGCGCCCCGGCCTACGACGACTCGCGTACCACCAGCTCCGTCGGCAGCGTCATCTGCTGCCGGGGCGCCCCGTGCCGCGTGATGTCGGTGAGGATGCGGGCCATGGTCCGGCCCAGCTCCTCCACCGGCTGACGCACCGTCGTCAGCGGCGGGTTGGTGTGGCGGGCCAGGATGGAGTCCTCGAAGCCGACCACGGCGACATCCCCCGGCACCTGCCGCTTCCACCGGCGCAGTTCGGCCAGGGCACCGACCGCCATGAGGTCGGACGCGGCGAAGACGGCGTCCAGATCCGGGACGCGTTCAAGAAGCAAACGCATGGCGTTCGCGCCGCCCCGCTCGGTGAAGTCGCCCGCCTCGACGAGAAGTTCCCTCGCCGGTACACCAGCGTCCACGTGCGCGGCGCGCCAGCCGGCGAGCCTGCTGCGGCCGACGTCCATGTCCAGCGGGCCGGTGATCGTGGCGACCCGCCGTCGTCCGCCGCCCAGCAGATGCCGCACCGCGGCGGCTGCCCCGCCGGCGTTGTCGGAGTTGACGTAGCTCAGCCGTTCGCCCGCGTCGCGGCGGCCGGCGAGCACGGTCGGCAGGCCCATCTCCTCCAGCATGCCCGGCAGCCGGTCCTCGGCGTGCACCGAGACCAGCAGCACGCCGTCCACCCGGCGGGTGGCGACCGACTCGGTCAGTTGGTCGCGCTCGGCCTGGTCACGGACGAGCATCAGCTGCAGCTGGGTGCGGCTCTCGGCGAGTGCGCCGCTGACACCGCGGATGAGGGCGGCGAAGAACGGCTCCGAGCCGAGCCGGCTCTCCGACTCCGGGATCACCAGGGCCACGGCGTTGGTGCGGTTGGTCACCAGGCCGCGGGCGACCGAGTTGGGAACGTAGTTGAGTTCCTTGATCGCCGCAAGCACTCTCTCCCGGGCATCGGCGCTGACCAGCTCCGAGCCGTTGACGACACGGGAGACGGTGGTGCGGCCCACGCCGGCGCGGGCGGCGACCGTTTTGATCGTTGGACGGCGGTTGCCGGTCATGAACTCCCCCCTCGGCGGCCGCGGCGGCGGTGCCTGCCGCGGAGGTGACCTGCGGCAATTCTTGCAGACACCGCGGTCGGCGGAGCACCCCCCGGGCTGCGGAAGGCGGACGCGGGGTGCGGAGGGCCGCGCGAACTTGCGTTCAAGTCATTGACAGATCGGCCCGTTGCCACGAGTCTTCGTTGCGCCGGTGGGAACGTGCCCACCAAAATTGGGCACGTTCCCACTTCGTGTTCGAGCCGCTGTCTTTCATCGCTGTAGCCATCGCAGTAGTCATCGCAGAACTCGTCACTCCGATGTGTCAGCGCCGTCGCTAGGAGGAGATCCATGGGCACTCTCGGTTCGTTGCGCAGAAAGGCGGTGGCGACGGCCGCGGCCGTCGGCGCGCTGGCGCTCGTCGTCGGCTGCGGCGGCAGCGACGACTCGGCCACCGGCGGTGGCAAGAAGGACGGCAAGGTGACCATCACCATGGGCATGTACGGGGTGATGGGCATCAAGGAGACCGGGCTCCTCGAGCAGTACGAGAAGGAGAACCCCGGCGTCGACATCAAGGCCGAGATAGCCGGCGACGAGCAGACGTACTACACCGCCCTGCAGACCAGGCTCGCCGCGGGCAAGGGCCTCAAGGACATCCAGGGCATCGAGATCGGCCGGGCCAAGGAGATCACCGAGACCCAGGCGGACAAGTTCGCGGACTTCTCCGACGTCCCGGGCACGGACCACTTCCTGCCGTGGAAGGAGTCCCAGATCTCCACCAAGGACGGCAAGGTGCTGGGCCTGGGCACCGACATCGGCCCGATGGCCGTCTGCTACCGCAAGGACTACTTCGAGAAGGCGGGCCTGCCCACCGACCGCGAGGAGGTCGCCAAGCTCTGGGAGGGCGACTGGACGAAGTACGTCGAGGTCGGCCGTACCTTCAAGAAGGGCTTCAAGGGCGGGAACGTGGCCTACATGGACGCGGCCAGCGGCCTGTTCAACGCCATGGTCTACGGCTACCCCGAGCAGTACTACGACGAGAACGGCAAGCTGATCTACGGCACCAACCCGGCCGTCAAGGAGGCATGGAACCTCGCCGCCGACGCGGCCGAGGACGGTCTGACCGCCAAGCTCCGCCAGTTCCAGCCGGGCTGGGACCCGGGCCTGGCCAACGGCACCTTCGCCACCGCGGTGTGCCCGGCGTGGATGCTCAGCCACATCAGCGAGAAGGCCGGCGACGCGAACAAGGGCAAGTGGGACGTGGCCAAGGCCCCCAAGGGTGCGAACTGGGGCGGCTCCTTCCTCGGCGTGGTCGAGCAGAGCCCGGTGAAGGAGGAGGCCAAGAAGCTCGTCGCCTGGCTGACCGCGCCCGAGCAGCAGGCCCACATCTTCAAGGAGATCGGCAACATCCCCTCCTCCCGCACGGCGCTGGACAGCCCCGACGTGAAGAACGCCGAGTCCGAGTACTTCAGCGGCGCGCCGATCGGCCAGATCTTCGGTGCCGCCGCCCAGGAGATCCCGGACAAGCAGGTCCTCGGCCGCAAGGACGGCACCATCAAGGACACCTTCTCCCAGGGCCTGGCCCTGATCGAGCAGGGCGATGCCACGCGTGACGAGGCGTGGAAGACCACCGGGGAGCGCATCGAGAAGGCGGTCGGCTGACTCTCCGCTTCCGAGGCCGACCGGGCCCGCCCGCGTCCAGGAACAGGTCCTGGCCGACGGGCCCGGCGCCGAGGGGGTGTCGCCTGGAACCTGCCGGAGCGGCGGGGGTCCGGCACGCATCCGACCCCGCCCGGGCCGGCGACGTGGGACCGCCGCCCGAAGCCGGCCTGATCCAGACGGCACCCCCAGCCCACACATCCGCTCTCAGGAAGGAAGACCGGTGGCCACCTCCACCACCAAGGCCCTGGCCGGGGGCGAGCCTCCGCGTCCGTCCCCCCGGACGGGCGGCGGGGACGCACCCCGGCGGCTCGGAGCGCTCCTGCACCGGCTCGACATCAAGGGCGCCCCGTACGCGTTCGTCGCGCCCTTCTTCATCGTCTTCGCCGCGTTCAGCTTCTATCCCCTGATCTACACCTCGTGGATCTCCCTGCACGACGTGGAGCTGGCCACCCTCGATGTCATGGAGTGGGTGGCGTTCGACAACTACGTGGACCTGTGGGGCGATTCACGGTTCTGGAACGCGCTGCAGAACACCATCACCATCGGTGTCATCTCCACGGTGCCGCAGCTGATGATGGCGCTCGGCATGGCGCACCTGCTCAACTACCGGATGCGTGCCTCGCTGTTCTTCCGGGTCGCCTCCCTGGTCCCGTACGCCACCTCGGTCGCCGCGGCCGCCCTCGTCTTCACCATGATCTTCGAACGCGACTTCGGCATGATCAACTGGGCGCTGGGTTCGGTCGGGATCGACCCGGTGGACTGGGAGGCCGACAAATGGCCCTCCCAGATCGCGATCTCCACCATCGTCATCTGGCGCTGGACCGGCTACAACGCGCTGCTCTACCTGGCCGCGATGCAGGCCATCCCCGCCGACCGGTACGAGGCGGCCTCCCTCGACGGGGCCTCCCGGTGGCAGCAGTTCATCCACGTCACCGTCCCCGGCATCCGCTCCACCATCGTCTTCACCATCGTGCTCTCCACGATCGGCGCCACCCAGCTCTTCGGCGAGCCGCTGATCTTCGGCCAGGGGCCCAACGGCGTCACCGGCGGCGCGGACAACCAGTACCAGACGCTGGGCCTGCTGCTGTACGAGGAGGGCTGGAAGAACTACCAGATGGGCCGCTCCGCGACCGTCGCCTGGGCGATGTTCATGCTGCTGGTCCTCGTCTTCCTCGTGCAGCGCGTCGTCAAGCGCCTGCGCTCCCGTACGTCCTGACCTGGAGCCGCCATGACCACCCAAAGTCTCCCGGCCCGGACCGACGCCCCGGCCCGGACCCCCGCCGTGAAGGCGAGCGGCCGCGGTGGCCGCCGGCTGCTGCGTCAGCGCGCCGGCCGCCAGCACCACGCAGGCCCCCTCGCCTACGTGCTGCTCGCCATCATGGCGATCCTGTCGATCTTCCCGCTGTACTGGACGATGGTGGCCGCGTCCACCGACAACACCCGGGTCAGCCAGACGCCGCCCCCGTTCCTGCCCGGCCCCAACCTGTTCAGCAACCTCGCCCGCGCCTGGGACGAGGCGGCGATGGGCAAGGCCATGGTCAACAGCCTCATCGTGGCCGGGGTGATCGCCCTGTCCACGGTGCTGTTCGCGACGCTCGCCGGGTTCGCCTTCGCCAAGCTGCGCTTCCGGGGACGCAACGCCCTGCTCATGCTGGTGATCGGCACCATGATGGTGCCGCCGCAGCTCGCCGTCGTGCCGCTGTTCATGCTGATGGCCGACCTCGGCTGGTCGCAGCAGCTGCCCGCCGTCATCTTCCCGACGCTGGTGAGCGCGGTCGGCGTGTTCTTCATGCGGCAGTACCTGACGGAGGCGCTGCCTGACGAACTCGTCGAGGCCGGACGCGTGGACGGGGCGCACTCGCTGCGCATCTTCTGGAGCATCGTGCTGCCCATCGCGCGGCCCGCGATGGCCGTCCTGTTCATGATCACTTTCGTGCACGCGTGGAACGACTTCTTCTGGCCGTTCGTGGTCCTCGACATGACCAACCCGACCGTCCCCGTCGCGCTCACCCAGCTCAGCGCGGGCTACGTCCGCGACCAGTCGCTGATCATGGCCGGCGCGCTGCTCGGCACGCTGCCGCTGCTGGCGATGTTCGTCGTCTTCGGCCGCCAGATCGTCAGCGGCATCATGGCCGGCGCAGTCAAGGGCTGACCCGGCACCCCGCCGCCCCAAGCACCCCCACCCGAAAGGACTTACGTGGTCACCGCAGCACAGCAGACCCCGTCCGCCCCGGACGCCGCCCGCACCTTCCCCAAGGGCTTCCTCTGGGGCTCCGCGACCGCCTCCTACCAGATCGAGGGAGCCGCAGCGCAGGACGGCCGCACCCCGTCGATCTGGGACACCTACGCCCGCACCCCCGGCCGGGTCCGCAACGGCGACACCGGTGACATCGCCACCGATCACTACCACCGGCGCAGCGAGGACGTCGCCCTGATGGCCGAACTCGGCCTGGGCGCCTACCGCTTCTCCCTCGCCTGGCCCCGCATCCAGCCCACCGGCCGCGGCCCCGCCGTGCAGAAGGGGCTGGACTTCTACCGGCGCCTGGTGGACGAGCTGCTGGAGAAGGGGATCCAGCCCGTCGCCACCCTCTACCACTGGGACCTGCCCCAGGAGCTGGAGGACGCCGGCGGCTGGCCCGAGCGCGCGACCGCCGAACGGTTCGCCGAGTACGCGGCCCTCGCCGCCGACGCCCTCGGCGACCGGGTGAAGACCTGGACCACCCTCAACGAACCCTGGTGCAGCGCCTTCCTCGGCTACGGTTCGGGCGTGCACGCCCCCGGCCGCACCGACCCGGTCGCCGCCCTGCGCGCCGCCCACCACCTCAACCTGGCACACGGACTGGCCGTCCGGGCGCTGCGCGACCGGGTCCGCGCCGACGCCCAGGTGTCCGTCACCCTCAACGTCCACCACGTCCGCCCGCTCACCGGCAGCGACGGCGACGCCGACGCGGTCCGCCGCATCGACGCGCTCGCCAACCGGGTCTTCACCGGCCCCATGCTGAACGGCGCCTACCCGGAGGACCTGCTCAAGGACACCGCCGCGCTGACCGACTGGTCCTTCGTCCAGGACGGCGACCTGCGCCAAGCCCACCAGCCGCTGGACTTCCTCGGCGTCAACTACTACACCCCCACAGTCGTCTCCGAGACCGACGGCAGCGCCACCCACAGCTCCGACGGGCACGGCAACAGCGCCCACAGCCCCTGGCCGGGAGCCGACCGGGTCGCCTTCCACCAGCCGCCCGGCGACACCACCGCCATGGGCTGGGCCGTCGACCCCAGCGGTCTGTACGACCTGCTGCGCCGGCTGGCCGCCGACTTCCCGAGGCTGCCGCTGGTCATCACCGAGAACGGTGCCGCCTTCGACGACTACGCCGACCCCGAGGGCCGGGTCAACGACCCCGCCCGCATCGCCTACGTCCGCGGTCACCTGGCCGCCGTCCACCAGGCCATCCTGGACGGCGCGGACGTGCGGGGCTACTTCCTGTGGTCGCTGCTCGACAACTTCGAGTGGGCCCACGGCTACAGCAAGCGCTTCGGCGCCGTCTACGTCGACTACCCGACCGGCACCCGCATCCCCAAGGCGAGCGCCCGCTGGTACTCCGAGGTCGCCCGCACCGGCGTACTGCCCGGCGCCTGACCGCCGGGTCGGTGCGGCACGCGAAAGCCGCCCCGCGAGGCGTGCCGCGCCAAGGGCCCGCCCCCGCCCTCCGCACCGGCGGCGAGCGGGGGCGGACCCCTGTCCGCGGTCGGGTCAGTCGAGCGGCGCGAGGGTGAGCCGGGCCTCGGCCGGATTGCCGTCGTGCACCAGCGACTCGTGGTTGCCGACGTCGTCGAAGGCGAACGCGTACGCCTTCCCGTCGGCCATGCGCTCGTGGATGATCCGGGCGTAGTGGTTGGTCACGGAGTCCCGGTAGAAGTTCGCCGCCGAGGGGTCGGGCTGGTTGGGGTTGCTCAGCAGCGTCGAGCGGTTGAACCCGGCGCACAGCGTGCGGGAGATCGGGCCGCGCACCTGGTCGTTGGGCGCGTCGAGGAGCCGGTGGCAGCCGAAGACGCTGGACGCGTCAGGCTTCTGGAAGCTGGTGACGACCGCGCCGGCGGAGTTGGTGAAGTTCATGACGTTGCCCGACACGCGGCCGAAGTACTTGGTGTTCGGCTGGTCCCCGAAGGGCGTGACGGTGAGCGTGGTCGTCGCGTACTTCTGCCAGACCCGGTTGATGTAGTCGTCCATGACCGACGCGGGCAGCGCCCCGGTCTCCACCCCGTACAGCGGCGCCAGCGCCCGCAGGACGGTGCCGTCGGGCCGGGTCTGGATCAGCCCGCCCCAGCCCGACTGCGCGCGCAGGGCGTCGAACACCCCGCGGTAGCCGCCGGCCTTGAGCTGTCCGGCGCTGGTGACACCGCCGTCGGCGCGCTGCACGCCGACCGTGTAGGGCGCGGAGAACATGTCGACCTGGGTGCTGTTGAGCCACAGCCCGTCGTTGTTGAGCGTGTACTCGGACCAGTTGAAGAGGATGTTGCGGTTGGGGTCGCTCGGGTTCTGGACGGCGGGCTGCACCAGGCCGCCCGTGGTCAGCCGGAAGTCCAGCTTCTGGCCGTAGGAGAAGTAGATGCGTCCCGACAGCTTCGGGATCCGGATGGTCTTTGTCTGCCCGGCGGCCGGTCCGGGGATGGACGCGTCCGGTGCGGGGGTGGGGGGATTGCCCCCGGCGGGCCAGGCGTGGAAGGTGCCGTTCTCGTCGGCCCAGCCCTGCTGACCGGTCGTCAGCGAGGTGCCCAGGTTGTAGATGTGGACGGCGTCGCCGCGTGCGGAGTCGTTGGTGATCCTCAGGGGAATGGTGTCGGGCACCGCGGCGTCCGCGGGCGGTGCGGCGCCGAACGTGAGCAGGGCGCCGGTCAGGCCTGCGGCCGCGGCCACGGCGAGCAGACGGCGTCTGAGTCGGGAGAGCACTCTCCACCTCCGTGCGGGTGTGGGGGAATTGGTCCGTACCGATTCTGAGAGCGCTCTCAGCGTTGCGCCGGGGCGCGTTCATGTCAATGAGGGGAGCAGATGAAGCTTCGTCGCCCGCTCCGTGCTGTGCTCGGGCTCCGCGCCCGAGCCGGTCATGGGCCGGGGCCGACCAGGGGGCGAGGCAGGCGCGGGGCTGCCGCGGCCTTCGGCCGGCGGCGCGTCCGGCTCCTCGCTCCCGGTGGAGCGGTGGGGGTGGACGCCGATCATGCCGAACGCCGTCAACGCCGCGGCGACGGCGGCAGCCACCCCGCAGACCAGGAAGGCGGTGCCGAAGCCGCTGCCCAGGGCGTCCAGGGCCAGTGCGTGCGCCGCGGATCCCGGGGCACCGGGCGGCAGGCTGTTCACGGCGACGGGTCCTCCGGCCTCGGCGACCGTGCGGGCCGCCGCGGCCTGGCCGGCCGGCAGATCCGCGCCGGTCAGCTTCGCCGCGAAGTGCGACCCCGCGTTGCTCACGGCGACCGCGCCGACGACGACGGGCCCGAGGGCGAATCCCAGGTCGCGCAGCATGCCGGTGGTGGCGCCGGCCATGCCGGCCAGTTGCCGGGGCACGCTGTTCAGCGCCACGGCCGTCACCGAACTCACCGTCAGGGCGAAGCCGACGCCGATCAGCAGGGCGGGTGCGACGAAGGGGCCGAAGCGCGGGTCGGTGACGTCCAGCCGGGTGCAGAGCAGGCAGCCGACCGCCATCAGGACGAAGCCGGAGGTCAGCAGCCAGGACGCGGCGACCCGGTGCAGCAGCCGGGAGACGACGGGGATGAGCAGGAAGGCCGCCCCTGGAGGAGCAGGAAGGGGACGGCGGCGCGGATCGGGTCCTGGTGCCGCACCGGACCCGGGCCACATGCTCGTCGCGAAGCAGGCGCCGAGGAAGGCGGGCATGCCGATGACCGCCACGACCGACGACACGGGCGTTCCTGCCGGGGTACAAGCCGGTCGTTGAGCTTTCCAACGAGCCGCTCGCCGACGAGCACAACGCGCTGCTGCCGCCGGACGCCTTCCACCTGCCGGTGGGCCGCCCCGTCACCCACAAGATCTACCGCGACGCGGCGCACCCGTCCCGACTCGTGCTGCCGTTCACGACGGGCCCGGCCACCGCGTAGTGCCGCACCCCCGCGGCGCCCCGCCGCTCCGTCCCGGGCCACAGACAGTCCAGGACCGAGGCGGACGGCGGGAACAGCGCCGACGGCACGGCCTCGCGGGAGAACCACTCCCAGCGCGCGATCTTGTCGGGCTCGGTGACCCGGGGCGCACCGGCCGCCCGCTCGGTGACGGCCGCGGCGGTCACCCGGGTCAGCCCGCCCACACCGTCGACGAGCACCGCCAGCACCCGCACGTCCGCGGGGGCCGCCACGAGCCCGGTCTCCTCCGCCAGCTCCCGGACGGCGGCCGTCTCGAAGTCCTCACCCGCGTCGACCTTGCCGCCCGGCAGCTCCCAGCGGCCGTCGTGACCGAGGCCCAGCAGCACCCGCCCGGCGGAATCGAGGACGGCGAGGCCGACGCCGGTGAGGCTCTGCGCGGCGGGACGGACACGTTCGGGGCGCTCGGCACCCGGTGCGGAATCTCTCATCGGGTCATTCCACACCGTGACGGCGGCCGGAAGCCACCGAGGCGGTCCGGGCGGCGGCGTCGTGGAACCCCCGGCGCAGGGCCACGATCCCGTCGCCCGTCCTCGTCGGATGCACCCGGTTGGTGAGCAGCACGGCATAGCACCGGGTGGCCGGGTCGACCCACAGGCTGGTGCCGGTGAAGCCCGTGTGTCCGTACGAGTCCGGGCCGAACACCTCCCCGGCGGGCGAGCCGGCCGGATCGCGGCCCTGCCAGGCCAGAGCGCGCCGCAGCGCCAGACCGTCGGTGTGGGCGGCCGTCATCTCGGCGAAGGTGCCGGGCCGCAGCAGGCCCCGGCCGCCGGCGGCGAGGGCGGCGCCGAGCCTTTCCATGTCCGCGAGCGTGGAGAACAGGCCCGCGTGGCCGCCGACCCCGCCGAGCACCACCGCGTTCTCGTCGTGGACCTCGCCCACGACCCGGCGGTCGCGCCAGGGGCAGTCCTCGGTGGCCACCGCGCGCGCCCGGCGCCCGGCGTCCGGGCGGAAGACGGTGTCCCGCATGCCGAGCGGCGCGCACACCAGTTGCTCCACGAGCGCGTCCAGCGGCTGTCCGGCCGCGGCCTCGGCGAGCAGTCCGAGGACGATGAACCCCTGCGAGGAGTACTGGACGCGGGTGCCGGGCCCGGCGGTGAGCGGCAGCAGGCGTACCGCCTCCAGCAGGGCCGCACGGGTGGGGTGATCCCGGTACAGCGGCACCTGTCCGGGTATCCCCGAGGTGTGCGTAAGGAGTTGACGCACGGTCAGCTCCGCCTTGTCGCCGCCCCGGTAGTCCGGGAGGTACGTGCCCACGGTGTCGTCGAGGCCGAGCACGCCGCGCTCGACGAGTGCCATGACCGCCAGCCCGGCGATCGGCTTGGTCACCGAGGCGAGGTCCCACACGTCGTCGCCGTCCAGGGGCGGTCCGTCCCAGCTGCGGGTGCCGGTCCAGCCCCGGTCCAGCGGACCCTCCGGCCCCCCGACGGACCAGGCGGCGCCCGAGTAGACCCGTTGTTCCCGCCCCTCGGCGAGGAGTTCGGTGAGGGCGCTCACGCCTCCTCACCTCCCCGGGCCGTGTCCACCACGCCGAGGACGGGGGTGCGCGCGCCGAGCCCGGCGGACACCGTGCGCGCGGCGGCCCGCACCATCGGCCCGAACACCTCGACACTGCCGGAGTCGAGGGTGAAGGTCAGCCCGCTGACGCCGATCGCGCCCACGGCCCTCCCCTCCGCGTCCAGGACGGGAGCCGCCACCGACCGCACGTCCGGCTCGTCGTACTCGTCGTCCACGGCGTAACCGTGCAGCGCCGCCCGGGCGAGCACCGCCCGCAGCGCGGCCGGGTCGGTGAGCGTGCTCGGGGTGCGCGCCTCCAGGTCCGGTGCGTCCACGACCGCCGCGGCCTCCTCGGGGGCAAGCGCGGAGAGCACGGCGAGCCCCACGCCGCAGGCGTACAAGGGCGAACGACGGCCGGGCCGGGTGCTCATCCGGTACTCGCGGGCCGGCTCCGACTGCTCCAGGTACACGGCGTCGGACGCGTGCCGCACCGCGTAGAACGCGACATGGCCGGTGCGCCGGCGCAGGTCGGCGAGGACGGGCCTGGTCAGTTCCAGGACGCGGCTGTTGCTCAGGGCCGCCGCCGCCATGCCCAGCAGGCGGGGCCCCGGGCGGTAGCTGCCGCCCTCGGCGGGCTCGGCGAAGCCGTACTCCGCCATGGTCCGCAGATGCCGGTGGACGGTGGGTTTGGTCAGTCCTGTGCGGCGCGCGATCTCCCCCAACCGGTGGGGGCCGCCGGGCTGGACGAGCGCATCGAGCACCTCCATCGCCTTGTCGACGGGGCCCTTCACGAGTTCCTGGTCGACCGACCGGGTGTTGACCGCTTTCACCATGTCGCTTAGCTTAACCCAACCGCATTCCATCTGACGGAACGGAGGTGTTGTTCAATGGAACGAATTTTTCAGGGGCGCACGGATGACCGCAGCCGTCCCAGCCGGCGCCACGTCCTGCGGACCGGTGGTCTGCTGCTCGGAGCCCTCAGCGCCCCGGCGCTCCTGAGCGCGTGCGGCACGACGGCCGCCGCCGACCGGGCCGGCAACGTCCTTCGGGTCTCCCAGCCGGGCGACCCCAAGACGCTGGACCCGCAGAAGCAGGGCGACATGGTGTCCATGAACGTCCTGATCAACATGTTCGACACCCTCACCACCCGCGGCCGGGACAACCGGCTGCACCCCAGGCTCGCCCTGTCCTGGAAGGCCACCGACGCGCGCACCTGGCGCTTCAACCTCCGCCCCGGGGTGACCTTCCACAACGGCGAGGTGTGCGACGCGCGGGCCGTCGCCTTCAGCATCGAGCGACTGCTCGACCCCGCGACCAAGTCACCGATCGTCGAACTGCGCTTCGTCGAGGGCGTCACCGTCGTCGACCGCCTCACGGTCGACATCCGCACCAGCGTGCACGACCCCATCCTGCCCGCCAAGCTCTCCCTGTTCGGCGGTGTCGTGGTACCGCCCCGCCACCTCGCCGACGTGGGCGACGCGGCCTTCGCCGACCACCCCGTGGGCACAGGCCCCTTCACCTTCGAAAGCTGGCAGCGCGACCACGAACTGCGGATGCGCGCCTACGCCGACCACTGGAACGGACGCCCGGCCGTCGACGGCCTGGTCTTCAGCCCCGCGCCCAACGCCTCGTCCTCCCTGGCCGCCCTCCAGAGCGGCGGCGTCGACCTGGTCGCCGGACTCACCCCGGACGCCGCCCAGCAACTCGACGGCTACGGCGGCATCACCATCGACGGGCACACGGGGATCCGCACCGCCTACCTCTCCCTGAACACCCTGGAACGCGGCCCGCTCCAGGACCGCCGGGTACGCCAGGCGCTCAACCACGCGATCGACGTCCCGCTGCTCATCAAGGCCGTGCTCGGCGGCAAGGCCACCGAGACACCCGCACTCGTCCCGCGCGGCTCCTTCGGCTTCGACCCCACCGTCAAGCCCTTCACCCGCTCCGTCGACACCGCGCGCAAACTGCTCGCCGAAGCCGGGCACCCGCACGGCTTCTCCACCACGCTCACCGCCTCCAACGTCGACGCCAACGTCGCCGAGGCCCTGTCCGGACTCCTCGCCAGGGCAGGGGTGGACGCCCGCGTCAACCTCCTCGACCCCGGCACCTACTCCGCCCGCCTCACCTCCGACAACCGGGGAGCGCTCGGCCCGATCTACCTCGCGGCCAGCACCGTGTGGACGATGGACGGCGCGAGCATCGTCCAGTCCAACGTGCGCAGCGACCGCCGACAGAGCCGCTGGCACTCGGCGGAGGCAGACCGCCTCATCGACGCCGAGGAACTCTCCGAGGACCCCGCGAAGCGTGAAGCGGCCTTCTCGGACCTGCAACGGCTGATGCGCCGGGAAGCGCCCTTCGTCTTCCTCTACCAGATCGACAACATCTTCGCCCGCAACGACCGGCCCCGCTGGACGCCGGGATCCGCGGGCGTCCTCGCCATGGAGAGCGCGGAGGTGTCCCGATGAGCGCCCTCACCCTCGACAAACCACCCGCCCCGGCGGACACCCCGACGCGCCGCCCGGACCGGGCGGGACTGCTCCTCGGGGTGGCCAGGCGCCTGGTCACCGCCCTGTTCGTGCTGCTGTGCACGGCGACCGTCGCGTTCTTCCTCGTACGCCTGTCCGGCGACCCCGTGAAGATCCTGCTGCCGCCGGACGCCACGGCCGAACAGGAGCAGGTGCTGCGCCACTCCCTGGGCCTTGACCAGTCCCTGTTCGCCCAGTACCTCGACTACCTCTGGGGACTGCTCCACCTCGACTTCGGCGACTCCCTCGTCTACGGCCAGCCGGTGAGCGAGATCCTCGCCGACAGGCTGCCGGCCACCGTCGAACTGGCCGCCGCCGCCCTCGCGCTGACCCTCGTCATCGCGATCCCGGCGGGCATCGTCGCCGCCATGCGCCGCGGCCGGGGCACCGACAACACCGTGATGACCGGCGTCCTGCTCGGCCAGTCCACCCCGCCCTTCTGGGTCGGCATCCTGCTCATCCTGGTCTTCGCCGTCTGGCTGCGCGCCCTGCCCGCCTCCGGATACGGCACCTTCGCCAACCTGATCCTGCCCGCCGTCACCCTCGCCGTGTACTCCGTCGCCGTCGTCGCCCGGCTACTGCGCTCCTCACTCGTCGACGTCCTGTCCTCCGACCACATCCGCAGCGCCCGCGCCAAGGGCTTCGGACCGCTGAAGGTGGTCGTCAGGCACGGACTGCGCAACGCCTCACTGCCGGTGGTGACCGTCGTCGGCCTGGAGGTCGGCAACCTGCTCGGCGGGGCCATCCTCACCGAACGGGTCTTCTCCTGGCCGGGCGTGGGCCAGCTGACCGTCGAGGCGATCTCCAACCGCGACTTCCCGCTCGTCCAGGCCACCGTCCTGTTCTTCGCCGCCACCTTCGTCGTGGTGAACCTGCTCGTCGACCTCTCCTACAGCTTCCTCGACCCGAGGGTGAGGACGTCCCGATGACCGTCATGTCACCGGCCGCGACCGACGTGGCCCCGGAGAAGAAGCCGTCCGGCGGCTCCGGCTCCGCCGTCCTGCGCGGCCTGCTGCGCAACAAGCTCGCCGCAGTGGCCCTCGCCGTGCTCGTACTGCTGCTCGTCGCCGCCCTGTTCGCGCCGCTGATCGCCCCCTACGACCCCAACACGCAGAACCTGCTGCTGCGGCTGCGGCCCCCCGCCTGGCAGGACGGCGGCAGCGGCACCCACCTCCTCGGCACCGACCAGCTCGGCCGCGACATGCTCTCGCGCGTCATCTACGGCGCCCGGGTCTCGCTGCTCGTCGGTGCCGGAGCGGCCCTGCTCGCCGGCGTCGTCGGCACCGTCGTGGGCCTCGCCTCCGGCTACTTCGGCGGCTGGGCCGACCGCACCCTCATGCGCCTCGCCGACGTGCAGCTCGCCTTCCCCTCGCTGCTGCTGGCCCTCGCCGTCGTCGGCTTCCTCGGCTCCGGCCTGTGGGTCGTGATCGTGGTGCTCGGCTTCACCGGCTGGGTCTCCTACGCCCGGGTCGTGCGCTCCGAGGTGATGTCGCTGCGCACCCGCGACTTCGTCACCGAGGCCCGCGCGATCGGCGTCACCGACGTCACCATCATGCGCCGCCACCTGCTGCCCAACGTGATGGCACCCCTGGCCACCATCGGCACCCTGCACGTCGCCGCCGCCATCGTCGCCGAAGCCTCCCTGAGCTACCTGGGCCTCGGCGTCCCCAAGGAGACGGTCACCTGGGGCGGCATGCTCTCCGACGGCCAGCTGTACCTGGGCACCTCCTGGTGGGTCGCCGTCTTCCCCGGCATCGCGCTGATGCTGACCTCCCTCGCCATCAACATCACCGGCGACGCCCTGCGGGACGTCGCGGACCCGAAGGCCTACCGCCGATGACCAACGACCGACCCGCACCCGACGCCGACCGAACGGCCACCGACGCGTCCCGGCAACCGGCGGACCGGCGGCCGCTCCTGGAGATCGACGGACTCAGCGTCGACTTCCGCCTGGAGACCTCCGTCGTCCACGCCGTCCAGGACGTCTCCCTCCACGTCCGGGCCGGCGAGACGCTCGCCGTCGTCGGGGAGTCCGGCAGCGGCAAGAGCGCCACCGCGCTGTCCGTGCTGCGCCTCAACCCGAGCCCGCCCTGTGTCTACGCGGGCGGCGAGATCCGCTTCGACGGACGCGACCTGCTGAAACTCTCCGAGAAGGAACTCGGCAGGGTCCGGGGCCGCGACATCGCCATGGTCTTCCAGGACCCGATGACCTGCCTCGACCCGCTCCAGCGCGTCGGCGCCCAGGTGGCCGAGGTGCTCAGGCACCACACCGGTATGTCCCGGGCCGAGGCCAGGGAGGCCGCCCTGGCGGCGCTGGACGAGGTCGGCATCCCGGACCCGGCGCTGCGCTACCGCCAGTACCCGCACGAACTCTCCGGCGGCCTTCGCCAGCGCGTGATGATCGCCACGGCGCTGGTGGCCCGCCCCCGCGTCCTGATCGCCGACGAGCCGACCACCGCCCTGGACGTCACCGTGCAGCGTCAGATCCTCGACCTCCTCGTGACCCTCCAGCACAAGCACGACATGGCCGTCGTGCTGATCACCCACGACCTCGCGGTCGTCGCGGAAACCGCCGACCGCGTCGTGGTCATGAACAAGGGCAAGGTCGTCGAGACCGGCGACGTCCTCGACGTCTTCGACCGCCCGGCCGACGCCTACACCCGCAAGCTCCTGGCGGCCACCCCACGACTGGAGGCGGCATGAGCACCGACGCGACCCAGACCACCGCGCCCGCTCCCACGGCCGGGCAACCACTCCTCCAACTGGACGGCCTGCGCAAGGAGTTCGGCGGCCGGCGCACCAACGTCGCCGTCGACGACGTGTCGCTCGACGTCCACGAGGGCGAGACGCTGGCCCTGGTCGGCGAGTCCGGCTGCGGCAAGACCACCCTCACCCGGCTGCTGCTCGGGCTCCTCGAACCCACCGCCGGAAGCGTGCGCTTCGACGGCCAGGACCTCGCCACCCTTTCCGCGGCCCAACTGCGCGGTGTACGGCGGGAGATGCAGGTCGTCCTCCAGGACCCCTACTCCAGCATGAACCCGCGCATGCGCATCACCGACATCGTCGCCGAACCCCTGGTCACCCACGAACCCGAGGCACGCGGACGCCGCGCACGGGCCCGCACCAGGGAACGGGTCGGGGAACTTCTGGATGCCGTCGGCCTGGACGCCGGCATCCAGGACCGCTATCCGCACGAGTTCTCCGGAGGCCAGCGCCAACGCGTCTCGATCGCACGGGCCCTGGCACTCCACCCCCGGCTGCTGGTGCTCGACGAGCCCACCAGCGCACTGGACGTCTCCGTGCAGGCGACCGTCCTCGACCTCCTGGCGGACCTGCAACAGCGGCTGGGCCTCACCTACGTCTTCGTCTCGCACAACCTCGCCGTGGTGGCCCAGGTGGCCGACCGGGTCGCGGTGATGAGCCGGGGGAGCCTGGTCGAGGTGGGCGAGGCGTCGGCGGTGCTGCGCGCCCCGCGGCACCCCTACACCCGGCAGCTGCTCGACGCCGTACCCGTCCTCGACCCGCGCCGGGGCAGGCGGGCGGCGGCGCGCGCGTCCGCCAGGACAGGCGAAACGAGCCGATGACCCGCCCCACGCTAGAGGTGCGACAGCACCAGACCCGCCCCGCCGAGCAGCGCCACGTCGTCGACCGCGGCGGTACCGACCAGCACCCGCGGCTGCTCGGCGCCCGCGAAGGCCACCGCGTCCCGCAGCCGCTCCTCCACCACGGTGCGGAACCGCTCGCCGCCGTCACGGGCCTCGCCGTGCAGGATGAACAGCCCCGGCGCGAAGAGCTGCTGGACGTTCACCAGCCCCAGGGCCAGGTTGTGCGCGTACTCGTCCACCACCCGGGCGGCGAGCGCGTCCCCGCTGCCGACCAGCGCGGACAGCGACACCGCCTCCCCGAGCCCCGCGGCGCGTGCCCTGGTCCGCAGCCAGGCGGTCGTGGCCAGGGTCTTCCAGCAGCCCCGGTTCCCGCACGTGCAGCGCTCACCGCTGGCCGACACCGTCATGTGCGCGCCGCTGCGTCCGCCGGGCGGCGCCATCACCTCACCGTCGTACAGGACACCCACCCCGAGCACCTCGCCGGTCGAGACCGAGGCGAAGGTGCGCCGCCCGCGGCCCGCGCCGAACCAGCGGTCGCCGAGCACCTGCAGCCGCGCCCGGTGCTCCAGGCGCACCCCGGCCCCGGTGAGGGCGGCGAGCCGCTCCGTCACCGGATAGCCGTGCAGCGCCGGCACGTCGTTGACCTCCCGGATCAGTCCGGCCAGAGGGTCCACCAGCCCCGCGGCGGCCACGCCGATGCCCTGGACCTCGTGGGCGGCGAAGACACCGGCCGCCCCGGCCAGCGCCCGGTCGATGTCCGCCGGGGTCGCGGTGGCCGCGTCGTACGACGACTCGGTGCGGTCCAGCACCTGGCCGGCCATGGACAGCACGGCCGCCGAGACCCGGCCGGGCACCAGCTCGACGGCCCCCAGCCGCCGGGGCGCCGGGGGAGCGGCCGGTTGCTCCGCGACATCCGGGACCAGTCGCAACGGAGAACTTTTGTGGACCATGCGCCGACTCTGCCATGGCCGCGTTTGGGAGAGGTAGCACTGTGAGCCAATCGAAACTGACCGAACTCACCTGGCGGGAGGTCCGCCGGGCCGGCGAGCAGGGCATCGCCCTGCTGCCCATCGGTTCGCAGGAGCAGCACGCCGGGCACCTGCCCATGGGGACCGACACGCTCCTGGTCGAGGAGGTCGTGGACCGGGCGCTGGCCGCCCTCGACCGGGAGACCGCGGCGACCGGCGCGCCCCGGGTGGTGCGGCTGCCCGCCCTGCCGTACGGGCACAGCCCGCACCACCTGTTCGCGGCGGCCCTCTCGCTCTCCGCCGCGACCCTGGGCGCCGTACTGGACGACGTCCTCGACTCGCTCGTGACCAGCGGCTACCGCCGGATCATGGTCGTCAACGGCCACGGCGGCAACGACGAGATCATGCGGCTCGCCGTGAAGCGGTTCGCACTGCGCGCCCGGGTCACGGTCGCCGCCTGCTCGTACTGGACCGTCACCGCCGGCGAAGGCGAGGACGAGGCGGGACGCCCGGACGTCACCCCGGGGCACGCCGGATGGTTCGAGACGTCGCTCATGCTGGCGGCCCACCCCGGTCTGGTCCGCACCCCCGTGCCCGCACGCACCCCCGTCGAACCGCCCCCGCTGTTCGACCACCCGCCCCACCCGGGCCTGACCGTCGAGCGGCACGGCGAATGGGAGCGGGTCGACGGTTCCACCGATGACGCCTCCGGTGCCGACGCCGGCCGGGGCGGCCGGCTCCTGGACGACCGGGCGCGGGGACTGGCCCGGGCGATCCGGGCCTTCGACGCGGCGAGCCGGTGAACCCGATGATGCGAGGAGTAGAAATGAAGATCACCGATGTCGACGTGTGGGTCGTGAACCTCCCACTCGTCAACCCCTTCACCAGTTCCTTCGAGACCAAGACCGGCGAGACCCGCACCGTCGTGCGCGTGCGCACCGACGCGGGCGTCGAGGGCTGGGGCGAGACGATGTGGGGCGCGCCGGTCGCCGCGATCGTCCGCCAGATGGTCCCGGACCTGATCGGTACCAGCCCGTTCGCACTGGAGGGCTTCCACCGCAAGCAGCACATGGTGCCCTTCTTCTACGGCTACCTCGGTTACGCGGCGATCGCCGCCGTCGACGTCGCCTGCTGGGACGCGATGGGCAAGGCCACCGGCCAGTCCGTCACCGACCTGCTGGGCGGCGCCGTCCGCGACGAGGTACCGATCACCGCCCTGATCACCCGCGCCGACGCCCCGGGCGCGACGCCCGCCGACCTGCCCAAGGCCATCGCGGAGCACGCGGCGCGCGTCGTCGACGAGGGCGGGTTCGAGGCGGTCAAGCTCAAGGGCACCAAGGACTGCGCGGGCGACGTCGCCATCCTGCGCGCCGTCCGCGAGGCGCTGCCCGGGGTCAACCTGCGGGTCGACCCGAACGCGGCCTGGTCCGTCCCCGACTCGGTCCGCGCCGGCATCGCCCTGGAGGAGCTGGACCTGGAGTACCTGGAGGACCCCTGCGTCGGCATCGAGGGCATGGCCCAGGTGAAGGCGAAGGTGCGCATTCCGCTGTGCACCAACATGTGCGTCGTCCGCTTCGAGGACTTCGCCCCCGCGATGCGGCTGAACGCGGTCGACGTCATCCACGGCGACGTCTACAAGTGGGGCGGCATCGCCGCGACCAAGGCGCTCGCCGCGCACTGCGAGACCTTCGGCCTGGGCATGAACCTGCACAGCGGCGGCGAACTCGGCATCGCCACGGCCGCGCACCTGGCCGTCGTGTCCAGCACGCCCGTCCTGTCCCGGGCCATCGACAGCATGTACTACCTGCACGCGGACGACATCATCGAGCCGCTGCACCTGGACGACGGCAGGCTGCGGGTGCCGTCGGGACCGGGCCTGGGCGTGAGCGTGGACGAGGACAAGCTCCGCCACTACGCGGGTGTCAACGAGCGGGAAGGCGACCTGACCGGATGAGCGAGCCGACCGGCAGGCGAGCCGTGCACACGCCCCGAGCTCCCCGTCCCGCGGGCGCCTACTCGCAAGGGGTGGTGGCCGGCGGATTCCTGTTCACGGCCGGATTCGGCCCGCAGGACCCCGCCACCGGCGCCGTACCGGAGGGCGTCGGGGCACAGACCGCGCAGGTGCTCCGCAACATCGGCGCGGTCCTCGCCGAGCGGGGCCTGACCCTGCGGGACGTCGTGAAGGTGACGGCGCACCTGCAACACCTCAGGCGGGACTTCGCCGCGTACGACGAGGCCTACGGCGAGTTCTTCGCGGAACCCTGCCCGGTGCGCACCACGGTCGGCTCCGACCTGATGGACATCCTCGTGGAGATCGACGTGGTGGCCCTCCTGCCCGAGCCTTACCCGCCCGGGTGATCCCTCCGAGCTCGCCGGTCCCGTCGGGGCCGGCGAGCACCGCAGCCGTACGCTGATCAGCACCGACCGAGACCGTGTGGGAGTGGGAACGTCATGCCTCTGCTGGAGCCCAAGCCGGACACCCTGCGCCCCGGAACGGCCCGCTTCGCGTCCGCCGACCGGGTACCCGACGGCGGAGCCACGGGCAGCCCCGAGCCGCTGCGGGCCGGCCTGACCGCGCTGCTGGGCCCCGACAAGGTGCTCTGGAAGATCTCCGACCTGGTGAAGTACGCCTCCGACGCCAGCCCCTACCGCTTCGTCCCGCAGGCCGTCGTACTCCCCGAGAACACCGACGACGTCTCCGCGGTCATGGCGTACGCGCGCGAGCACGGCCGCCAGATCGTCTTCCGTGCCGCCGGCACCAGCCTCAACGGCCAGGCCCAGGGCGAGGACATCCTCGTCGACGTGCGACGCCACTTCACCGGCATCGAGGTCCTGGACGACGGCGCCCGGGCCCGCGTCCGCCCCGGCACCACCGTCATGCGGGCCAACGCGACCCTCGCCCGGTACGGCAGGATCCTCGGGCCCGACCCGGCCAGCGCCATCGCCTGCACCGTCGGCGGGGTCGTCGCCAACAACGCCTCCGGCATGACCGCCGGCACCACCCGCAACTCGTACCGCACCCTCGCCTCACTCACCTTCGTGCTGCCCGGCGGCACCGTCGTCGACACCGCCGCCCCGGACGCCGACGAGATGCTCGCCCGCACCGAGCCCGAGCTGTGCGCGGGGCTGCTCGCGCTCAAGGCGGAGATCGAGGCGGACGCGGAGCTCGCCGCCCGCATCCGTGCCAAGTACGAGATCAAGAACACCAACGGCTACCGACTGGACGCCTTCCTGGACGGCGCCACGCCCGTCCAGATCCTGCGCGGGCTCATGGTCGGCTCCGAGGGGACCTTCGGGTTCATCTCCGACGTCGTCTTCGACACCCTGCCGCTGGACCGCAAGGTCACCAGCGGACTGCTCTTCTTCCCCTCGCTGACCGCCGCGGCGGCGGCCGTACCCCTGTTCAACGAGGCCGGGGCCATCGCCGTCGAGCTGATGGACGGCAACACGCTGCGTGCCTCCGTCAGCGTGCAGGGGGTGCCGGCCGACTGGGCCGGTCTGCCGCGGGAGACGGCGGCGCTGCTGGTGGAGTTCCGCGCGCCGGACGAAGCCGGGCAGGAGGCCTTCGAGCGGGCGGCGGCCGGGGTCGTGGAGCGGCTGGACCTGGTCGCGCCGGTCGCCTCGGTGACCAACGCCTTCACCCGCGACGCCAAGGTCGTCTCCGGTTACTGGAAGGCCCGCAAGGCCTTCGTCACCGCGGTCGGCGGCTCCCGCCCGGCGGGAACCACGCTGATCACGGAGGACTTCGCGGTCCCGCCGTCCCGGCTGGCCGACGCCTGCGAGGCGCTGCTCGGGCTCCAGGCGGAGCACGGCTTCGACGCCGCAGTCGCCGGTCACGCCGCCCACGGCAACCTGCACTTCCTGCTCGCCTTCGACGCGTCCAGGACCGCCGACGTCGACCGGTACGCCGCTTTCATGGACGACTTCTGCCGGATGACCGTGGAGCGTTTCGACGGATCGCTGAAGGCGGAACACGCCACCGGACGCAACATCGCCCCGTTCCTGGAGCTGGAATGGGGCTCCAGGGCGACCGAGTTGATGTGGCGCATCAAGCAACTGATCGACCCCACAGGCGTACTGGCACCCAGGATCGTCCTCGACCGCGACCCCAGGGCCCATCTGCGCGGACTGAAGACCATCCCCGGCATCGAGCCGGTCGCCGACCCCTGCATCGAGTGCGGCTTCTGCGAACCCACCTGCCCCAGCCACGACCTGACGACCACCCCGCGCCAACGCATCGTGCTGCGCAGGGAGATGCTGCGACAGCCGGAGGGCTCGCCCGTGGAGGAGGAACTCCTCGCCTCCTACGGCTACGACGCCGTCGACACCTGCGCCGGCGACTCCACCTGCGCGATCGCCTGCCCGGTCGGCATCGACACCGGCGCCATGATGAAGGACTTCCGCCACCGGAGGCACTCCCCGCGCGAGGAACGCGTCGCCGCGCTCACCGCCAAACACTTCAAGGCCGTGGAGGCGTCCGCACGGCTCGCGGTCGGCGCGGCGGACAGGATCGGCGACCGGCTGCTGGAGGCCGCGACCGGCCTCGCCCGCAAGGCCGTACGCCCCGATCTGATGCCGGAGTGGCTGCCGGAGATCCCGGGCGCCGCCGCCCGAACCGCGCCGCCCACCACCCGGGCGGGAGCGAGCGCCGTCTACTACCCGGCCTGCGTCAACCGGATCTTCGCCGGCCCCGGGGGCGACGGCACCCCGTCGCTCCAGCAGGCCGTGGTCGACGTCTCGGCCCGGGCCGGCCGGCCCGTCTGGATCCCCGACGACGTCGCCGGCACCTGCTGCTCGACGATCTGGCACTCCAAGGGCTACGAGGACGCCAACACCGTGATGGCCAACCGCGTCGTCGAGGCCGCCTGGGCCTGGACCGACGGCGGACGGATCCCGCTGGTCGTCGACGCCTCCTCCTGCACACTGGGCATCCAGCACGAGGTCGTCCCCTACCTCACCCACGCCAACCGGGAACTGCACGGACGCCTCAAGGTGATCGACTCCGTCGTCTGGGCCGCCGAGGAACTCCTGCCCCGGCTGACGATCCGCCGTACGACCGGTTCGGCCGTGCTGCACCCGACGTGCTCGATGCAGCACCTGGGCGATGTGGACCAGTTGCGGGAGGTCGCCGGGGCGATCGCCGACGAGGTCGTCGTCCCGGACGACGCCGGATGCTGCGCCTTCGCCGGCGACCGGGGCATGCTCCACAAGGAGCTGACGGCCTCGGCGACGGCGAAGGAGGCCGCGGAGGTGACCTCACGCAGCTACGACGCCCACCTGTCCGCCAACCGCATGTGCGAGATCGGCATGGACCGGGCGACCGGCCGCGAGTACTACTCGGTCCTGATCGAACTGGACCGGGCCACCCGTCCCTGAAGCAGGTCACTCCCGCTGGGTGAGGGTTTGGGGGTAGTCGGTGATGATGCCGTCGACGCCAAGGTTGGTCATGGTGCGGATGGCGCCGGGTTCGTCGACGGTCCAGACGTTGACGGTCATGCCGAGTTGGTGGATGCGGTCGACGAGGGTTTGGTCGGTGACGGTGTGCTGGGGGTTGATCTGGTCGGCCCATTGGCTGAGTTGGACGAGTTCGGTGTCGGTGGGGCGGTCGGCGTCGAGGATGCCGATGGGGATGTCGGGCAGGGCGGTGTGGAAGGTGTGGGCGTCGTCGGTCTGGAAGGACTGGACGGCGAGTTTGTGGTGGGCGAGGGCGGTGTGGAGGTAGTGGGGTTTGCTGCGGAGGTGGGTGGCGAGGTCGGTGGCGATGGTGGTGCCGTATTGGTTGCAGGGGCTGATTTCGGCGAGGAGTCCGGTGTGGGTGTGCTGGAGGTGGTGGATGACGTCGTCGAGGGTGATGAGGGGTTCGCCGGTGTAGTTGTCGTGGTACCAGGTTCCGGCGTCGAGGTGGCGGAGTTCGTTCCAGGTGAAGTCGGAGACGCGGTAGGTGGGGCGGTCGGGGTAGAGGGTTTCGATGTTGGTGGTGCGTTGCATGGTGCAGTCGTGGAAGTTGACGAGTTTGCCGTCCTTGGTGCGTTGGACGTCGATTTCGACGTGGTCGGCGTGTTGGTGGACGGCGAGGTCGATGGCGGCGGCGGTGTTCTCGGGTGCCATGCCGGAGGAGCCGCGGTGGGCGATGACGTCGGGGCCGTCGGTGGTGGCCTGCGCGGTCGTCGACGTCATCGCCAACGCCAGACCACTCAGCACGGTCACGACCAGCCCGGCGGTTCTGCCGCCCACGCGCCTCACCGCGCTGTCCCGGACACGGCCGGCGCCGAAGTCACCGGTGCGGGCAGGGCGTCGAGCACCTCGACGGCCGTGGCCACGGGGTCGCCCGAGGGTTCGACGGGGTAGTGGTCGTGCCGCCGGTTCCAGGCGTTCTCGAGCGCGAACCAGTCGACGGCGGCCGGTGGCCGGCCGGTGACCAGCGCGGTGTCGAGGGAGTCGAGGTACGTCGTCCAGCGCATCGCGTAGAAGTCCGGGACCAGCCCGGACCACTCCCGGTTGGCGTAGTCCCGCAGGCCGCCCGAGTCGCTGCCCGAACGGTGGCCCCAGGTGGTGAGGACCGAGCGGGCGTCGAACTCGGCGGCGTCCCTCTCCGTCGCGGTGCGCCCCCAGGACCTGGCGTCCGCCAGCCAGGGACCGAGCAGGAAGCGGGAGTCGGTGGCGAGCAGCCGGTCGAGCAGGTCCATGTCGTCCTTCCACTCCGCGGCCCCCGCACGGAACCGGGACAGCGCCCCGGCGTCGTAGGCGGCCTTGATCTCGGGCAGCAGGGAGCGGCTGCGGTTGGCCAGTGCCTGGCGGGCGACGTCGACCAGGTCGAAGCGGTAGGCGTCGGTCGTACGCAGCGCCGGGGCGACCTTCAGCAGCTCGGCCAGCGCCTCGCGCACCGTGTCCGGGTCGTAGCGCATCGCGCCGGGGCTCCAGCTGGCCGCCGAGGTGGCCGTCAGCCGGGGACGGGCGGTGAAGAGGCTGTCCTGCGACTCGCTCCAGGTGCCGGACGGCGTGCTGTACGGGCCCGTGCGCAGCAGTTCCCAGGCCCGGGCCGCGTGCGGGTCCGGCCGGCCGTAGCGGCGTTCCGCGTACGCGGCGAACCAGGCGGAGTGGTCCACCGGGTCCGTGCGCCAGGCCAGTTCGGTGAACAGCTCGTAGGCGACCGGGTTGCCGCCCGTGCCCTCCGGGAGGTACGCGATGCCCGCGAGCGCGCTGTCGGGCTTGGTGCGCCACCGGTCGAAACGCTCGGCCCACACGGCGGTGTTGGCGCCGATCGTGGTGTGACCGCCGAAGTTGGGGATCGTGCCGAACGCGTAGGGCGCGCCGTGCCAGGTGGTCTCGCGGTCGAGTCCGTCGTAGCGGTCGGACAGACCGTCGACGATGAGCAGCCTGCTCCTGTCGACGGCGTCGATGATCTGCGTCGAGGGGTTGTTCTGCCAGCCGAGCAGGGTCCAGACGGCCCCGGGACGCGCGGTCTGCAGTGCCCTCATCACGGCCTCGGCGGCGTCGCCGATGGGGACGTCGCCCGGCCGTCCGCCCTCGTGCAGCAGGTCCATCTTGTACATCGTGGAGTCGCCGAACAGCTCACGCTGGTGGCGGTAGAACGAGGCGGCGACCCTGGAGAACACCTCGGTGCGCGGGTCCAGCCAGTCGGGCCGCTCGAAGCCGACCCACCCACCCTGCGGGACCACCGTTCCTCCGGGGTTCCGTTCCGTGAAACCCGGGGGCACGGTGCCGTAGTAGCCCGGCAGCACGGGCGTCATGCCGAGCTCCCGCAGCCGGTTCGCGATCCTGCGGCCGAGCGCCGCCCGGTCCTCGACCAGCCGCTCGGAGACCGGGCCGGCGAAGCCGGACATGTTCTGCATCAGCCACCACGGCTGGTGCGCCGGACCGGGGATCCAGGACCGGAGCTCCTGCTTCGAGTAGCCGAACTCCTGGAGCGTCGCGTAGTAGACGGCGTCGGCGCCCATCTGGACGAAGACCTCGTTCACGCCGTGCAGGGCGAGGAGATCGATCTGCTTCTCGTAGGAGGCCCAGTCGCGGTAGGCGCCCGAGTAGCCGTCGTCGGTGTCGTTGAGCGCGAAGCGGTGCGGCACGGAGGCGTGCCGGCGAACGGTGCCGTCGGGTGCGGGCAGGGTGCGCGGCAGCTTCGCCGTACTGCGTCCGGGCCATCCGACGTCCACCTTGGCCGTGTACTTGAGGTACCAGTTGACCCCGCTGAGAATCGCGGCGGGGCTGGTCCCCCTCACCCGGACATGGCCGGCGCGGCCGGAGACGCCGAACCAGTCGCCGGAGGCGGGGCGGCGCTCCGGAACCAGCGTGAACTGCGAGACGTGCCGCGGCAGCAGCCGGGCCAGCGCCGCCCTGGCGGAGTGTGTCGCGAAGGCCGGTCCGTCCGGCGCGGACGCCGCCGCGGGCGCGGAGGCGGGGGTGAGCGTGGTGGTGAGAAGGGCGAGGGCGACGGCCGCGCAGACGGCAGCCCGGGGTCTGAGGCTTCTCACGGTCACCTCTGGGGAGTTGTCGACGGGGTGTTGGTGAATATGGGGGCGGCCGGGCAGCCAGTCAAGGGAGCCTCGCCGTGCGCAGGTGGGTCTTCGGCCATCACCGGTCGTCCGGCGGACCTGGCCGAAACGGCACTCGCGCCTACGACGTTCGTCGCGCCTGGTACACCGAGTCGTAGATGGGGAAGACGTGCCGCAGCCCGGTCAGGGCGAAGAGCTGCTTGGTGTTGGCGTCGGTGATGACCAGTTTCAGCTCGCCGTGCACGGACTGGACCCGTTTGAGCGCGCCGACCAGCACACCCAGGCCCATGGAGTCGATGAACGTCACCCCGCGCAGATCGACGACGAACCGACGGTGACCGTCCGCGAGCCGCTCGATCATCTACTGCTTGATCGTCGGAACGGTGTACACGTCCACCTCTCCGCGGATCTCCACGATGGTCCGGTCTCCGACGTCGCTGTGGCTGATCTCGATGGGAGGTTCCATACGTACCCAACGGCATGCCCTGGGCAGAGGTGGTGCCGCACATTCGTTCTGCATATGCGTGAACGACTGGCCAAAGGATCACATGAGGTACCGCCCGTGCCCCAGACTGAGCGCATGGAGTTCTTCTGCCACCACCGCGACCGCACCGGTTCCCTGGCTCTGCGAGAGGAGCTGGTCGAAGCGCACTGGTCCTACATGGACGGGTACGCGGCGGAGATGATCGCGCGCGGCCCGACCCTCACCGGTGACCGCGAGGTGCCCACGGGCAGCGTGCACATACTCGATCTGCCCGATCCGGCGGCCGCCCGGGCGTTCGCCTTCGACGAACCCGGTTACCAGGCCGGGGTGTACCGCGACGTGACGCTGCGCCGGTGGCGCAACACGCTGGGGCGCACCATGTGGGACTTCGCCGGTGGCCGGACCGGCGGGGAGAGGTTCCTGGTGCTCGGCCTGGGCGCGGGGGAGGCCGCCGACCTGGAGGCGCCGGCCGACCGGGACGAGTTGATCGCGTACGGCCCCCTGCTGTCCGACGACGGGGACGCCTGGCTGGGTACGGCGGCGCTGGTGCGGGCGCCGGACCCGGACGCGGCGCGCGATCTGCTGACCGTGGACCGCTATGCAGAGGTGGAGGTCCACCCCTGGCAGTTCGGCGGGCGCCCGTCCTGAACGACCGGTACGGACCGGCGCTGATTCGAATATCGTTCGAAAGGGCTGGTCGGGCGGTGCGGCGCGTCGCCGCCCGCATCGGGAGGCCGTCGGCCGTCCCCGCGGGCCCCGGACCTTCCCGCCGTGCGAGTTCCGCCATTCGGGTCCATCCTTGAAGCCGGGCCACGAAGCCCACAGACCGACCCACCGGGAGGTCCTGTGATTCTGCTCGCGCTGCTCCTACCAGTCGTGATGATGGCCTTCCTCTTCGGCGCGGACGCGCTGGAAGACCTGATCTTTCCGCCTCCGGCGGCCCCGGACGAGGATGCCGCCGGCGCCGACGTCGCCCCTACGACGCGACTCTGAGGCGGGACACGGCCCCCCTTCGAGGCGCGGGAGGGGGGGCCGTGCCGGCGGCGGGGTACGTCAGCCGTCGCTCGTGGTGACCTTCACCTCGTCGACCACCAGTTGCTGCGGGAAGGCGGTCGAGCCGTCGGGGTCGCCCGGCCAGTAGCCGCCCACCGCGAGGTTCATGATGAGGAAGAACGGCTTGTCGAAGACCCACGCGTTGCCGCCCAGATCGGCCGGCGTGCGGGTCTGGTAGGCGTTCCCGTCGACCGACCAGGTGATGCTGTCCGGCGCCCAGTCCACCGCGAAGGTGTGGAAGTCGTCGGCGAACGCCTCACCGCCCGGCAGGGTGTAGGCCGCGCCGATGCCGCCGGAGCCGGAGTAGCCGGGACCGTGGATGGTGCCGTGGACCGTCGAAGGCTCGAAGCCGACGTTCTCCATGACGTCGATCTCGCCCGAATTGGGCCAGCCGACCTCGCCTATGTCCTGGCCCAGCATCCAGAACGCGGGCCAGATGCCCTGCCCGCGCGGGATCTTCATCCGGGCCTCGACGTGGCCGTACGTCGCGGTGAACTTGCCGGAGGTGTTCAGGCGTGCGGAGGTGTACTCGCACGTCCCGTACCAGCACTGGTAGTTGCCGGGGTTCTCGCGCCGGGCCTCGATCACCAGGTGGCCCTGGCCGTCGAGCTTCGCGTTGTCGGTGCCGGACGTGTAGTACTGCCGCTCGTGGTTGTCGACGTTGTCGCCGGTCTCGAGCTGCCACTTGGCCGAGTCGACGCCGGATCCGGCGGGTCCGTCGAAGGTGTCGGAGAACGTCACCGCCTGCGCGGACTCCGGCCGGTGCTCCGCCTGGGCGGGGGTCATCGCGGCGGCCGCGACGAGGGTGGCGGACAAGGTGGCTAGCAGGCAACTGCGCAGCAGTCGTGGGGAGGCCATGTCTCTCCGTTTCGTGGGCCCGCTCCCACGAGAGGGGAGCGGGCGCCGGGGTGGGGGGAAGGCGGTGCGGTCCGGGCCGGGTGGGGCCGGCCGGGACCGGTCAGCCGAAGGACTCGAGCGTGATCGCCGCGTCCTTGGGGTCGCCGTCGTGCACCAGCGACTCGTGGTTGCCGACGTCGTCGAAGGCGAAGGCGTACGCCTGGCCGTCCTGCATCTGAGCGTGGATCAGGCGGGCGTAGTGGTTGGTGACGTCGTCCTGGTAGAAACCGGAGTCGTCGGCGTCCGGCTGCTCGGATTCGGTCAGCAGCGTGGAGCGGTTGTACGCGGCGCACAGGGTCCGCGAGATGGGGCCGCGCACCTGGTCGTTGGGGGCGTCGAGCTTGTTGTAGCAGCCGAAGACCGAGTCGGAGTCCGGCTTCTCGAAGGAGGTCACCACCGCGCCGCTGCCGTCGGTGAAGTCCATCTTGTCGCCGTTGACCTTGCCGTAGAACTTCGTGTCCGGCTGCTCCTTGAACGGCGTCACCGTCAGCGTGTCGGTGGCGTACTTGCTCCAGACACGGTTGACGTAGTCGTCCATCACGTCGGCGGGTATGTCGCCCGAGCCGATGCCGTGCCCGGGGGCCAGGACGCGCAGGGGCGAGCCGTCGCTCCGGGTCTGGACCAGTCCCTCCCAGCCGCCGCCCTGCTGGGTGAGACCGTCGGCGACCGCCTTGTACCCGCCGGGCTTCAGCGACCCCGTCTGCTTCGTGGAGCCGTCGCCCGCGGTCAGGCCGACGGAGTAGGGGGCCGAGAACATGTCCACCTGGGTGGAGTTGATCCAAAGGCCGGAGTCGTTGAGCGTGTACTCCGTCCAGTTGAACAGCGTGTCGTGGTTGGGGTCGTCGGCGTTCTGGACGGCGGGCTGCACGAGACCGCCGTCGGCCAGCCGGAAGTCGAGCTTCTTGCCGTACGAGAAGTAGACCCGGCCCGAGAACTTCGGAAGCTGAACGGTCTTTGACCCGCCGTTTGCAGGCCCCTCGAACGAGGCGTCGGGGGCGGGGACCGGCGGAGCGCCACCGGCCGGCCAGGCGTGGAACGCGCCGCTCTCGTCGGCGTATCCCTGCGTTCCCGAAGCGAGTTCGGTGCCGATCACGTAGACGTAGACCTGCTCGGCGTTGCCCGAGTCGTTCTTCAGGGTGAGCGGGATGGTGTCCGGCACGGCGGAAGCGTTCTCGGCCGGGCCGCCGACGACGGCGATGGCGCCGATCGACGCCGCGACGGCCAGGGATGCCGTCAGCTTGCGTGGGGAAAGCACACGGTCCTCCTTGGTGTGGGGGGACTTGCAGGGTTGTCGGCATTCCCTGGACATGTCAACTAGTTGAACGAGATCAATCGGAAGAAGCTCCTCCAGGTTCGGAAGGTGAAGCGGAAGGGTGCCTCGTGTTTCCGGGTGCCGTGCGTGCACGGGGCGTCGCGATGTGCTCATTGACATGTCCGCTGTCACTTACGATCCTGGGAACCTGCCTACTTCCAACGATGTACATCACGGCCCATCAAGCCCCGTGGAAGCGGAGGGACATGCCGCCCCTGCCTGGAAGCGCACCGAACGGGACCGGGAAGAGCTCCCGCCGTCTTCGCGGCGCCGTCGCCGTCCTGCTGTCCGGCGCCCTGACCGCCCTGCTGCTCCTGGTGTCCTCCGCCGGTCCCGCGCAGGCGGACCAGACCGGCATGCGGGCCGCCGACCCGAGCGTGATCCGGGTCGGCGGCACCTACGTCTCGGTGCAGTCCACCGGGGACGGCATCGCCGTGCGCCAGGCCGCGTCCACGGCCGAGCTGGCGGCGGCGTCCGCCCGGCAGGTCTGGTCGGACACCCGCGGCCTCGGTGAGGTGTGGGCCCCCGAGATCGTGCGGGACGGCGGCCGTTACCACATCTACTTCTCGGCCGGCCGCGGGGCGGCCCACCGGATGTACGCGATCAGCTCCGCCGCCGCGGACAGCGGGTACACGTCCGAGACGAAGCTGGCGCTGCCCGACGACAAGTGGGCCATCGACGGCACCCTGTTCACCTTCGAGGGGCAGCGGTGGTTCGTCTGGTCCGGCTGGGCCGGTGACACCAACGTCGAACAGAACCTCTACATCGCGCGGATGAGCAGCCCGACCACGCCGACCGGCGCCCGGTACGTCATCTCGCAGCCCCGCGAGAGCTGGGAACGGGTGGTCGGCAACCCGTACATCAACGAGGGCCCCGAGCCGGTCAAGGACCCGAACGGGCAACTGCACATCGCCTACTCCGCCAACGGCAGCTGGAGCGACCAGTACTGCCTGGCCGACCTGAGGCTGCGGGCCGGGGGCGATCCGACGTACGTGTGGGACTGGTACAAGTCCAACGGCTGCCTGTTCGGCTCGCACCGCGCCACGATGATGGCCGGCTGGGACCCCACCCTGTACGCCGACGGGCCCGGCCACCACAGCTTCGTCCTGCTGGACGGCGACATCGCCACGAGCCCGCCCGCCGGCCCCCGGTTCCCCCTGATGTTCCACGCGGTCGCGAAGGGGACGCCGTACTCGTGGGAGAACCGGTACTGGTACACCGGGACCTTCTGCTGGTGGGGCGGGACCACCTACAGTCGCGCCAACGTCCCCGGCCCCACCAGTGACACCGGCTGGAGCCTGAAGTTCTTCGAGTAGGACCGACGCGTCTGCCCGGCAGGTGTCGCGTCAGGGAGCCAGGGACCAGCGCGGTGGCACACCGGCGAGCCCGCAGACGAGGAAGTACAGCGGGATGGGCGCGGTGTAGGGGGAGTCGCCGTCGGGGCCGTGGATCAGGCGCGCGCCGGCCGGCCGGTCGGCCGGACGCGGCCGTGTCCAGGAGGGGTCGCCGACGACATAGTGGGTGCCGAACGGCCACGCGACGCCGATGTCGGAGCCGGACGGGACGATCCACCACCAGCGGGCCCCGTCGGCGAACACGCAGCCGGCGCGGGGCAGGCGGTCCAGGATGCGCTCCCCGTGGGACGCGGAGGTGCCCACGGCGTCGTGCCCCAGCCCGGCGCGCAGTCCGGGGGGAAGGCGGAGCGAGACGGGGCCGGGACTGCGCCGGCGGGGCGGGCGGGCGGTGGTGCCGGACGGGCAGGAGCGGTCGCGGACGGCGGCCGCGGACGGACGTGGATCACGGGAGTGCTGCAGGTCCATGGGGGGTGTGTCCTTTGGCCGCGACGGACGGCAGGAGAACGTTGTCATGCCCGAGGGGCCCGTGAGGCGGGGAGGTGTCCGCAACGGGGCGGTCCTGGTCATCGGTTGAGAAGTGCAGGGAGCGGTGAAGCCACTGTGTCACCCGTCAACAACCATGCGCAACCGCCAAGTTGAAAATTGCAGGTGCCGGCATGCATGCTCCTGCGGCGGGGTGATGCCCGTGACAGACTGGTGCCCGGTCCCGGGCGCGGGACGGTGAAAGGGAGACGGTGTGACCACGGAGACCGACTGGGGCGGCGCCCCCTCCGTGCTGCGGATGATCCTCGGCAAGCAGCTGGAGGAGTTGCGCACCCGCGCCGGTCTCACGTTCGAACAGGCCGGTGAGGCGATCGGGGTGAGCCACTCCACGATCCGCCGGCTCGAGGCGGCGAAGGTGGCCCGGCTGCGCCTTCCGGACGTGGAGAAGCTGCTCCAGATCTACGGCGTCCGCGACCAGCAGGAGATCGACACCTTCCTGAAGTCGGCCCGGGAGGCGAACAAGCGGGGCTGGTGGCACACCTACCGCGACGTCATGCCGGACTGGTTCGCGGCGTACCTGAGCCTGGAGCAGGCGGCCCTGCACATCCGCGCCTACGAGTCGGGGTTCGTGCACGGCCTGCTGCAGACCCCGGCCTACGCGCGGGCCCTGATCGGTGCGGGCAACCCGCACGCCTCCTCCGTGGCCACCGAGCGGCGGGTGGCCCTGCGCATGCGGCGCCAGGAGATCCTCACCCGCCCGTCCCCGCCCCGCCTGTGGGTCGTCATGGACGAAACGGTCCTGCGCTGGCCGGTCGGCGGCGCCGAGGTGATGCGGGAGCAGGTGGATCACCTCGTCGAGGTGGGCAGGATGCCCAATGTGACGCTCCAGATCATGCCCTTCGCGGGCGGCCCGCACCCGGCCATGCGCGCGGGTGCGTTCGACCTGTTCCGGTTCCGGGCCCCCGAACTCCCCGACATCGTCTACCTCGGAGGGCTCGTGGGCGCCGTCTACCTGGACAAGCGCGACGACGTGGTGGTCTACCGCGAGGCCCTGGACCGCCTCGGCGCGCAGGCAGTCCCGGCCCGGAGCACCGAGGAACTCCTCGGCAGGCTGCGCAAGGAGCTGTGACCGCAGGGACACGACGGGGGCACGACCGAGAGTCCACTCGTACCGAACGACCCGACGGAGAGGGGCGAACGTTGTCCGACAGCGGATGGCCGGCCGACCGAATCGACACCGAGCACGCGCACTCGGCCCGGATCTACGACTACATCCTGGGAGGGAAGGACTACTACCCCGCCGACCGCGAGGCGGGGGACGCGATGGCCCGGGAATGGCCCGCCCTGCCCGTGCACATGCGCGCCAACCGGGACTGGATGAACCGCGCGGTGCGATGGCTGGCCGAAGAGGCGGGGATCCGCCAGTTCCTCGACATCGGCACCGGCATCCCCACCTCGCCCAACCTGCACGAGATAGCGCAGTCGGTGGCCCCCGAGTCGCGGGTGGTCTACGTGGACAACGACCCGATCGTCCTGACCCTGTCCCAGGGCCTGCTGTCCAGCACCCCCGAGGGCCGCACGACGTACATCGAGGCGGACTTCCAGCACCCGGAGGCCGTCCTCGGGTCCGACGAGTTCCGCAGGACGCTGGACCTGACCGAGCCCGTCGCGCTCACCGTGATCGCGATCGTCCACTTCGTGCTGGACGAGGACGACGCGGTCGGCATCGTCCGCCGCCTCCTGGAGCCGCTGCCCTCGGGCAGTCACCTGGCCATGACCATCGGCACCGCCGAGTTCGCCCCCGAGGAGGTGGGCCGGGTCGCACGCGAGTACGCGGCCCGCGACATGCCCATGCGGCTGCGGACCATCGACGAGGCCCACGAGTTCTTCGAGGGGCTGGAGTTGGCCGAACCCGGCATCGTCCAGGTGCACAAGTGGCATCCGGACGGCACGGGGGAGCAGGGCATCCGGGACGAGGACATCGCGATGTACGGGGCGGTGGCCCGCAAGCCCTGACGCTCGCGGGCCGAAACGCGCTCACGGGCCGTAACGCTCGCGGGCCGTGCAGGTCGCCGGCCGCGGGGCGTCAGATCACGCGGAACAGGTCGGCCGCGGCGTGGACGTCGGTGAAGTCCTCGACGGAACGGAGGTTGTCGCACAGGGCCTCGAGGACCGAACCGGCCGCCGCGACGCGCGGCGCGCCGATGCCCACGCCGAAGACCCGGAAGCCCAGCCGGCGCTTGGCCTCGTTCCAGCCCCGCATCCACTCCTCGGTGACACCGCAGTCGTCGTCGGTGAGCATCACGATGTCCCCGCGCGTGCGGGCGGTGTCGTTGAACTCCTCCTCGAGCAGTTCGCCCGCCGCCGTCAGGGGCCGCTGGTAGCTGGTGCCGCCGCCGAGGAACGTCTCGGTGAAGTCGAGGGTGTGGGCGAGAGCGGCGGGTCGGCCGGCGGGGAAGCGGAAGACCCGGAGCTTGTCGGCGGCGGAGAACACGATGCCGACGAAGTCGCGCCCCGCGTGGCGGGCCTGGTCGAGCAGCGCCAGCGCGCACGCCTTCGCCCAGGCCTCCCGGGTGATGCCGCCGGGCCCCGCCTCGTACATCGAGTGCGAGGTGTCCACGCACGCGATGACGGCGCCCCGGCCGGTGGCCTGCTCGCCCTGGCTGTCGTAGAGCATCAGCTCCCCGGCGGCGTAGCGCGCGGCGAACACCGCCCGCAGCGCCGGGAGTCCGAGATTGGCCAGTTCGGACGGGATGACCCGGGAGAGGTCGTCGCCGAGCGTGACCCCGATCAGCTCTCCGGTGGCGTTCTCCACCTTGCGGGCCCGCTCACCGTCGGCCATCTGCCTGAAGCGGCCGATCAGTTCGGCCCACTCGGCGAGCCGGCCGGTGCGCAGCCGCTCGGCCAGCCGGGCGCGCTCGTCGAAGGACATCCGCTCCAGCTCGCCGGAACCGACGCCCCAGGCCCGCATCAGCGCGGCCTCCTTCCGCGCGGCGGCCGACGACTTCGCCACCGCGTCCCGCGCGGCGGCACGGACGCCGGGGACCGCCACCGCGAGGGCCTGGCCGGCGTCCGCGGCGGCCCGTCCCGCGGCGGCCTCCGCGTTGCGGACCGCCTGCCGTACGGCGTCGGCGGCCGGTCCCGGCACGGTGCCGTCCTCGCCGGCCTCGTCGGCGGCCCGCCGCAGCGCCTCGGCCACGGCGGTCGCCGCGTCCCCGGCGTCCCGCCGCGCCCGGCCCGCCCGCTCGTCGCGGTCCCGGGTGGCCCGGGTATCGTCGAGCATCCGCCGCAGCGCGGTGCCCTGGGCCAGCACGGCCATCGCGGCGGCGTACGGGTCGCCGGCCGTCTCCCGGTGCAGCTCGGCGAAGTCGGGCGACTCCAGCAGCGCGGCGACGACCCGGTGGTTGACCAGCCGGGAGTGCTCCATCTCGGCCCCCTCGCGCAGCCGCGGCGCGGCCTTGTAGGCGGCCATGAAGGTGTCGGTGAGGAGGTCGGCGGCGTGCGCGTGGCGCTCGCCCAGTTCGTCGGCCAGCTCCCGCAGCGCGGCGGACTGGGCGTAGGTGTCGTGCCAGGCGATGCGGTCGAAACGGTCGGCGACCACGGCCCCGGTGTGCCTCGCCCCGGTGGCGGCCGACAGGGCCAGCCACTGTCCGGCCAGGTCCGCCAGCTCGCCGAGCCGGCTCGCCTCGCCCCGCGCCGTCGTGTCCGAGTGCGCCCCCGCGTCGTCGTCCATGGTGCCGTCGGCTCCCGTGCTCAGAGCTGCCCCTGGGCCTGCACCGTGCTCGCGTCCACGCCGAGCGCCTCGGTGAGCACACGGGCGCGCACGGCCCGCCGGCGGCCGGAGACCCGGTCGATGGCGGTGGTGGAGCGGCCGGCCTCCACCGCCTCCTCGCGCAGCCGCTCCAGTCTCTTGCCCGCCGTGGCCAGCTGGTTGTGGGCCTTCTTGATGACCCACTCGCTCAGTGCCTCGCGGGACTGCCCGGCCATCGCGTCGAGCTGGGTCTCCAGCTCCTCGATGGCGTCGGCGAGGTCGAGGGCCTCCTTGGCGTCCGGGTTGACCAGGTGCAGCACCTCGCGCTCGACCGTCGGACGTTCGGCGGGGGAGTCCCACAGCACATGGGTCAGCACCGACAGATCGCTCTCGGCGACCGAGGGGCGCCCGTCCAGGAAGGCGGACGCCTGGAGCAGACCCACCGCCTGCCGCCAGCGGCGGTCGGAGGCGATCAGCTCCTTGCGGCGCAGGGCGGCCCGCAGCGTGCACACCGCGTCCACGATCCCGTCGGGCACCTCCACGGCGGGGACGGCCTCGGCCACGGCATGCCGCAGCGCGCCGAGTTCCACGGTGGTGCGCCTCGGTGCCGCCGGGCGGCTGACCGCGGAGCGCACCAGGGCGGCGAAGTTCGAGGGGTCTTCCAGGTACTTGACCTCGATCCGGACCAGCAGCCGGTCGTAGATCGCGGCCGAGTCCTCCCCCTCGGGCAGCTCGTTGCTCGCGGTGATGGCCGCGATGAGGGGGCAGCGGACGGGCTCGCCGCCGCTCTCGGGGTGGTAGATCCGCTCGTTGAGGTAGCCGAGTGTCTCGTTCAGTGCGGCCGTGGAGCACTTGAAGATCTCGTCGATGAACGCCACGTGCGCGGTGGTGGCGCGCCCTTCGTAGACCTGGCGGTACTCCCCGCGCGCCAGCGCGGCGACGTCGACGGGACCGAACATCCGCGTCGGCGCGGTGAACTTGGACAGCAGGATCTCCCAGTAGGACGCCCCCACGATCCGGCCCGTGAGCTCCCGGGCCAGCTCGGACTTCGCCGTTCCCGGCGGGCCGAGCACCAGCGAGTGCTGACCGGCCAGCAGGGCCACGAGCAGGGTGCGCACCACGTCGGCCCGTTCGTAGAAGCGGTCCGACAACTCGTCGCCGATCGCCCGGAGCCGCTCGGCCGTGTCCTGCGCGGCCGGCACTTCCTGCGGGTCCTGTGGGCCCATGGCCGACTCCTCCTGTGACGGTCCGGGTGGGCTGGCAGGTCAGAGCCTATCCCGCACGAACGTCAGTTCCCGTCGCCCCGGGGTCACCGAACGGCACCTCGGCCCCCACCGCGGTGGTGTCATCGACCAGACTGTCCACCATGAACCATTTCTTCTCGCCGTCGGCCCGCACCGTGCCGGCCGTGGCCGCCTCCGTACTGGCGGCCTGCTGCCTCACCGCCTGCTCCGAGGGCGGCAGCGACGCGCCGGTGTCCGTCCGTGTGAACCAGGCCGGGTACGTGGCCGGCGAGAAGAAGTTCGCCTACGTCATGGGGGACCGGGACACCCTGGCGGACGCCGAGTTCGAGGTCCTGGACGAGCACGGCGACACGGCCGGGCACGGCACTCTCGGCCCCTCCCTCGGCGGCTGGAACGACACGTACACCGCCGTGCGCAGCATCGACCTCTCCTCGCTGCACCGCACCGGCACCTACCGGCTGCGCCTGGTCGGCGCGGGCGACGACCCCGAGGTCCGCTTCCGCGTGGCACCGGCCGGGCAGCTGCTGGATCCGCTGCGCGCGGACACCGTGCACTTCTTCAGCACCCAGCGGGACGGCGAGGACGTACTGACCGAGGCGACCGGGCGGGAGCCCTCGCACCTGAGCGACGAGGAGGCCCGTGTGTACGAGCTGCCGGACACCGGCGCGGCGGGCGACGGGACGACGGACGGCCCGGAACCGACCGAGGCCGACGATCCCGTGGACGTCTCGGGCGGCTGGTTCGACGCCGGGGACTTCCTCAAGTTCACGCACACGACGTCCTACGTGGTCGCGCAGATGCTGAGCACCGTCCGCGACACACCCGCGGTGCCCGGCCTGCGGGAGGAGGCACGGCACGGCCTGCGGTGGCTGGACCGGATGTGGGACGGGGGGACGGGCACGCTCTACGCTCAGGTCGGGCTCGGGTCCGGCGGCAAGGAGGCCCGTGGCGATCACGACGTGTGGCGGCTGCCGGAGCAGGACGACCGGCTCACCGTGCGCCCGGGGGACCCCGACTACCTGATCAAGTACCGGCCCGTCTTCCGCGCCAACGACCCGGGGGAGCCCATCAGTCCCAACCTCGCGGGCCGGGTGGCCGCGGCCTTCGCCCTCGCCGCGCAGACCGAGGCCGCCGACCGTCCGGCGCAGGCCCGGGCCTGGCTGGACAAGGCGGCGGCCGTCTACGCGCGGGCGGACACCGAGCGGGACGCGGACGACCTGGTCACCACCACGCCCGCGGACTACTACCAGGAGCACTCCTGGCGCGACGACATGGAGTGGGCGGCCGTGGAACTCTCCCGCGGAGCCGACGCCCTGGGTGACGCCCGCGCCTCGCGATGGAGCGGCGAGGCGCGCACGTGGGCCCGCGCGGCCCTGCGGGAGGAGCGCGGCGGCACCCTGGGCCCCGCCGACGTCAGCGCCCTCGCCCACGCCGACGTGCTCACCTCGGCGGACCCCGACGCGGACCTCGAGAGCGCCCTGGAGGCGGAACTGAGGCGGCAGGTGGAGACGGGACGCAGGCGCGCGGCCGAGGACCCCTTCCGGTCGGGCGTCATACCCAGCGACTTCGACGCGGTGCCGAGCACCTTCGGACTGCTCGCCACCGCCGAGCTGTACGCCCGCGTCACCGGCGACCACCGGTTCGACGACTTCGCCGCGCAGCAGCGGGCCTGGGTCTTCGGCGCCAACGCCTGGGGCACCAGCTTCGTCGTGGGCGCGGGCGACCTCTTCCCGCACTGCCTCCAGCACCAGGTCGCCAACCTGGCCATGAGCCGCACCGGCCGCGGCGACATCCTGCGCGGCGCCGTCGTCAACGGGCCCAACGACGCGGACCTGCTCAAGGAACCGGAGACCTTCGACGGGGGCCGCCCCTGCTCCTACGCACCGGAAGCCGGGCCGTGGTCGAAGTTCGACGGTCACGGCGCCGGTTACGTCGACGACGTACGGGCCTGGCAGACGGTGGAACCGGCGGACGACTTCGCCTCGACGGCCCTGTACGCCCTCTCCCTGACCACCGCGCGGTCCTGAGACGAAGGGGAGCCGCCGCGGCGCCCCCGGGCGCGGTTCAGGACGTGGTCGGCCAGGTCCGCAGCAGGACGTCCAGCGCGTCGAGGATCGCCGTCCAGCTCTCCTGGGAGCCGGGGGCGCTGTGGCTGAAGCCCCCCGTGCGTTCCAGGCCGACGTAACCGCTGAAGACGCTGCCCAACAGCCGCACGGCATGGGTCTGGTGCGGTTCCGCCAGGTGGTATCCGCGCAGGATCGCCCGCGACATCCGGGAGTGCCGCACCCCGGCGCTGGAGGCCGCCGTCTCCGCGTCGAGCGGGAACTGCGTGGCGGCGAAGCGGCCCGGGTGCTCGATGGCGTAGTCGCGGTAGACGTTCGCGAAGGCCACCAGCGCGTCCTTGCCGGCCCGGCCGGCCACCGCCTCGGAGGCCAGGTCGGCCAGCTCCTCCAGGGCGAACAGCGCGATCCCGGTCTTGAGGTCGTGGGCGTTTCGCACATGCGAGTACAGGCTCGCCGTCTTCACGCCGAACCGCCTGGCCAGCTCCGTCGGAGTGGTGCGCTCGAAGCCGATCTCGTCGGCCGTCTCGGCCCCGGCCCTGATCAGACCCTCGGTCGTCAGTCCTACCCGAGCCACAACCGTCCTCCGCATCGCTCACCCGGCAGCCGGGGAAGATTATGAGCTTGCCTAACATCGTTAGGCAAACTGGGCATCCCGGTACGCGCGGGCCGCCGTCATCAGGTCGTTGAGCGCGTCCCTGGTGCGGATGAGGTCGTCGATGTGCCCGGACAGTCTGTCGCGCTCCTGCGCCATGCGCTCCAGCGCGGCGTCGGAATGGTCCTCGCTGGGCGAGTCGACGCACGGCAGCAGTTCCGCGATGGTGCGGCTGGACAGACCCGCGGCGTACAGCCGCTGGAGGAACTCGACCCGCTCGACCTCGTGCTCCGTGTACTGGCGCTGGCCGCCGGCGCTGCGCGTGCTGACCAGCAGCCCCTGCTCCTCGTAGTAGCGCACCGACCGGACGCTCACTCCGGCCCGCGACGCCAGTTCACCGATGCGCATGCCCTGCTCCCGACTGTGATCCGCGGCACAATTCCTTGCCTCTGACGTCAGTGTCAGGTTCTAGCGTAGCCGTCGTGCCCGGGGTCCGGGCCCGCGGACGACGAAGGAGACCTGACATGACGTCCCTGTTCGACAGTTACCTGCTCGGCGGCCTGACGCTCCCCAACCGTATGGTGATGGCCCCGATGACCCGTGTGCGTGCCGCCGAGGGCGGCCTCGCCACGCCGTCGATGGCCACGTACTACGCCCAGCGGGCCGGCGCCGGGCTGATCGTCTCCGAGGGGGTGCAGCCGAGCCTGATCGGGCAGTCCAACCCGGGGACGCCCGGGCTGCACACCGACGAGCAGGTGGCCGCGTGGCGCCCCGTGACCGCCGCCGTGCACGCCAACGGCGGACGGATCTTCGCCCAGATCATGCACGGCGGCCGCGTCTCCCACCCCGACACCACGGGCACGGTGCCGGTCGGTCCCTCGGCCGTCCCGGCCGTCGGGGAGGTGTTCACCCCGACCGGGCCGCAGCCCGCGCCGACGCCGCGCGCCCTGGAGACCGCGGAAGTGCCCGAGCACGCGCGGTCCTACGCCCGGGCCGCCCGCCGCGCCGTCGACGCCGGCTTCGACGGCGTCGAACTGCACGGCGCGAACGGCTACCTCATCTCGCAGTTCCTCTCCTCCAACGCGAACCTGCGCACCGACCGGTACGGCGGCCCGGTGGCCAACCGGATCCGCTTCGCCGTCGAGGCCGTGTCCGCGACCGTCGAGGCCGTCGGCGCCGACCGGACCGGCATCCGCCTCTCCCCGGCGGGGACCTTCTGGGGCGTCGAGGAGAACGGGGTTCTCGACCTCTACACCGGGCTGCTGACCGAGCTGTCGCGCCTCGGGATCGCCTACGTCCACGTCGAGGCCACCGCCGACGAGGACCTGCTGGTCGCTCTGCGCCGCGTCTGGCCGGGCACCCTCGTCATGAACCCGGTGCTGCCGATGGGTCCCAAGCAGACCGGGCGCGAGGAGGCCGACCACTGGCTCGGGCTCGGAGCGGAGCTCATCAGCTTCGGCCGCGGCTTCATCGCCAACCCCGACCTGGTCGAGCGGCTGCGCTCGGGCCTGCCCGTGGCGCCGGTGGACGAGGCCACGTACTACCAGGGCGGTGACGCGGGCTACCTGACCTACCCGGCGTACCAGCACACGGCCTGACGCGGGCCCGGGGGCGGCGGAGCGGTGCCGTTAGCATGTTCGAGCTCGTGACGATCCGCACGAGCCGCCGATTTGTCCGACTCCCTAGCAAACGGGCCAAACAAGTGAAGACCACACCGACACGAATATCCTCGCGAAGAGACCTCAGCACCCTGTTCGCCGCGTGGCGCCGGCCGCGGGTCGTGCTGTGGACCGCGGCCGGTGTGGTGACCCTCGGTTTCCTCGTCGCGCTGGAAATCGCCGCGCGCCACTACGGCGTGCGCGGCCCGATCACCAACCAGGCGCGGGAGGTGGTCTTCTCCCCGCGCTCGGGGCCCCTGCTGTACGCCGGCCTCGCCCTGACCATGGTGGTGCTCACCTGGCGGCAGCGCCTGGTCGCCGTCGGCGCGGCGGTCGGCATCGACGTCGTCTTCCTGCTGGCGCGCTGGGCGGTCGGCGCCGACCCGAACTTCGGCAACGGCGCGCTGTGGGTGGTCCTGGGCTGCGCGGTCGTCGCCGTGACGCGCCGCAGGGGCAGCGAACGGGCGCTGCTGCTCAAGGGCGCGGGGCTGGGCCTGCTGCTGGTGGCCGGCCACAAGACGGGCGACACCTGGCTGCTCATCACGTCGGAGACCCGTAAGGCGGTCCTCGACCCGTACGTGGCCACCGCCGACCAGGCGCTCGGCAACCCCTCGTGGCTGGTCGGCCGGCTCGTCGAGGCCACCGAGCCGGTCGGCGGCCACGTACTCCACCTCGTCTACGGCCAGCTGCCCCTGGCCGCCGCCCTCGTCGGTCTCTACCAGCTGCGTCACGTGGCGGCCGAGCGACGGTTCCCGAGCCACCACCTCGTGCGCACCTTCCTCGCCATCGGTCTGCTCGGGCCCGCCGTCTACATGATCTTCCCGGTGGTCGGACCGGTCTTCGCCTACGGCGCCGAAGGCGGCCAGTGGGCGGTGGCCAACCTGTGGCCGGACACCCTGCCGCCGACCGGCGCGCCGCACGCGGTCCCGTTCGACGACATCACCCCGCGCAACTGCATGCCCAGCCTGCACACGGCATGGGCCATGACGCTGTTCCTCCACTCCCGCAAGGGGTCGCGGGCCGTGCGGTTCGCCGGCACGTTCTGGCTGGTCGCCACCCTCACCGCGACACTCGGCTTCGGCTACCACTACGGCGCCGACCTCGTCGCCGGCGTGGTCTTCGCGCTCACGGTCGAGACCGCGATGCGCGCGTTCGCGCGGGGCTGGGACGGCGCGGCCGTCCGGCTGGTCGCCCACGGCGCGACGGTGTTCGCCGTGCTGCTGGTCGCGTACCGGTACCTGCCGGCCGAGATGGCCGCTCACCCGTGGGCCGCCGGGCCGCTGCTCGTCCTCGCGATGGGCTCCGTCGTCCACGGGTATGTGCGGACCACCAGGCTGTGGGAGTCCGAGTCGCTGCCGGCGCGGCAGCCGGAACCGCCGCGCCCCGCGGAACCCCAGCCCGAACTGGTGTGAAGCCGGGACCGGTGCAGGGCTACTCGAAGTAGTGGCCCTGCTCCAGGTCCTCGACGAGCCCGGGCTGGACGGGCTCCCACCCCAGCAGCTCGCGGGTCAGGACGCCGGAGGCCGCGCGGTTGGCCGCTAGGGGGCCCGCCAGCCAGCCGAAGTGCGCGCCCGCGTCCGAGGCGGGGACCGACACCACCGGCAGGTCCAGCTGCCGGCCGATGACCGCGGCGAGGTCGCGCACGGGCAGGCCCTCCTCCGCGACCGCGTGCAGCGTCGACCCCGCGGGCGCCTTCTCCAGCGCCAGGCGGAACAGGCGCGCGGAGTCGAGACGGTGCGCCGCCGACCAGCGGTTGGTGCCGTCCGCGAGGTAGCCGGAGACGCCCTTCTCACGGGCGATCCCGATGAGGGCCGGGACGAACCCGTTGTCTCCCTCGCCGTGATTGGTCGGGGCCAGCCGCACCACGCAGGAGCGCACGCCGCGGGCCGCGAGGGAGAGCGCCAGCTCGGCCGTGGCGGCCCGCACGTGCTGGGCGTCGCCCCGTGCCGCCGCGGCCGGGTCCGGGTCGTGGCCGTCGCGTTCGGTGGCCACGTGGCCGGGAATCGAGGGGGTCCCGGACGCGATCGTGAACGGCCGGCCCGACCCCGCGAGCGCCTCGCCGATCACCTCGACGGCTCGCCGGTCGGCCTCGCCCGCGCCCTTGAAGTCCCCCGAGAACGCGATGTCGTGCTTGAAGGCCAGGTGCACGACCCCGTCCGAGGCGGCGGCCGCGTCCCGCAGGACGTCGAGGTCGTCCAAGGTGCCCCGGACCACTTCGGCCCCGGCCGCGGCCAGCGCTTCGGCCGAGGCGTCGGAACGGGCGAGCCCCACGACCTGATGACCCGCCCCGATGAGCTCGGGAACGACGGCTGAGCCGATCCAGCCGGAGGCGCCGGTGACGAAGACACGCATGAGAACCCTCCAGATATGTCCGTACATGGCGACTGCCGGTCCCGCGAATGCGGGCACGGGCGGCAGGCGCGAGGCGCCGGAACCGTCGATGACAGCCGCTGTCATCACCCTTGTCACGGAGCACGTCCCGATGCCGCGGGGTGCATCAGCGCAAGGCCGGCCGGACGGGTCAGGACGCCACGAAGCGGGCCGTCTGCCCCAGCACCACCGTGTCCGCCAGGTAGCCGATGTGCGTCTGGCAGACCACGTTGTTGTTGGTCGCGCCGGTCAGCCGCGTGCTGGTGTAGGGGAGGATGATGCCGTCGCACGCCGAGTACCAGGTGGCGTACTTGGTGCTGCCCGGTGTCTCGTCGCCCGACGTGATCTGGGCGATGAACGACGAGCCCGGGTACATCTGCCGGCAGGTCGTGTAGATCAGGCACGCGCCCGCGTACGTCGTCCCGTGGTTCGCTCCGGCGATCGACGCGAGGTGGCTGACACTGGAGTGCCCGCCCAGCACCTTCAGGTAGTACTGGCTGACGAGCCCGCCCATCGAGTGGTTGACGATCGCCACCTTGCTCGCGCCGGTCCGCGCCTTCACGCCCTCGACGAAGGAGGCCAGGCCCCGGGCGTTGGTGACGTTGTCGCCGTAGGAGTCGTACTCGTAGGCGAAGAGGTCGGAGCCGGACCAGCCGTTCAGCCGGAAGACGCTCATCGCGGTGGTCCAGTTGGACGCGCTGCCGGTGTAGCCGTGGACGAAGACGACCGGCGTGCTCGTGGCCAGTGGCTGGGCGGCCGCGGCCTCCGCGGCGCCCGTGGGGGTGACCGCACCGGCCGCCGGCGCGGAGGAGAAGAGGCCGAACGCGACCGCGGCGGCCGCGAGAACACCGAGAAGCCGGCGTGGGGAACGACGACGCATGGAGCCCTCCAGGAGAGGATTCGGGTACCTGACCCGATCAGAGTCCTGGTGCGGGGCTCCGGCGCCATCGGCAGAATCACCAGCCACGGAGAACTCGCCGACGACGGAGAACGGGGCGCGCGCCGACCGGCGCACGCCCCGCGGGAGCGGATGACCGCGAGAGGGCTCAGGCCTTGTCCTGCATGGACTGCCTGGCCGGATTGCGCTGCTCGTCGGCCTTGAAGTCCTTCTCGCCCGCCTTCGCCCGCACCCCCCGCTCGATGCGCTCGCCGATCGTCCTGTCGATGTTCGACCAGTACTCGAAGGCCCGCTTCAGCACGGGTTCGGTCACCTCGTTGAGCAGGTGGTCGACCACGTTGTCGACGAGCCGGTCCCGGGCGGCGTCGTCCATGACCTCGCGCACCAGGGTGCCCGGCTGCCCCCAGTCGTCGTCCTCGGCGTGACTGACGTAGGCCGTGCGGGTGATGGCCCCGTCCGTCTCCCAGCTGGGCGGCGTACCGAAGTGCTCGGTGTCGGCGGCCGGACCCCCCTTGGAGTTCGGCGCATAGACCGGATCGGTGGTCTTGCGGTAGGCCATCGCACCGTCCTTGGAGTAGGTGTGGACGTCGACGACCGGGGCGTTCACGGGAAGCTGCTGGTAGTTCGCGCCGATCCGGTAGCGGTGGGCGTCGGCGTACGAGAAGAGCCGCGCCAGCAGCATCCGGTCCGGGCTGGGTCCGATGCCGGGGACGAGGTTGTTCGGCTGGAACGCCGCCTGCTCGATCTCGGCGTGGTTGTCCGTCGGGTTGCGGTCGAGCGTCATGCGGCCGACCGGGATGAGGGGGTAGTCGCCGTGCGGCCACACCTTCGTCAGGTCGAACGGGTTGAACCGGTAGCCCGCGGCTTCCTCGTACGGCATGACCTGCACGTGCAGCGTCCAGCTCGGGTGGTCGCCGTCACGGATGTGCTCGAAGAGGTCCCGCATGTGGTAGTCGGTGTCGGCCGCCGCCATCTGGTCGCCCTCGTCCTGGGTGAAGAACTCGATGCCCTGGTCGGTCTTGAAGTGGTACTTCACCCAGAACCGTTCGCCCGCCGCGTTGATCCACATGTACGTGTGGGACGTGTAGCCGTTCATGTGGCGCCAGCTGCGCGGGATGCCGCGGTCCCCCATGAGCCAGGTGACCTGGTGCGCGGACTCCGGCGAGAGGGTCCAGAAGTCCCACTGCATGTCGTGGTCGCGCAGGTTGCTGTCCGCCCGGCGCTTCTGCGACCGGATGAAGTGCTGGAACTTCATCGGGTCCTTGACGAAGAACACCGGCGTGTTGTTGCCGACCATGTCGTAGTTGCCCTGGCTGGTGTAGAACTTCACCGCGAAACCGCGCGGGTCGCGCCAGGTGTCCGGGCTGCCGCGCTCGCCCGCGACGGTCGAGAAGCGGGTGACCAGCTCGGTGCGGGTGCCCGGCTGGAAGACGGCCGCCTTGGTGTAGGCGCTCACGTCGTGCGTCACCTCGAAGTGGCCGAAGGCGCCGCTGCCCTTCGCGTGCGGCTGGCGCTCTGGGATGCGCTCCCGGTTGAACTGCGCCATCTGTTCGATGAGGTAGGCGTCCTGCAGGAGCACCGGACCCGCCGGACCCGCGGTGAGCGAATGCTCGTCGCTTTCCGCCGGTGCGCCGGAGTCCGTGGTGGTGGCAGGCGTGGTGTCCGTCATGAGGCTGCCTTTCGTCGTGGAGTGGCTGACGCCCGGGGGCCGCGCGACTCGGACCCGGGACACGGAGCGGCCCTCTCCGCCTCGCCCGGCACAGCGGTCCAGCCGAGGCCCGAGCCGGGTCCGGGGCCCCGGTTCACACGGTCTCCGCAGGGCGCGTGCCCAGGAGCGGCCATGCCAATCCGGTCCGGGCGCGGCGCCGTGCCGGGCAGGGCCGCCCCGGGCCGGAGCCCGCCGGCCCGCCGCGTCCCGGGGTGGGGACGCACCGCGTACTCGCCCATCCGCCCGGGACCTTCCGGAGTGCCGTCGTCCGTATCAGTCTCCGCCGCCGTCCGGCCCTCGCAAGCGGAGCGGCGCTAGGCGGAGGCCCGGCCGCCCAGTACCCGGCGGACGGCCGCGCGCAGCCAGTGGTGGGCGCCGTCGGCGGTGTGCCGGGGGTGCCAGGCCATGCCGATGGACACGGGCGGCAGGGCCAGCGGGATGTCGAGGAGGCGCAGTCCGAGGACCGAGGCCTGCTCGGTGAGGGGGCACGGTGCCCGGTCGGCGCCGTCCGGCACCGCGGGCACCAGCGCGACGACGTCGGTGCGGGCGGCGAGGGACAGCGCGGCGAGATGTCCCGGGAGGACGACGGCGACCCGGCGGCTCAGCCCGTGCTCGGCGAGGGCGGTGTCGACGGGACCGTCGAAGCGGCCGCGGCGGCTCACCGCGACGTGCTCGGCGGCGGCGAACCGGGCCGGGGTCACGCGCCCCTCGGCGAGCGGGTGGCCGGGCCGGACGGCCGCCGTCATCCGCAGGGTGACCAGCTCCTCCACCCGGGTCTCCGGGTCCACGTGCTCGATCGCCCCGACCTCCAGGTCGACCCGGCCGTCGCGAAGGCCCGGCCCGGCCTCCAACTCCTCGGCCCGGAACCGCAGCGAGATGCCCGGCGCCTCCCGCCCGGCCAGCGTCAGCAGACCGGGGGCGAGGGCCGCACCGACCAGATCGGCGGCCTGGAGCCCGAAGGTGCGGTGCAGCACGGCGGGGTCGACGCCGGTGGCCGGCGTCAGGAGGACACCGAGCCGGCGCACCACGGCGGCGGTCTCCTCCCGCAGGGCCAGCGCCCTCGGCGTCGGCACCATGCTCTGCCCGGCCCGGACCAGGAGAGGGTCCTGGAGGATGCGGCGGAGGCGGCCGAGGGTACGGCTCATCGCCGCGGGGGACGTGCGCATGCGAGCGGCGGCGCGGGTGACGCTCTGCTCGCTGAGCAGGGCGTCGAGGGCGACCGCGAGGTTGGCGTCGACGACCGGCGCGACCGGATCCGTGCTGTTCACCAGTGTTGTTCCGTTCCGGGCAACAATCCCTTGCCGATGTTCCCATTGTGGCAACACCTCGTGGCTCCCCAGTATGAGGCCGTACCCGAACGGCACGAGCCACGAGGTTTTCATGATCGTTATCACTGCTCCGACCGGGAACATCGGGCGGCGGCTGCTGCCCCTGCTCCTGGACTCCGCACCCGCACGCGGCGAGGAACTGCGCGTGATCGTGCGCGACCCCGCACGACTGCCCGACGCCGTGCGCGACCGCGTCGAGGTGGTCACCGGCTCGCACGGGGACCCCGCGGTCGTCGACCGGGCCTTCGACGGCGCCGACGCCGTCTTCTGGCTAGTCCCGCCGGACCCCTCCCGCACCCCCGACGACGCCTACCGGGGCTTCTCCCTCCCCGCCGCGAACGCCCTCGCCGTGCACGGCGTCGGCCATGTCGTCGGCGTGTCCGCCCTCGGCCGCGGCACCCCGGTCGCCGGCCGCGCCGGACTCGTCACCGCGTCCCTCGCGGTGGACGACCTCATGGAGGAGACCGGCGTCGCCTACCGGGCCCTGGCCAACCCCTCCTTCTTCGAGAACCTCCTGGAGGAGGCCGGCTCGATCCGGGAGAAAGGCTGCTTCACCGACGTCGTCGACGCCGACCGCAAGGCCCCTCTCGTGGCCGTCGCCGACATCGCGGCCGTGGCGGCCGGTCTGCTGCTCGACCGGTCCTGGACCGGCACCGGCAGCGTCCCGGTGCTCGGGCCGCGGGACCTGTCGCCCAACGACCTGGCCCGCATCATGACCGAGCGGCTCGGCCGCCCCGTCCGCTACGAACGCCAGGCGCTCGACGACCTGCGCACGACGCTCGTCTCCCACGGCCTCGACAAGGCGTTCGTCGAGGCCGTGGTCGACATGAAGCGGGCCAAGGACGACGGCCTCGACGCGGGCGTCACCCGCACCCCGGACACGGCCACCCCGACCACCTTCGAGCACTGGGTCGCCCAGACCCTCGAGCCCGCGGTCCGCTCCTGACCCCTCGTCCCATCACCCTCCCGAAAAGGAATCAACCATGCCCGCACAGACCACCGAACCCCCGGTCACCGCGTTCATGCTCGTCAAGACCACGCCCGAATGGCTCGCCCTGACCGTCGAGGAGCGGGTGCACGCCTTCGCCACGGAGGTCGTCCCGGCGGTCAGGGCCAGGACCACCGGTGTCCGGTCACGTTTCTACGACACGGAGTTCTACTCCGCCCGCGTCACCGACGTCTGGGTCTGGGAGGCCGACGACCACCACGCCTACCAGCTCCTCGTCGACGCCCTGCGCGAGACGCCCTTCTGGGACCGGTACTTCGAGGTGGTCGACCTCCTGGTCGGCACGGAGAACGGCTACGCGCGCACCTACGGGGTCGAGGCGGTCACCAGCATCTCCACCTGACCTCCGGCGGTGGCTCAGTGCACCGGCTCCCAGTAGGTGCCGTACTTCCGGGCCAGCGCGGTCGCCTCGCCCGGAGTCAGATGGCGCACCGGCCGGTCCCCCAGGAGCAGTTGGAGCGCGGAGGCCTCCTCCACCTCGACGGCGGCCTCCGTCGCCGCGCGCAGCGACGTGCCCGCCACGACCGGGCCGTGGTTCTGCAGCAGCGCGGCCCGGCAGGGGAAGGCGAGCCGTTCCAGGCCCGCGGCCTGGGCGGGGTCGCCGGGCGGGGCGTAGGGGAGCAGCGGTATCTGTCCGACCCGCATGACGAAGTACGGCGTCAGCGGCGGCAGCGCACTGCGTTCGGACCAGGGCGCGCGGCATGAGGCCGCCGCCGCGTGCCGGGAGTGCAGGTGGACGACGGCCCGGGTGGCCCGCTCGCGTCGGTAGAAGGCGAGGTGGAGCGGGTACTCCTTGGACGGCGCCGGTCCGCCGAGGTGGGTGCCGTCGAGGGCGAGCACCGACAGCTTCCCGGGGTCGAGCGCGGCGAGGTCCGTGCCGGTCGGGCTGACCAGGACACGGTCGCCGTCCCGGACGCTGACGTTGCCCGAGGAGCCGGGGCTCAGACCGAGCCCGGCCAAGTGGGCCGCCGCCGCGACGAGTTCCTGTGCGAGGGCGGTCATACGAGCTGCTCCCATGCCTGCGTGAAGATGTCGGTGCCGCCGAAGTTCCCCGATTTCAGGGCGAGGTCGACGGTGTGGGCGGTGCCGGAGGGGCTCACCTCGGTGCGCGCCCAGGCGACACCGGGGGCGATGGGCGCCCCGACGGCGAGGGTGCGGGCGCGCAGCGCGGTGACGACGGCCCCCGACGTCTCGCCGCCCGCCACCAGCAGCCGTCGCGCCCCGGCGTCCACAAGGGTCTTCGCGCAGGCCGCGAGGGCCCTCTCCACCAGGGACGACGGTGGTTCCGCGCCGGCCGGCGTGTCGGTCTCGACGTCCTCGGGCGCCGCGACCGCGTAGATCAGTGGCGGCCGGGCGGGGTCGTCCGCCCACCGGTCGCGCACGAAGGCGGTCAGGTCGGCCACGGCGCCGTCGAAGTCGGCGCGCAGCCGGGTCAGGTCGAGCCGCCGGTGCGGCAGCAGGTCCAGGGCGTGGGCGACCTGCGCCCGGGTCGCGGCGGAGGCGCTGCCCGCGAGGACGACCCCGGGGTCGTCCTCGCGGGACGCGGGCCGTGCGCGCGCCTGCTCCGGATGCGGGCCGGTGAGTCCCACGGCGAGCCCGGCGGCGCCGGTCACCAGCCCGAAGCCCTCGGTGGCGGCGGCGATGGTCCGCAGGTCCTCGTCGTCCACGGCGTCCACGACGGTCAGCGCGTCGGCGTGGGCCTCCTCGTCCAGGACCGCACGGAGGCGGGCCGCACCGGCCCGGACCGTGTCCAGGCCGATCCGGGTGACCGGGTGGTCCGTCTGCGGCTCCAGCAGCCGGTCGACGCGGGAGTCCAGCATCGGAGTGAGCGGATGGTGGCGCATGGGGCTCTCGTCGAGCAGGTCGTCGTGGACGAAGAGCCGCCCCCGGTACACGGTCCGCCCGGTCGCCGGGAAGGAGGGGACCACCACCGTGCGCCGCTCGCCGGTCTCCGCCAGCAGCGCGTCGGCCACCGGCCCGATGTTGCCGCGGGGTGTGGAGTCGAACGTCGAGCAGTACTTGAAGTAGAAGCGCCGGCAGCCGATCGCCCGCAGTGCGCGCAGCGCCCGGCGCGACTGCTCCACCGCCTCCGGGACGGGAGCCGTTCTGGACTTCAGTGCCACCACGACGGCGTCCGCGTCGGCCCACCGGTCCGGCGCCTGCGGCTGCGCGGGGGAGACGACGGCCTCGGCGCCGACGGCGATCACGGTCCGGAAACCGCGGGCGACCAGCATCGTCGCAAGGTCGGTCGCGCCGGTGAAATCGTCTGCGATGGCCCCGAGGGTCGGCATCAAGTGCTCCTGCGTTGCTGTCCGGGTTCGTGGTGCGGCCGACGGCCACCCGTGATGATCTGTGAAATTATGTTACCAGACTTTACCCAGATGGGATCTGGTGATACACGTTGTTCATTCGCTGCTTCTGGCACGCGCGTCCCACGGCACACCGTCGCCCCGTCGACCGCGCGAGAAGCCCCTGCCACCACCTTGCGCGCTCATTCAGGAGGGCCTCATGAACCTGCATCACCTGTTCGCCGACACCGGCGACCGGACGGTGCGCTACGCACTGTCCGGCGCCGGCGGCGGATTCGCGCGCACCCTCCTGGCCCAGAGCCGCCGTCTGCCCGGCCTCGTCCCGGCCGTCCTGTGCGACCGCGACCTGCCCAGGCTGCGCGCGATGCTGGACGACCTGGGATACGACACCACGCGGCCGGCCGAGTGCCACGACGCGGCGGCCGTGGCGGACACGGTCGCGCGCGGCGGCATCGCCCTGGTCGCCGACGCCGCGCTCCTGACCTCGGCCCCCTGGGACATCCTCGTGGAGGCGACCGGCAGCCCCGCGGACGGCCTCGCCATGGCCGAAGCCGCCCTCGCCGCCGACCGCCACGTCGCGATGGTCAGCAAGGAGGTCGACTCCGTCGCCGGACTCCACCTCGCCGACCTCGCCGCCGCCCGGGGCCTCGTCTACACCACCGCCGACGGCGACCAGCCGGCCAACCTCATCGGCCTGGTCACCTGGGCCGAGCTGCTCGGTCTCGACATCGTGGCGATCGGCAAGTCCACCGAGTACGACCTCGTGCACGACCCCGAGGCCGGCACCGTCACCCAGCTCGACACCACGGTGCCCGCACCGGCGCTCTCCGGGCTCCTCGACCTCGGCGACGACGTGCGTGCCACCCTCGACGCCCGCGCCGCGGCCGTGGCCGGCCTCCCCACCGGCGCCACCGCGGACTACTGCGAGATGGCCGTCGTCGCCAACAACACGGGCTTCCGCCCGGACACGGAACGCCTGCACTACCCCGTCGCGCGCATCGCCGAACTCGCCGACGTCTACCGTCCCCGCGAGGACGGCGGCGTGCTGGCCCGCGACGGCGCCGTGGACGTCTTCAGCGCCCTGCGCCTGCCCGGCGAGGCATCCTTCGCGGGCGGCGTCTTCGTCGTCGTCCGCACCGACGACCCGGTGACCTGGGAGACGCTGCGTGAGAAGGGCCACGTCCTCAGCAAGGACGGCCGGTACGCCGCGATCTACCTCCCGTACCACCTGATGGGCGTCGAGACCCCGGTGAGCCTGCTCTCGGCGGTGCTCCACCACCGCCCGTCCGGCGGCACCGATCCCCGCTCGTACGCCGTGCTCGCCGGCCGCGCCCGCACGGACCTGCCCGCCGGGACCGCGCTCGCGATGGGCGGCCACCACCACGACGTCACCGGCGTCCGGGCGGTGCTGCTGCGCGGCGAGGACGCACCCGACGACGTCGCCCCCCTCTATCTCGCCGCCCACGCCACCCTCGCCCGGCCGGTGGCCGCCGGTGAACTGCTCCGCGTGGCCGACCTGGCCGACCCGGACCCGGGCCTGCTGAGCGCCTGGCGCGCCGGACGCGCCTCGCGCGGCTGCCCGCACGGCACGGAAGGAACACCCGCCGCATGAGCACCGACCTCCAGCACCTCCTCCTCGGTGCCGCCGCCGTCGTCGTCCTGGTCCTGCTGATCACCAAGACCAAGCTGCACCCGTTCCTCGCACTCGCCCTGTCCGCCCTCGGGCTCGGCATCGCGTCCGGCATCGCCCCGGTGCGTGCCGTCGAGGCCTTCCAGGACGGCTTCGGCGACACCCTGGGCGGCAGCGGTCCCACCATCGGCCTCGGCACCCTGCTGGGCGGCATCCTGCTCGGCTCCGGCGGCGCCGACCGCATCGCCACCGTGTTCATCGGCTCCCGGCCCGTCAAGTGGATCCCGGCGTCCATCACCGCCGCCGCGCTGCTGATCGGCATGCCGCACCTGTTCGACGTCAGCTTCGTGATGCTGGTGCCGCTCGTGTACACCGTCGCCAAGCGCAGCAACACCCACCTGCTGTGGGTCGGACTGCCGATGGCCGCGGGACTGTACGTGTCGCACGGACTGCTGCCGCCGCACCCCTCGCCGACCCTGGCCGTCTCCGCCTACGGCGCGAACACCGGCCTCACCATCCTGTGGGGCCTGGTCATCGGCATCCCGATGGCCGTGCTCACCGGACCGGTGCTGACCAAGGTCGTCAGCCGCTGGTTCGGCCCCGCGCCGGACCTCGACCGCGGCCCGGTCCAGTCCGTCAGCACCGAGCCCGAGCACCGCCGCAAGCCGGCCTCCTTCACCCTCGCGCTCATCACCGTGCTGCTCCCGCCGGGCCTCATGCTCATCGGCACCCTGGGCACCGCCAACACGGCCGAGGGCACGCTGCCGTACCAGTTCTTCGACGCCTGCAACTCCTCCGTGCTGTCCCTGCTGGCGGCCGTGATCTTCGCCTTCTTCGCCCTCGGCGTCCGGTCCGGGTTCGGCCTCGGCCAGCTGCAGAAGATGGCGTCCAAGGGGCTCGCCCCGGTCGGCGCGATCATCCTCATCCTGGGCGCGGGCGGCGGCTTCAAGGCGATGCTGACGGAGACCGGGATCGACCAGCTCATCTCGGACTACGCCGTGGACTGGGCGATACCCCCGCTGCTGCTGGGCTGGCTGGTCGCCGCCCTGCTGCGGATCTGCCTCGGCTCGGCGACCGTCGCCACCGCCGCGGCGACCGCCATCGTCGCGCCGCTGCTCAGCGCCTCGCCCGGCACCTCGCCGGAACTGATGGTGCTGGCCACCGCCTCGGGAGCGGTGATGCTCTCCCACGTCAACGACTCCGGGTTCTGGCTGTTCAAGGAGTACTTCCAGCTGTCGGTCGCGCAGACCTTCCGCACCTGGACCCTGATGCTGTCCCTCCAGTCGCTGCTCAGCCTCGGCGGCGTGATGCTGCTCAGCACCGTGGTGCACGGCTGAGACCCCGCCGGTGACGGTCCCGCCCGTCACCGGCATGATCATCGGCTAACGTCAGCACGGTCGAAGGGAGACCAGACCATGACCTCGGACGGCGGGCAGCCTCCGCTCATCCCCGACCAGCGGCGCGAGCAACTGCTGAAGCACCTCAGGCGCGACGGGGTGCTCAGCGTGCAGCAGATCACCCGGCTGCTCGGCGTCTCCCACATGACCGTGCGCCGCGACATCGCCGAACTGGAGCGCGGCGGCCTGGTCTTCTCCGTCCCCGGCGGAGTGCGCATCGCCAGCACCATCAGCACCGAACCCGGCTTCCTCGACAAGTCCGAGGTCGAGCAGCCCCAGAAGCGGGCGATGGCCGCAGAGGCCGCCCGCCTGGTCCAGGACGGCATGACCGTCTACCTCGACGCGGGCACCACCCTGCTCGCCATGGCCCCCGCCCTCGCCAGGCTGTCCGGCCTCACCGTGGTCACCAACGACTTCACCACCATCGGACGGCTGATGGACGCCGAGAACCTGGAACTGGTCCACGTCGGCGGTCGTGTCGACGTCTCCAACCGCTCCAGCGTGGGCCGTCTCGCGGCGGACACGTTGCGGCAACTCGCCCTGGACATCGCCTTCGTCAGCACCAGCTCCTGGGACCTGCTCCGCGGCACCACCACCCCGTCGGAACCCAAGGTGGACGTCAAACAGGCGGCCATGGCCTCGGCCGCGCACTCCGTCCTGGTGGCGGGCTCGTCGAAGTACGGCACCTTCGGCCGCTACCGGGTGGCACCGCTGACGGCATTCGACACCATCGTCACGGACACCGACCTGACCGACGCCGCCGCCGAGGGCATCCGGGCCGGCGGCTCGTCCCTGGTCCTGGCCCGCCCCTGACCCGGGCGGATGAGAAACTGACGGTGCCCGCGATGCCGCCGCGGCCGGGCGGTCACGGGCCGCCCGGCCCCGCTTCCCCACCGGAGAACCCCCATGAACCACGTCGCCGACCCCGGCCGCTACGACGGCACCATGCACTACCGCCGTACCGGACGCTCCGGGCTGGACCTGCCCGCGCTGTCCCTGGGCTACTGGCACAACTTCGGTGACGACACGCCCTTCGAGACCCAGCGGCGGATCGCCCTGCGCGCCTTCGACCTCGGCATCACCCACCACGACCTCGCCAACAACTACGGCCCGCCCTACGGCTCCGCCGAGATCAACTTCGGCCGGATCATGCGGCAGGACCTGGCGCCGTACCGCGACGAACTGGTGATCTCCACCAAGGCCGGCTGGGACATGTGGCCCGGCCCCTACGGCCAGGGCGGCGGCTCCCGCAAGTACGTGCTCGCCTCCCTCGACCAGTCCCTGAAGCGCACGGGCCTCGACTACGTCGACATCTTCTACTCCCACCGACTGGACGCCTCCACCCCGCTGGAGGAGACCATGACGGCGCTGGACACCACGGTCCGCCAGGGCAAGGCGCTCTACGTCGGCATCTCCTCCTACGACGCCGAACGCTCCCGGCGGGCCGCCGCGATCCTGCGCGACCTGGGCACGCCGCTGCTCATCCACCAGCCGTCGTACAACATGCTCAACCGGTGGATCGAGACCGAGGGGCTGCTCGACGCGGCGGCCGACGAGGGCTTCGGCGTCATCGGCTTCACCGCGCTGGCCCAGGGCCTGCTCACCGGCCGCTACCTCGACGGCGTGCCCGAGGGGTCCCGCGCCACCCAGGGCAAGTCCTTCGCGACCGGCTGGCTCACCGAGGACACCGTCCGGCGACTGCGCGCCCTCGACGACATCGCCGCCCGCCGCGGCCAGAGCCTCGCGCAGATGGCGCTCGCCTGGGCGCTGCGCGACCCGCGCGTCACCTCGCTGGTCATCGGCGCCTCCCGCCCCGAGCAGCTGGAGGAGAACGTGGCCGCCCTGGGCAACCTCTCCTTCGGCGACGACGAACTCGCCGAGATCGACAAGCACGCGGTCGTCGACGGCGACGTCGACCTGTGGCGGGGGGCCCGCACCGGCGAGCTCGGCTGAGCCGCCGGGGCGGCACAGCGGCCGGTCAGGACGGGGTCCCGCCGGTGACGCGGAGCATCCGGGGCGGCTCGCCGGCCGGCTCGGGCAGCCGCAGGGGCTCCCGGCCCGGTGTGATCGTGCCCAGCAGCGCCGCCCGGCGCGCGCCCGTCCCCGAGGGGATCGCGCCGGGCAGGCCGTTGACGGTCAGGAAGCCCAACAGGGCGAAGGCCAGGGCCTCCTTGGCGTCCGACGGCAGCCCGAGCGCGTCGCTGGAGCCGAGGACCACGTCCGGCAGCTCCTCGGCGATCATGCCCATCAGCACGGGGTTGTGCGCCCCGCCGCCGGACACCACGAGCCGCGTGACGCCGTGCGCCCGGCAGGCGTCGGCCACCGTGACGGCGGTGAGCCGGGCCAGCGTCGCCAGGACGTCGTCGGGCTCGGCGACGGGCGCCGCCGCGAGCGCCCGCAGCAGGTACGGCAGGTGGAAGTGCTCCTTGCCGGTGCTCTTCGGAGCCGGCCTGCCATAGTAGGGGTCGTCCAGGAGCGCCCGCAGCAGTACCGGATCCACGCGGCCCGCCCCGGCGCGGCGCCCGTCCTCGTCGTACTCGGCCGCTCCGCCGGTGAAGTGCCGTACGGCGGCGTCCATGAGGGCGTTGGCCGGCCCGGTGTCGAAGGCCAGCGGCTCGGCGCCGGGGGCGACGACGGTGACGTTGGCGATCCCGCCCAGGTTGAGGGCGGCGGGGACGCCGGGCAGCGCCGCCATGGCCAGGACGTCGGTCATGGCCACCAGCGGTGCCCCCTGGCCACCGGCCGCGACGTCCCTGCCGCGCAGGTCGGAGACGACGGGCAGACCGGTCGCCTCGGCGATCCAGGCGGGCTGGCCGAGCTGGAGCGTGCCTCGCACGGCCCCGTCCTCGACCCAGTGGTACATGGTCTGCCCGTGCGAGACCACCAGGTCGGCGCCTTGGCCGCACAGTTCGCGCACGGCCCGCACGGCCACGTCGGCGAACGCCTGCCCGATCCCGGTGTCGAGCCGGGCGACACTGCCGACCGTCGTCGCCGCCGGCGGCAGGCTGCTCGCGATCAGGTCGCGCAGCTCGTCCGGGTAGGGGGCCGACAGATGGCCGAGGGGACGCAACTCCAGCACCTCGCCCCGGAGTTCGAAATCCGCGGCGGCCGCCTCGACGGCGTCGTAGGACGTGCCCGACATCAGGCCGATCACACGCACGATGTACTCCTGCGAAGAGGGGGTGGGGGCCCGGCCGGGGATCAGTTCCGGTCGGCCGTCGTGGTCAGGCGGTCGGGCCCGGCGCCCGGCTCCTCGTCGGGGGCAGGGCCCCCTCCGGACTCCGGCGCCCGGTGGAACAGGCTCAGCACACCGCCGACGACCAGCGTGATCAGCACGCCGATGGGCACCAGCCACTGGGCCGCGATCGCCTGGGACACCGTCGTCCCGTCCGTGGTGACGTCGATCTTCACCACCCGCACGATGTACGTCATCACCCCGATGGTGACCAGGAAGGCCACGACGGAGTCGGTCTCGTTGGCCCGTTTGACCAGCCGGCCCAGGAGGAACGCGCCGAGCAGCGCGCCGTAGGTGTAGCCCGCGATGGTCAGACCGGTCAGATACACGTTGCCCGTGCTCGTGCTGAACGCGCAGGCGAAGACCGCCATGAGCGTCGCCCACACCAGCGTCATCCAGCGGGCCAGCCGCAGCAGCGCCTCCTCGGACGGAGTGGTGCGGAAGAAGCTGTGGATGATGTCGGCGACCGTCGAGTTCGACATGGAGTTCAGCGCCGAGGACAGCGAACCCATCGCGGCACCCAGGATGCCGGCCACCAGCAGGCCCGAGACCACCACGGGCAGCCCGTGCAGAATGAACTCGGGGTAGAGGTTGTCCGAGCTGGACAGCCCCAGCTCCGAGAAGGACTTGCCCTCGTTGTACGACCACAGCAGCGCGCCGACGAGGGAGAAGGCGGCGAACTGGACGGTCACGAAGAGACCCGAGGCGATCATGGCCTTCTGGCCCTCGCGCAGCGTCCTCGTCGCCAGCACGCGCTGGACGATCAGCTGGTCGGAGCCGTGCGAGGCCATGGCGAAGATGGCGCCGCCGACGATGGCCGTGGGCAGGGCGAACGGGCTGGTGAGGATGTGGGCGAGGTCGAAGTCGGTGTCGAAGAGCGTGAACTTGCCGGCGTCCAGGGCACGCGCGTAGCCGTCACCGCCGACGTGGGCGGAGAGCACCGCGACGGCGAGGACCGCGCCGCCGAGGTAGAGGACCATCTGGATGGCGTCGGTCCAGATGACCGCCTTGATGCCGCCCAGGTAGGTGTAGACGACGGTGATCAGCGTGATGACGACGATGATCACGCGGTAGCTCGCGTGCACGCCGAACTCGTCGAGCAGCAGCTTGATCGGGATGGCGGAGGCGAACAGCCGCACGCCCTCGGCCAGGAGCCGGGTGAACACGAAGGTCACCGAGGCGAGCCCCTGCAGCTTCAGCCCGAACCGGTCACCCAGGTACTGGTAGGCGCTGACGAAGCCGCCGCGCTTGTAGAGGGGGATCAGCACGGTGGCCACGACGACGCGTCCGACGACGTAGCCCAGGGCCAGTTCGACGTTGCCGAACCCCTGGCCGCTGTAGGCACCGCCGGGGACGCTGATCACCGTCAGCACACTGGTCTCGGTGGCGACGACGGAGAACGAGACCGTCCACCACGGCATGTGGCCCTCACCGACGAAGTAGTCCTTCGCCGACTTCTGCCGGCCTGCCTTCCGCAGGCCGATCCAGGCGATCCCGATCAGATAGACCACGATCACCACGAGGTCGAGCTGGCGCACGCTTGCTCCTAGGCACTGGCCGGTGGGGTCGCCGGCGTGGGGAGAGGGGGGTTGGCGGTCGCCCGGCGGACGCGGACGACGAGGGAGGCATGAGGGGTCGTGCGGTCCAGCGCCAGCAGCCCGGCCCCGTCCAGGGGGTCGCCGAGCGGGGACGTGAGCCACACGTGGAGTGCGGAGCCGGTGATCCGGGCGGTCAGCGGCGTCATCAGGGCCGGGCCCAGACCCGCCAGCCCACCGGTGACGGCCAGCGGCAGCGGACCGCCGTCGCCGGTGATCCGGCCGGCCGCCGCGAGGGCGGTCTCGGCCAGGTCGGCGGCCGCGTCCCGGACGATCGCCGAGGCCACGGCGTCCCCCGCGTCGGCGGCGCGGGCCACCTCGGGGGCGAACGAGGCGGCCGTACGGGCGGGATTGCCGTCCCGTCCGACGGCGGCCGGGAGCCGTTCGAGGTCGCCGAAGAAAGCGGTGGCCGCGTCCAGCAGGGCGGTGGCCGGGCCCCGCCCGTCGTGGGCCCGCAGGGCCGCGCGGAGTCCGGCCGTACCGATCCGGGCACCGCTGCCGTCGTCGCCGAGCAGGGGACCCCACCCGTCGACGCGCGCGTACGTCCCGTCGGCGCCGATGCCGACCGCGACCGACCCGGTGCCGATCGCCAGCACCACACCCGCGCGGCCGCCGAGCGCGCCGGCGTGGGCGGTGACGGCGTCGCTGGTGACGGCGGCCTCCCCGACGGGCAGGTCCTCCAGGAGGGCTCCCGCCAGCGAGCGGGCCGCCGCCGGGGCCGAAGCCGCTCCGGCGGCACCCACGAGGACCGACTCCGGCCGGGCGCCGCCCGGCTCACGCAGCAGCGGCCCGACGGCGGCGCGCACGGCCGCACGGGCCGCCGCCACACCGTCGGGGGCGGCCAGACCGGGGGCACCGGCCACGGAACTGACGGACGGTGAGGAGCCGGCGCCGTGCCACAGCATGGCGCGGCAGCCGGTCTTCCCCAGATCTACCGCCACTGTCGAAGTCATACGGCTCGCCCTTTGCCCGAGGGACCCGGCACGTCGAGAGCCACCGGGTCGTCGGTGACCGGCGCGGATCGCCGTCCGAGTATGGGAACGCCGCCCTCCGGATGTCAATAAGTAACGTCGAGTCGTTCACCGCGTAACTTTTTGACCCCCTCGGTGGACCCCATTACCCTGTGTGCACCACTTCCAGGAGGGGCCATGGTCCGCCAGTCCTCGTCCCGCGCGCCGGAGCCGTCCGCCCAGGACGCCCCGCTCGCCGACGTCCTCACGCGCATCCGCGCCGCCCGGCCCTCCCTGGCCCCCTCGGAACGCCGGGTGGCCGACGCGGTCCTCGCCGATCCGGGACAGGTCGCGGAGCTGTCCATCGGCGCGCTCGCCGAGCGGGCGAGCACCTCGGCGGCGACCGTGATGCGGTTCTGCCGCACCATCGGCACGGGCAACTACCCCCAGCTGCGCCTGGCACTGGCCGCCGCGGCGGCGCGGGAGCACGCGCTGGGCGGCGGGCGGGCGGCGCACGGCGGCACCGACATCAGCCCGACGGACTCGCTGGACCGGATAGTCAGCAAGATCATCTACAACGAGGTCCGGGCCCTGGAGGACTCGGGCGCCGGACTCGACGTCGACGCGCTGGGCCGGGCGGTCGACGCGGTCGCCAAGGCCCGCAGGGTCGACATCTTCGGCGTGGGGGCCAGCGCCTTCGTCGGCCAGGACCTGCACCAGAAACTCCACCGCATAGGCCACATGGCCTTCATCTGGAGCGACCGGCACGCGGCGCTCACCGCGACGGCCCTGCTGGGGCCCGGCGACGTGGCCCTGGCCGTCTCCCACTCCGGCGAGACCGAGGACACCACCGAACCCCTCCAGGCCGCGGCCGAGCGCGGAGCCACCACCATCGCCCTGACCAACGACCCGGGCTCCACGCTCGCGACCGCCGCCGACCTGGTGCTGACGACCTGTGCCAGGGAAACGCCGTTCCGCTCCGGCGCCACCGTCAGCCGCATCGCCCAACTGGCCGTCATCGACTGCCTCTTCGTCGGCGTCGCCCAACGCTCCTACGACGCCGCGACCACCGCCCTCGAAGAGACCTACGGCGCCGTCCAGCGCCGTCGGCGTCCCGGGCGCCGCACCGGTTGAGGCCGCCTCACGGCCGTACCGTCCGGCCGCCGCCCGGGCCGGGGTGCCCGTCCCCGCGCAGACTCGTCACCAGGTCGCGCGGCAGGCCGTGGGTGTCGTGCAGGTAGGCGAAGTCCTCCTCGCCCAGCGGTCCGCTGAACCGGGGCCGGGCGAGCACGTTCCGGCCGCGTTCCAGGAGCCGCCGGAACCGGCGCTCCTCCTCCACCAGCAGCCCGCGCACGAGACCCGGGTCCACGTCCTGCCGGAAACGGTCCGAGGTGTGCGTGACCAACTCCTGCGGCAGGTCTCCGAGCCCGCGTGAGGGGTCGTCCCGCCACAGCACGGTGAGCATCCGTCGTACCAGGCGGCGCAGCACATAACCCCGGCCGGTGTTGGACGGGCGGACTCCGTCGCCGACGACCACGACGGCCGACCTGAGGTGGTCGCAGACCACCCGGAACGACGGTTCGTCCAACGGCCACAGGGACGGCAGCAGCCGCCGCCACGGCTCGAAGACGTCGCAGTCGAACACCGACGACTTGCCCTGCAGGAGCATGGCGAGGCGTTCCAGGCCCAGGCCGGTGTCGACGTTGCGCTGCGGAAGCGGCACGAGACGGCCGTCGTCGAGCCGGCGGTGGCGCATCATCACGTGGTTCCACACCTCCACCCAGCGGTCGTCGCCCGTGGGCGTGGACCGCGGCGGAGTGTCACCGCTCCACAGGAAGATCTCCGAGTCGGGTCCGCACGGGCCCACCGGTCCGTTGGACCACCAGTTGTCGTCCACCGTCGGCTCCACGGGAACGCCGCGCTCCTGCCACAGCCGCAGGGACTCGGTGTCCGGCCCGACCTGTCCGCCACCCCCGTACACGGTGGCGTGCAGCAGGCCCGGGTCGACGCCCAGGCCCTCGGTGAGCAGCCGGTGGGCCCAGTCGAGGCTCAGTGGGCCCTCGTAGTCGCCCAGCGACCAGGTGCCGAGCATCTGGAACACCGTCAGGTGGGTGTCGTCGCCGACCTCCTCGAGGTCCGTGGTGCGCAGACAGCGCTGTACGTTGACCAGCCGCCGGCCCAGCGGATGGGGGCGTCCTTCCAGGTACGGGGTGAGCGGATGCATGCCGGCGCTGGTGAACAGGACGGGGTCGCCGGGTTCGGGCAGCAGCGTCGAGCCGGTGATCCGGCGGTGCCCGTGGTCCTCGTAGTACTCGACGAACATGCGGGCGACGCGCTCGGTGTCCATGGGGGTGACTCCTTCGCTTCGGGGCGGGAGGGGCACCGGAGAACGGAAACCGTGCGGTCCTCGCACCGAGGCGAAGGCGGCGGAGCGCCACGTGAACCACCGACGGCCGTTTCCGGTCGCCGGTGGGAAAGGGGGGAGGTCAGACGGCGGCAACCGGCGAGCTGGTCGCTCGCGCGGTCGCGAAGACACTTCGGCCGATGACGTTCATGCTCCGAAGATAACGCCCTCCGGTGTCCGGAGCACCCGAATTCTCCGTGAGCATCCTAGGAAGGTGCGCCGGCCCACACGCCCGGGGTTCGGCCCGACCACGGTTGTGCCCGTTCGAGCTGTCCGGCGAGACGGAACAGGAGGTCCTCGCGCCCGAAACCGGCGGCGAACTGCATTCCGACAGGCAGCCCCGTTCCGGTGTCGGCCGTCAGGGGCACGGACATGGCGGGTGTGCCCGCCACGTTGAAGGCCATGGTGAACGGCGAGCGGTCGTTGAGCCGGTCGATCCAGCCGAGGCCGTCGAGTGCGTCCGAGCCCTCGCCGTAGGCACCCAGCGGCGGGGGGAGCTCCGGCAGGGTGGGGGTGAGCAGCAGGTCGTGGGTGTCGAAGTACCGGGCCAGGCCGCGGGCGACGCGGTTGCGGACGGTGAGGGCGGCGACGAACCGGGGGCCGCTGACCCGCTGCCCGTAGCGGTGGGCGGCCAGCGTCGACGGCTCGAGGGTCGAGGAGTCGACGGGCCGGCCCAGGGCGGCGGCCAGGGCGTCGACCGAGGCCGCGAGGTTCGCCGTCGACAGGTGGGCGTTGGCCAGCACGAACTCCTCCCAGCCGGCCCCCAGGCCGACCGTGACCTCCTCGGTGCGGTGGCCGAGCGATTCGAGCAGCCGCACCCTACGGTCCAGTGCGTCGGCCACCGGGGCGGCGGTCCGGCGTCCTCCCCCAGGCCTGGGGGAGGACCCCGATCCGCAGCGGGCCCGGAGGGCGGGTGACTTCCTCCGCGTAGGGGCGGGCCGGCTGCTCGGCGAAGTAGGGATCGCCCGGTTCCGGACCGCGTACCAGGTCGAGGAGCGCCGCGCTGTCCCGCACGGTCCGGCTCACGGTGCCCTGGACGGCCAGCCCGTTGAACCCCTCGTCGAGGGCGGGGCCCATGGAGACCCGGCCGCGGGTCGGCTTCAGCCCGAAGAGGCCGTTGTACGAGGCCGGAATGCGCAGCGAGCCCGCCGCGTCGGTGGCGTGGGCGAGGGGAACCGCCCCGGCCGCGACGGCCGCGCCCGCGCCACCGCTGGAGCCGCCGGCGCCGCGACCGGGGTCCCACGGGTTGCGGGTGGGGCCGTACAGCACCGGTTCCGTGGTGATGCTGTAGGCCAGCTCCGGTGTCGCGGTACGCCCGAGGGTCACCAGGCCGGCGCGGCGGAAGCGCCGCATCAGGAACGAGTCGGAGCGGGCGACGTGCCCGGCCGCGAGACGACTGCCCATCTCGGTGCGCCGGCCCGCCATGGATATGCCGAAGTCCTTGATCAGGAAAGGCACTCCCGCCAGCGGCGTGCTGCCGGGGGCGGGCCGGTCGTCGGCCGGCCACGTCTCCACGACGGCGTCGATCGCCGGGTCACCTCCTGCACCGCCTCACGGGCGGCCGCCTCCACCTCGGCGGGCGACACCTCGCCCCCGGCCATCAGCTCCGCGAGGCCCACCCCGTCGTGGCACACGTACTCGGAAACTCTCACTGTCACTCCTCGACCCGAAAGAACGGTACTCATGAGTCTCGGACGATACCGTACGGTATCGAACGGGACGGGCTGGTACCGTAGCAGGAGCTGAACGAGCCCATCGACCGCACGTCACGGAGCAGGCATGACAACGACCGTCCGCAGGCCGGGCAGGGTGGCGAAGCTGCCGCCCCGGGAGCGCATCCTCGACGCGGCCGAAGTGCTCTTCCGGAGCGAGGGCATCCAGCGGGTGGGTGTCCAGGCCATCGCGGAGAAGGCCGAGACCACCAAGATGGCCATCTACCGGCACTTCGAGACCAAGGACGCGCTGGTCGCCGAGTGGCTGCGGATCCTGGCCGCCGAGTACCAGGCGGCCTTCGACCGTGTCGAGGCGGAACACCCCGGCCGTCCCCGGGAGCAGATCCTGGGCCTGGCCCGCTTCATCGCCGACGGACTGCCGACGCTGTCCTACCGGGGCTGCCCCTTCGTCAACTCCCTCGCCGAACTGCCCGACCGCTCCCACCCCGCGAGGCAGGTGATCGAGGAGCACAAGGCCCGCCAGACCCGCAGACTGGTCGGCATGTGCACCGAGGCCGGGCTGCCCGACCCCGAGCAGGTCGCCGCCCAGATCACCTTCGTACTCGAAGGCGCCCAGGTCAGCACGCAGAACGGAAGCATCGACCGGGCGGGGGAGCGGTTGATGCGCATCGTCGAGACGCTCGTCGGCCGGTAGCGGCACACGATGGGTGCGATGATCCGGGGAGCCAGCCTGCGCGGCTTCGCACGCCTCGTCGAGGAACTCGGCGGCGTCCCCGGGGAGTTCACGGCACGGTTCTCGATCCCCGCGCGGGCGCTCACCTCCGGGGCCGGCCTCGTCCCGATCACCGGCCACGATCTGATGCTCGACGCGGCCGCCCGTGATCTGCGGTGCCCGGACTTCGGCCTCCGCCTCGCCCGCGGCCAGGATCTGGGCATCCTCGGGCTGCTCGCCCCGGCCGTCCAGGCGTCGGCCACCGTGCGGCAGGCACTGGAGTGCGCCTCACGGTTCATGTTCGTGCACAGCCCGGCACTGAGCGTCGGCGTGGAGCCCGATCCGCGGGGCCGGCGCGAGGTGGTCGCCCTGACCTACCGCAAGGACCTGAACGAGTCCCCGTACTCCCCGCAGGCGACCGAACTCGGGCTCGGCCTTTTCCACCGGGTGGCGGTGGCGCTGGTGGGCGGCACGGCCGGTCTCCGCTCGGTGGAGTTGCCCCACCCGCCCCTGTCGCCGGTCTCGCTGTACACGGAGTTCTTCGGCGCGGACGTGAAGTTCGGCTGCCCGACCGCCGCACTCCGGGTGGAACGGCGCCTGCTGGACACGGAGTTGCGCGGCACGGACGCGGAGGCGCGCCGGCTCGCCGTCGACCGTCTGGCCGCGCACCACACCGATCCGGAGACACTGACCGCCACGCACGTCCGGAGGGTCCTGGCCCGGGCCGTCGGCGTCGGCCCCGTCACCGTCGGCCGGGTGGCGCGCCTCCTCGCCCTGCATCCCCGCACCCTGCAACGGCGGCTCGCGGCGGAGTCCACCGGCTTCGCCGAGATCCTGGAGGAGGTACGGCGGGACCTCGCGCTGCGCCACCTCACCACGACCGACCTGCCACTGTGCCAGGTGGCCGCGATGGCGGGCTTCGCCGACCAGTCCGGACTCAGCCACGCCGTGCGGCGGTGGGAGGGCGCCAGTCCGAGCGAGGTGCGCCGCAGGGTGCGCGGCACCGGCTGAGATTGTCGCGCCGGAACAAATCCCGCCCGGCGGGCGCGGGCATGCTGCTGCCCCGACGACGAGAGCGAGGAGTGGCCCATGGCGACGGCCGGCACCAACCACCTCACCGGCATCGGTGCGCGAACGATCCCCGGGTTCGACGGCGTCCACGGCATGTGGCCGCGCGGCGACCGGCCGCGGTCGGTCCGGGCGGCGGCCGAGACCCGCGAGGAGCGCTTCAAGGCCCTGCGCGCCACCGAACTCGCCCCGTGGAAGCGTTTCTGGCCCGTGGTGCCCACCTGTGTCCACGGCGGCATCGCCCACGGCGAGACCAAGGGCGGCGGGCGATGAGCCGGGAGCGCACCGGCGCGGTGGTCACCGGGGCCGGCCGCGGCCTCGGCCGGCTGATCGCCGGGCTGCTGGCCGACCGCGGCCACCGCGTCCTGGTCACCGACGTGTCCGGGGATGCGGCCCGCGCCGCGGCGGCCGAACTGGGCCCCGACGCGTCGTGGGCCGCCGTCGACGTGCGCGACGAGGCCCAGGTGGCCGGGGCACGGGACCGCGTCGTCGCGGAGACCGGCCACCTCGGCGTGTGGGTCAACAACGCCGGTGTACTCGTCACCGGCCCGGCCTGGGAGCAATCGCCCGACGCACGGCGCCTGATGCTGGAGGTCAACGCGCTCGGCACCGTCAACGGCACCGTCGCCGCGATCGAGGCCATGCGGAACACGGGCGGGCACATCCTCAACGTCGTGTCCCTCGCCGGGCTCACCGCCGTGCCGGGCGAGGCGGTGTACGCCGCCTCCAAGCACGCCGCGATCGGCTTCAGCCTCAGCACACTCGCCGACCTGCGCCTGGCCGGCATCGAGAACGTGCACATCTCCTGCGTCTGCCCCGACGGCATCTGGACCCCGATGCTCCACGACAAGCTCGACGACCCCGCCTCCGCGCTGTCGTTCTCCGGCAGGCTGCTCAGGCCCGAGGAAGTCGTCGGCGCCGTCGGCAGGGTGCTCGACCGCCCCCGCCCGGTCACAGCGGTACCCGGCTGGCGGGGTGTGCAGGCCCGCCTGGCCGACGCCCTGCCCTCGCTCGCCCTGCGCGGCATTCCACTGGCGGTCGCGCTGGGCCGGCGGGTGCAGCGCAGGATGCTGGCGAAAAGGCCCCCGGCGTAGGCGCCGGGGGCGGTGCGGTGACGGCGACCGCGTCACCGCACCGCGATCGACTCCGGCTCAGGGGGCGGGTGTTCCGTAGACGCCCATCTCGTACAGCGAGTAGCCCCAGGTCATACTCTGGCCAACACCGTTCGCCGGGTGCCGTTTTGGCATGCACGGCTCATGGAATGGGCTGAGGCTCATGGAGAGGTGGCCATGAAATTCGGACGACGACGCGGCATCGCGGGAGTGATCTGCGCGGTGACGGCCCTCGCGGCCGCCGCGGACCAGCGCACCCAGCGCTGGCAGCTGACGCCGCACAAGGGCGCGCTGACGCTCACGAACGCCGTCTCCCAACTGGTGCTCACGGCGGGCGGAGCCGACGGCGCGGCCGTGCAGGCGGCACCGGACACCACCGCGCCGACCCGGGTGCGGGCCGTCCCGCGCGACTGACCCGGTTGCCCGGACCCGTGGGCGCGGTCAACGCCGCCGGGCGTGCCCGGCCTCGGGGCCGTCGTCACCCCGCGGCCTCGTTGCCCAGGAGGGGAGCCAGGTGTCCTCCGGCAGCGGGGCGAGGCTCGCGAAGTGGTTCAGGACGGCCCGGAGCCCCGGGTGCGGGTTCTCCCGCGGGAGGACGAGCGAGAGCGGGTAGGCGAGCGTCGGGCGCACGATCGGAATGCGGCGCAGGTCGTGACCGGCCGGCCAGACGTACCGGTCGCGCGAGCCCACGAGAGTGGCCACGTCGTCGGAGTCGGCGAGGACGTCGAGGAGCACCTCGTTGCCGAAGTTGGGGCCCGCGGCGTCCACGCGCAGGCCGAACGCGGTGGTGAGCTGGTCGTAGAAGTCCGCCCATTCGCTGCCCGGCGCGATACCGGGCACCCAGATCCGGTGCCCGCGCAGCCGGGCCGGTGTCACGCTGCGCGCGGGCGCGAGCGGGTGTCTCGGTCCGACGACGAGTTCCAGCGGGGAGTGGAACGCGTGGATCATCCGCACCTCGGGCGGCAGGCCGTCCGGGTCGGTGACCGAACGGAAGGAGGCGTCGACGTCGCCCGACTGCACGGCGGCCACCGCCACACGCGGGTCGTCGGTCTTGAGCGTCACCACGTCGAGCGCGGTTTCGGGGTGTGAGCGCCAGTAGTCGTGCAGGATCACGGCCTGCGCGGTCCGCAGGCCGAGAACGTCGATGCGCAGCGCCCGCGAACCCCGCCGGATCGCGGCGACGGCACGGTCGACGTCCGTGACGATGTTCCGGGCGTGCGCCAGGAAGGCCTGTCCGTCGAGGGTCAGCTCCACCCCGCGGGCAGTGCGGTTGAACAACCGGACGTCGAGTACGCGTTCCAGGGCCGCGATCCGCTTCGAGACCGCCTGCTGCGTCACACCGAGCTCGTCGGCCGCGTGCCGCAGCTGTCCCAGCTCGGCCGCGCGGACGAACGACCGCACCGCCTCGGTATCCATGGGGCGAGCATAGGCGGGCCCAACCGACGGGTGTGCGCTTCGCCCGCGCGCCACGGGCGGGCCCGACGCGGGAGGAGCGGCTGCTCCCGCCGGGGTCCCTCCCCGCGTGCCATAACCTCGTCCGTGGGAACGTCGGTTGCCATGCGTGTCCACACCGAGGAGGCGGCGGTGCTCAACAGCGGCGGCTCGCGATTGCTCATATGCGCGGTGGCGCTGGCCTGCCTGGCGCTGGTGGGCCCCAGCGCCCCCGGCGGCACGCTGCCCGGCGGGGCGCTGCCCGTCCAGGCCGTCAGGGACGTCGTACCGAACCGGGTCATGACGTGGAACCTGTGCAATCCCTGCGACGCGAGCAACCTCGACCGGGCAGCGGCGATAGCCGCGCACGCGCCCCAGGTCGTCGGCATGCAGGAAGCGTGCGCACGTGACGTCGAACGGATCCGGGACTACCTGGAGGTCTTCCACGGGCTAGTCTACCACGTCGCATACGGGTCGGTCCTGGAGAACTGGAGCCGCTGCGGGGGAGCACCGTGGAATCCGGGCGGCTTCGGCCAGGCCATCCTCTCGGCGGCGCCGATGACCGACCGGGTCAACACCGAGTACCCCGACGGCGGATCCGAGGACCGCGGGTACCTCGCGGTCACCACCGAGGTGGGCGGCCGGTCCGTCCGGGTCTTCGCCACACACCTCGCCCAACGGCGTCAGGAGGAGTTCCGCAAGGGCCAGGTCCGCGTACTCGCCGAGGAAGTCGCCCGGTACGACCGCGCCGTGGTCCTCGGCGACTTCAACGCCGTGCCGGACGCGCCCGAACTCGACCCCATGTGGGCACTGGCCACGGACACCGACCCGCAGTGCCGCCCCGCCTCCGCCGGCACCTGCGATCCGACCACGGACTGGCGGAGCAAGTTCGACTACGTCTTCCTGCGCGGCATCGCCCCGATCGACCACCGGGTGGTCCGCACCACGCACTCGGACCACGACATGCTGTACACCGACCTCGACGTGACCTGAGGCGCGGTCCCAGGCCGTGCTTCCGCCCCAGGGTCCCCGGACGACCGCATAACCGGTTGCCGGCCGGCACCGGCGTCGGATGCAATGTCCGGCATGGTCACCGAGGCACGCCTGCCAGGGCGAGACGACATCGACGCGCACGTCCGGATCGGCGTCCTCGTGCCGCTGACCCGGCCCGGCTGGGGTGAAGCGGGCCGCCACCTGCTCGCCGGAATGGAGCTGGCCGTACGCGAAGTCAATGACGCCGGCGGCATCGCGGGCAGGCCGCTCGGGCTGGTGGTCCGGGACACGGCGGCCGATCCGGACAGGGCGGCGGCGGCCGTGGACGAACTGGCCCGGCTGGGCGTGTCCGCCCTGGCGGGGGAGTACCACAGCGTCGTCGCGCGCGCCGTCGCGTCCGGAGCCGACGCCCTCGGCCTGCCGTTCCTGTGCTCGTCGGCCGTGATCGACGCCCTCACCGAGCGGCCGGCGCGGTGGGTCGCCCGCCTCCCGCCGGCACAGTCCCACGGCTGGCGGATCTACGCGGACTTCCTCCTCGCGGCGGGCCACCGCCGTGTCGCCGTAGCGGCTCAGCCGAGTCTCTACTGGGCATCCGGCGCCCGAATCCTGCGGGACCATCTCGCTGCGCGAGGCGGCACCCTCGTCGATCTCGGCCTCCGCGAGCCGGCCCCCGCGTCGGTGTGCGACGCGCTCGCCGAACAGGACGCGAGCGCCCTGCTGCTCCTGGTCGGTCACCCCGAGCCGGCCGTGTCGATCGTCCGCTCCGTCCGCCGCGACCGACGCCTTGCGGAGATCATGATCGGTGCCCCGGCCGGGCAACCGGAGTTCGCCCAGTGGGCGGCGTCGCTGGGCGGAGACGGCGCCGCGGTCCCGTTTCTGCGCTACCTGCCCGAGCGCCTCGGCCCGCTCGGGGCACGAGTCCGGACGGCCCTGCGCGAGCGGCTGGCCGAAGCGCCCTCCTTCGTCGCCTTCGAGGGCTACGACACGGTGACGGTCCTCGCCGACATGCTGCGTTCGCACGGCGCCGGCCGGGCGCCGGCCACCGAAACCTGGGCACGTGTGTCGGTCGAAGGCACCCGGGGGCGGATCAGGTTCTCCCGCACGCCGGACACCGGCGTGTGGCAATGGCCCGGTGCGCCGGTCCAGGTCGTCGACCGGGATCCCGCTGAACCCGGTCGCTTCCGCGTCCTCCACACCGGCTGACGCGCCGGCGCCCCGAACCGGGCGATCACGAGGCCCCGCCGTCCGGTCAGCCGTACATCGCCACGCGGTGGAAGGCCGCGAGCGCGTCGTCGATGGGGTGGGGCTGCGGCCTGCCCGAGGAGTCGAGCACGTTCCACCTCTGGAGGTTCACCGCGATCGCCATGCGCCGCCTGCCGTCGGCGCTGATCACGGCCAGGGTCCCGGCGCCCCAGGCCGTGCCGCCGTGACCCCAGAAGGTGTCCTGGCCCGGTGCCCGCGTCGGGTGCAGGCCGAGACCGTACTCGATGGTGCGGCCCTCCTGCGAGACGACCGGCACGGTGCGCCGCATCTGCCCCAGCGACGACGGGCTGACGATCTCACCGGCCATCAGCATCCCGAAGAAGCGGTTGAGGTCCGAGACGGTGGATATCAGCGAGGCCGACGGCCCCACCCACGACATGTCGAAGACGCTGTAGTCGCGCGGCGGATCGATCATGCCGAACCAGGACTCGTAGAGGCGCGAGTGCGGCTCGCCCACGTACGGTCCGGTGGGCAGCTCGGTGTCCCTGAGCCCGGCGCGCTCGATGACGTCGCGGGTGATGCACCGCTCGGCCGTGGTGCCGGTCACCCGCTCCAGGAGCAGGCCCAGCAGCAGGTAGTTGGTGTTCGAGTACAGGCCCGGAGTGCCGCCCGGGGTGCCGACGGGGGGTGCGGCGACGCCCAGTCCGATCAGTTCGGCGGGGTCGAACCGGGTGAACCGGTGGTCGTCCAGGCTCTGGGGCCCGGTGTCCGCGAGGGCGGGGAACGCCTTGAGGGACGGGTAGGCGTGGGGGAGGTACTCGGCGAGGCCGCTGGTGTGGTTCAGCAGCATCCGGACCGTGACGGCGTCGCCGCGCTCCCGGGGAAGCATCTCCGGAAGGTACCGGCCGATCGGCGCGTCGAGGACTATCCTCCCCTGCTCGACCTGCCGCAGGACCGCGGCGGCGGTGAAGGTCTTGGTGATGCTGCCGACACGGTGGCGCATGTCGGCGCCGACCGGGCGGCCGCCGGTGACGTCGGCGACCCCGGCGGCCCCCCGCCAGACCTGGTCGCCGTCCCGCACCTCGGCGAAGACGCCCGGTATCCCGGCGCGACGGACGTTCTCGACGGCTGCGTTCAGTTCCTCGGGATCCAGAGAGTCACTCACGGCGTGCGTTCCTTCCCAAGCTCTTCGGCATGTCCTTGCACCCATTATGCACGCAGTGCGTGCAACGCCAAGTGCTCAGCGGCCGGGAAGGGGCCCGGCAGGGGCATCCGCGCGCATGCCCGTCCCCGCCCCGGGTAGGACCTCCGGTGCAAGGGCGCAGCGCAAGCGCCCGAGGAACGAGGAGTGGCGGACGTGATTCGAAAGCTGCAGGCGGTCGCGCTGGACTGCGCCGATCCGGTCCGGCTCGCGGAGTTCTACGCCGAGCTGCTCGGCGGGCGGGTGGTCGCGGATCCGGACGAACCCGAGTGGGTCGAGGTGCACGGCTTCGAGGGGACGCCGCTGGCCTGCCAGCGGGTGGACGGCTACCGGCCGCCCGAGTGGCCCGGCCAGGACCGCCCCCAGCAAGTGCACCTGGACTTCGACGTCGACGACCTCGAAGGCGAGGAGAAGCGGGCGCTCGCACTCGGCGCGACCGTCCTGGAACGCACGGACCGAATCCGCCCGGAAGCCAACTGGCGGGTCTACGCCGACCCGGCCGGCCATCCGTTCTGCCTCTGCGTGCACTGAACCCGCCGGGCGGTGGACGGTCCCCGGCCGTAGCCGCGAGGGGCTCCGGCGACGGTGGTGCCGACCGCACCGGCAGGACCCTCGGCCGGCCGGAGGCGGACGTCGCGAGCGGCCATGCCGTCGACGTCGCCGTCCGCCGCGAGGAGGAGCCCGACGCGCTGTTGCGCTCGCGCGTCAGGCGGCGCGCGTCAGGGGGGGGCGAGGCTCAGGCGGTCCCCGCCGCCGCGGCCAGGATCCGGGCCAGCTCGGCAGGGGCGGTGATCATGGGCCAGTGGCCCGAGTCGATGTCGGCGAAGTCGACGCGGCCCGCCCGGGCGAGTTCCGGAACATCGCCCGCGTCGATCCACTTGCGCGCCTGCGCGGGCGTGAACTCGGGGCACACGAGCAGGACCGGTACGTCGAAGCGGCGTTCGTCGGTCAGCCGCACCGTGCCCCGGGCCACCGCTTCGGGCACCGGGACCGCGGCCGCCGCCAACCGGCGCCTCGCGTTCTCGTCGAGGTCCGCGGCATCCGGTCCCTGGAAGGGCTCCCAGCCCGGAAAGGGCATGGCACCGTCCCTGATCTCGAAGAAGTCGGCGTAGGGCTGCGCGTCAGGGGCCGGGACACCACCGATGAGAGCGACCTTGGCCAGCCGCTCCGGTCGCCGGTCGGCGGCCAGCCAGGCCAGTGAGCAGGCCGCGGAATGCCCGACCACCATGGGCTTGGCGGGCGCCACATCCACTGCGGCCAGCACCGTCGCCAGCTGATCGTCGAGCGTCGCGGCCGCCGCGCCGTCGCCCTGCCCCGGGAGGGTGAGCGGCACCGGACGATGGCCGAGCGACTCCAGTGCGGACGCGACACGGTCCCACACGGTTCCCTCCAGCCACAGGCCGCCGATGAGCAGAATGTCCATGATCGTTCCCTTCCTCTGTGTGGCTTCACCGTAGGAGGAGATCCGGACGTTCCACTGCCGGAATGTTCTCCCGCCCGGCCAGACGCGTTCCGAGCGCGGACTAGCCTGTTCCCGTGCCGAACGACGTCAGCCCCACCGCGCGAGCGCTGCGTGCCCTGGAGATCCTCCGGACCCGCCCCGCCACGACGGCCGGCGAACTCGCCGTACGGCTGGGCGTGACGGAGCGAGCGGCACGCCGGTACGTCGGGATCCTCAGGGAGGCGGGCATCCCGGTGGAGTCGTCCCGCGGACCGCACGGCGGTTACCGGCTGGGACGCGGGACGCGGCTGCCGCCCGTGCACTTCACGCAGGCCGAGGCCCTCGGCCTCGTCATGGCGGCGCTGAGCGGCCGGCCGGCCGTGACCGACGCCGACGACCTCGTCGGCACCGCCCTGGGCAAGGTCGTCAAGGCGCTGCCGGAGAGCGTCGGACGGCAGGCCGCGCTGCTGCGGGAGTACGCGTCCGCCGCTCCCGACCCGTACGCGGCCCACCCGGATCCGGCTGTCACCAGTTCCCTCGTCGAGGCCGTCGCACACCGGCGCCGCGTGCTGCTCACCTACCGCAGCGAGGCAGGCAACGAGTGGGAGGAGCAGGCGGACCCGTGGTCACTCGTCGTCCGCTACGGCCGCTGGTACCTGCTGTGCCATTCCCATCGCGCGGACGCGATCCGCACCTACCGGGTCGACCGGGTCGGCCGGGTGAGAACCACCGGGCACGGATTCGAGCCACCGGTTGCCTTCGACCCGGTGACGGTCCTGGAGGAGAACCTGGGCAGCGGATGGCAGTTCACCACCCGGGTGGTGTTCGACGCACCCCCGGCCGAGGTCGCCCCCTGGATCCGTCCGCCCATGGGACGGCTCGAACCCCTGGGCGACGGCTGCGTCCTCGTCGGCAGCACTCGCAACCCGGACATGTACGCGCAGGAGTGGCTCGCCGGGGTGCCGTTCGCCTTCCGCGTCGAGGGCGGAGAGGAACTGCGTGCCGCGGCCGCCGCACTCGCCGCACGGTTCACGGCCGCCGTGACGGACCGCCCCCCGTCCGGCGGCTCCCGCCCGCACGGGGGGTGAAGACCACTCCGGCCGCCCCGAGGAGCCGCCCCCGACGACCGGTTCGGCGAGCGCCGACCGGCGGCCGGACTCAGGAGGAGCGGATCGCGGAGATGTCGAACTGCAGGCGGACCTTCTCGCTCACCATGCTGCCGCCCGCCTCGAGCCGCTGGTTGTAGACCAGGCCCCAGTCCCTGCGGTCGATGGTGGTGGTCCCGTCGAAGCCGGCCCGCTCGTAGCCGAACGGGTCCACGACCGAACCGAGGTAGTCCAGTTGCAGTTCCACGGGCCGGGTCGTGCCCCGGATGGTGAGGTCCCCCGTCATACGGAAGGCTTCCGCCGATTCCTGGACGGCGGAGGTGCTGCGGAAGGTCATCTCGGGGTGGCGGCGCACGTCGAAGAAGTCCTTGCCGACGAGGTGGGCGTCCCGCTGCTCCACGCCGGTGTCGACGCCGGCGACGCGAATGACGATCTCGGCCCGGGACTTGGCGGGGTCGGCCCCGTCGAAGTAGAGCTTGCTGTCGTAGTCGGGGAAGGCCCCGCGGACCGTGGTGACCATGGCGTGCCGCACGGAGAACCCGATCCGGCTGTGGGGGCGGTCGATGGTCCAGTGCCCGGTCAGGGCGCGAAGGGCCGGATCGGGGGCGGCCACCGTTGTCGCGGACCGCGCGGCGGGCCCGTCCTGGACTGCCGCCGTCGGCGGCTCGGCGGTGGCGGTCTGGCGACGGCTGAAGATACCCATAGTCGTAGGCCTTTCGAGTTGATCACTTCGTGCTATCACGAAGCCGATCAGCGGCCCACGGCAAGATGTGCGCCCTCGTCCGGGTTCCATGAGCCCGGCCGTAAAGCTGCACCGGTTCGACACCGCGTCCCTCGTTTGTGCACGTGGTGGGCTCAGCGCAGCCGCCCGAGCGCCTCCCGCAACCGCCGCGCGTCGCGCAGCCGTTGCTCGTAGGTGGCCCCCAGCGCCAGCAGCACCAGACCGGCGAGGGCCGGAGGTGCCCAGCGGGGGAGCGCGCCGACGGCCTGGGTGAGGTACGGGGCGAGTTCGTGCAGTGTGACCAGCGCGAGCACACCCGCTCCGAGGACCAGTGGAGCCTGGAGCCGGTACCGGGCGCCCGCCAGAGTCACCGCGAGCGCGGCGACGCCGAGCAGCAGGGGCCGCAGCCAGTGCCGGTCGTCCCAGGCCGCGAGCAGACTAGGCACCAGGGTGAGGGCCAGCCCCCCGCCGTACGCCGTCCACGAGGAGACCGCCGCGTCGCGGCGCCGGCGCAGGAACCCGACGACCAGCGCGGGGCCCGTCACCGGCAGGGTGTAGGCCTCCGGCGTGGTCACGCCCCAGGCCGTCAGGCGCACCCAGGCGGCCAGCAGGAACAGGGCGGCGGCCGCATGACCGGCCGCCCGCCGCCCCGGACGCAGCGCGGTGGCGGCCGCGAGGACACCGCTCAGGGAGAGCACCACGGCCAGCGTCGGCGGCTCCGTCACGGCGAGCGCGAGTGCGAGCAGCCCCGCTGCCGCGCCCGCCGCCTCGACCGGCACGGTCGCGCGCGAGCCACTCGTGCGCGAGGCGACCACGGCGGCGACGGCGGGGACGACGAGAACCAGCAGCGCCGTGTGGTGCGGCTGCCAGCCGGCGGAAGCCCCGACCGCGCAGGCCAGCGCCGTGGCATGGCCGAGAGCGGCGGGCGCGGTGAACGGGGCCGGTCCCCGGCGGCGGCAGGCGGCACCGAAGAGGAACGTCAGCGACGCGAGGACACCGATCGTCGCGGACTCGGAGGCCAGCGCGAGGAAAGCGAGGTCGACCGAGGTGACGAGAGCCAGCACAAGGGCCGTGCGGGTCACCGGCGAGGGCCGGTCCCCGGCCCGGCCCGTCCGCTCCGCGATGCTCAGCGCCGCCACGACCACGACCCCCTGCGCCACCAGGCCGGTCGCGTACGGCAGTTGGAGTACCACCGGGACCGCGACGACGGCCGCCCAGCCGAGGACGAGCGCCGCCACCCCGGCGGCGGCGCGGTGGACCGTGTTGCGTCCGGCGACCAGCACTACGGCGGCCACGACGGCCAGGACGAGCGGTCCCGTGCTCGCGTACGGAGGCCGCAGGACGTCCGTCGTGAACACGGCGTCCCGGAAGTCCCCCGGCGCACCGGACCAAGGCCGCGCCCCCTGCGCCACCGGACCGAGGACGGTCCCGGCGACCAGAGGGACCGTCCACAGCACGGCGAGGCACTGGACGGCCGCCGAAGCACGCACCAGCCCCTGACGCAGTGGCCGGGGCAGGGGCGTCCGGTCCGCCGCAAGCAGGGCGATCGCAAAGGCCAGGAACCCCGGCACGGTCCACTCGTCCGGCACGAGGACCCGCAGCACCCCGCCGGTCCCGGCGACCAGACACAGGCCCGCGGCCGAGGCGGCGCCCATGGCGGCCTCCGCGTTGGGGACCGACCGGCCGGCGACCAGGGCGACCGCCGCCGCCACGACCAGGAGCGCCGCCGCCCGGGCGGCCGTGCCCGGGTCGGACGCGCTCCAGCAGAGCCACCCCGCCGACAGGACACCGGCGACGCCCGTGCCCAGCGCACCGACCACGGCGACGACCCGCACCGGCACCGAGCCCGCCCGCAGGGCGACGGCGGTGCCGCCGGCGGCGGTCGCCAGCACCACGGTCGTGACCGTGTGCGGCCCCGCTCCGGCGGCGAGTGCCCACAGAAGCAGCGGCAGGTGGGCGGTGGCCACGGCGAGGGGGAGCGGGTGCCGGAGCCCGAGGCGCGCGCCCTCGGCCCCCCGGCCGCCCTCCGCCGCGCGCACCTCGGCGGAAGGGGATACCGAGGAGCCCGCCGCCACCCCGTACGCGGCCCACACCGAGGCCAGGACGGCGGACGCGGCCGCCGTGTACCCGACACCGTCCGCGTCGGCGAACGCCACCTCGTGGAGCGCGTAGGCGTCCAGCACGGTCAGGGCCGTCCCCAGGGCGGCCACGGCCTCGGCGGTCGACCGCAGTCCGCGCCGCAGCAACACCACGGGCGCGCCCAGCGCCGCGAGGGTCAGCGCGCCGAGTGCCGGCGCGCGTCCCGCGATCCCCATATGACTCCAGCTGACCAGCGTGAACGCGATCGCCGCGATCGTCAGCAGCACACCACCGAGCGCGAGCAGCAGGTTCTGCACGCCGGGCCCGGTGGCCTCCGGCCGCCGGGCGAGGCCACTCGCGCCGGTGCTCGGCGGTCCACCTCCCGGCGTGGTCCCGGCCGCTGGGGCGGACTGCCCGCCGGCGGCAGCCCGCAGCGTGTGGATCAGCCACTCGCGGCGCCGGAGCAGGACGGCACGGCGCAGGTCGAGTTGCCGCAGCTCGGCGTCCAGCAGCCGCAGCTCCTCGGCCGGGGGCGGAAGGTTCGTCATGCCACGGAGTGTGGCCCGCGCCACCTGCCGGGACATGAGCGCGGATACTCAGCCCGTACTCATTGACGTGGTTCCCCGCGGCGCGGCCCCGGCGCGGGGTCAGAGCTCGATGCGGAGATCCGCCCAGACGGTGGTGCCCCCGGTGCGGCCGGACCGGGAGGTGCCCCAGGAGTCCGCGAGCTGCTGCACGATCAGCAGCCCCCGGCCGCTCTCGTCCAGGGAAGCGGGGCGGGAACCGGCCGGACCGGCCGGCGCACGTCCGTCGTCGTGCACCTCGATCCGCAACCGCTGGTGCGAAGCCAGTGACAGACCGCACAGCATGCGGTTGCTGCCCGAGTGGATCACGGCGTTGGTCGCCAGTTCCGACACGAGCAGCACCGCGTCCGTGCACACGTCGCCGGGGAGCCCCCAGTCGCGAAGCCGTCTGCGGACCGTGTCACGTGCCGTCCGCACGCTGACGCGGAGCGAAGGAAGGTCGAACCAGTGTTCCCGGTCCGGCTGCGCCGGCGGTAAAAGGCCGGGCGAAGGGCTCCTGTGGGGGGTCACGGTGATCGCCTTCCGATGGGGGCGGGCGCGATGGGGAGAGCGGGCCCGGGCAGGCGCGGACGGGACGACGGTCGGACGGGCGGGCTCACGGACGCCACTATGCTCGCCGCGCGGTTCAGGCTGCAACCGAATCCCTGATAATTTCAGGAAGACGCGTTCAGTCTGGTTTCCTCACCAAGTCGCTGCCACAATGGCGCCGGTGACAGCCCATCAGGAGGTGGGGCGTGAGTGAAGCCCGGTCCGGCGCGGCCACCAGCGCTCCGACGGTGCTGCGCATGATCCTCGGACGCAGGCTCCAGGACATGCGGCAGAACGCGGGTGCCTCACTGGCCGACGCCGCCAAGGCACTTCGGGTGACACCCCTGACGATCCGCCGGCTGGAGAAGGCCGAAGTCGCCCTCAAACCCCTGTACGTCGAGAAGCTGCTGCAGACCTACGGCAGCGCGCAGCAGGAGATCGACGAGTTCGTCGCGCTCGCCGAGCAGGCCAACAAGCCGGGCTGGTGGCACGCCTACCGCGACGTGCTGCCCACCTGGTTCACCGCGTACGTCAGCCTGGAGACCGGCGCCAGCACGCTGCGCACCTACGAACCCCACTACGTCACCGGCCTGCTCCAGACCCCCGCGTACGCCCGCGGCGTCCTGGGCGGAGGCTTCCCGAACGGCTCCGACGACGAGCTGGAGCGCCGGGTCGGCCTGCGGCTGCGCCGGCAGAGCCTGCTGGAGCGGGAGAACGCGCCCACCCTCTGGGTGGTCATGGAGGAGGCGGTCCTGCACCGGGCCGTCGGCGGACCGGAAGTGATGCGCGAGCAGATCGACAGGCTGCTGGAGGTGTCGGAGCTGGAGCACGTCAGCATCGACATCCTGCCCTTCGCCGTCGGCGCCCACGTCGGGGCCTGCGCCCCCTTCACCTACTTCCGGTTCGAGGAGCCGGAGCTGCCCGACGTCGTCTACAGCGAGATCCTCTCCGCGTCGATGTACCTGGACGAACGCGCGGACGTCGTCGCACACCTGGAGGCGCACAACAGGATGTCGCTGCTGACCTCGACACGCGACAGCACGGCACTCCTGAACCGCATGCGCAAGGAGTACTCATGAGCACCACCGAAGGCAGCGTCTACAACGGGATGCCCGCCTGCGACCTCGGCGAGCACGGCTGGGAACGCCCGTGGAGCGGGCCCAACGGCGGCCAGTGCGTGGAGACCAAGCAACTCGCCGACGGCCGGGTCGCGGTGCGCCAGTCGACGGACCCGGCCGGCCCCGCTCTCATCTACACGCCCGAGGAGATCGGCGCATTCGTCCGGGGAGTCAAGCAGGGCATGGCCGACCACCTGACGGCCGGTCTTCCGAAGGGAACAGCATGAGCAGCACCCGTGCCGCGCGCGGCCTCGACACCAGCAGGCCGCACTCGGCCCGCATGTACGACTACTACCTCGGCGGCAAGGACCACTTCCCGGTGGACAAGCAGGCCGCCGAAGCGGTCGCCGAGGCCTACCCCGGCATCTTCACCTGCGCACGGGAGAACCGCGCCTTCATGCACCGTGCCACCCGGGTCCTGGCCCAGGAGCACGGCATCCGCCAGTGGCTGGACATCGGCACCGGCATCCCCACCGAACCGAACGTGCACCAGGTGGCACAGTCCGTGCTCCCCGAGGCCCGGGTGGTCTACGCCGACAACGACCCGCTCGTCCTGAAGTACGCCGAGCGCCTCATGCGCAGCACCCCGCAGGGCCGCACCGCCTACATCGAGGCCGACGTCACCGACCCGGACGCCCTGCTGGAGGCCCCCGCGCTGGCCGAGGTGCTCGACCTGTCCCAGCCGGTCGCCCTGTCCCTGAACGCGCTGATGCACTTCATCACCGACGCCCGCAACCCGTACGGCATCGTCGACCGGCTGATGGCGCCCCTGCCGGCGGGCAGTGCCCTGGCACTGAGCCACTGCACGCCCGACTTCGACCCGCCCACCTGGGAGAAGGTCACGGGCATCTACACCGGGGCGGGCACACCGGTGCAGATCCGCTCGCAGAAGGACGTCACCCGCTTCTTCGACGGGCTCGACCTCCTCGACCCCGGTGTCACCGTCGGTCACCGCTGGCGACCGGCCCGGCCCACCGGTGCCGACGCCCCCACCGACGCAGAGGTCAGCCTGTGGGCAGGGGTGGCCATCAAGCCGTAGCCGCACTTGCCGGACCGTTCCGGTGGGGCGCAGTCTGGAGGGGTGAACGGTCAGGAGGGCCCCACGCTCATCTCCTCGGTGCAGCGAGCCTTTCGGCTGATGGAAGCAGTGGGCGCCCACGAGAGCGGCGCACCGGCCAAGCAGCTGGCGCGCGAGACGGGGCTGGCCCTGGGCACCACCTACCACCTGCTGCGCACCATGGTGCACGACGGCTACGTGCGCAAACTCGAGGACGGCACGTTCGTCCTGGGAGAGAGGCTGGGCGCACTGCACGCGGGCAGCAGCGACCAGACGGCGCTCAGCAGGGTCCGTCCCACGCTCACTGAGCTGCGGGACGGCCTGTCGGCCGCGGCCTACCTGACCCTCTACGAGGAGGGCGAGATCCGGGTCGCCGAGATAGTGGACGGGCCGAAAGCGCCCCGGGTCGATCTGTGGGTCGGCTTCGAGGACGCGGGACACGCCACGGCACTCGGCAAGAGCGTGCTGCGCGAGCTGGACGCCGACGCCCGCGCCGACTACCTCTCCCGGCACGTACTGAACGATCTCACTCCGCGCACCATCACCTACCGCGCCGAGCTGCTGCGCCGCATCGAGGCCTCCCCGCACGGCAGGGCCGTGACCGACATCGAGGAGTACCGTCTGGGCACCGCGTGTCTCGCGGTCCCCGTCCGCCGGGGCGACACCGTCGGATCCCTCGGCATCTCCGTGGACGTCAGCCGCACCGCCTGCCTCGACGACGCGGTGGCCACGCTGCTCGACACCGCGGAACGGGTGTCCCGGGGCCTCTCGCTCACCATCTGAAAACCACGCTCTTGTGACACCGACGCCGGACCGCGTTTCCTGGATGAGACGGGCAAATCGGACATGGATGCAGGGGAGCGAGAAGTGAGCGAGCAGGGCGTCGCGGGGCCGGACGTGCGGGTCGGTTGCCATGTGGCCAACGGCTGGACGGTCGTCAAGGCCGACGAGGAGATCGACATCGCCTTCGCGCCCCTCGTCCGGGCCGAGGTGGGCCGGCGTCTCGCCGAGGGACACCGGCACTTCGTGCTCGACCTGTGCGACACCCCCTTCATCGACTCCATGGGCCTCGGCATGATCGTCGCCGTGACCAAGCGCATCCGGAGCCATCAAGGGTCGCTGCGGATCGCCTGTTCCGACCGGCGGCTGCTGCACGTCTTCGCCCTCGGCGGCCTGGGAGCGGTCTACTCCTTCCACGACTCCGTCGGGCAGGCCGTCGCACAGCCGCCCTGCGCGGAGGGGCTCGCCGACTGGCCGCCCGTGCGAAGCTGACGCGGCAGCCGCCGCCGGCCCGTGTTTGGGCCCGGCGTGCCGGTTCACTTGAACCGGAGGCACGAGAGGGCTGCGCGGTCTCTGCGGGAGGAAGGGCGGGGCATGGCTGCACGGGTCGGATACCGGAGGATCTACGAGGACCCCACACCGCAGGACGGCAAGCGGGTGCTCGTCGACCGCCTGTGGCCCCGTGGCGTGAGCAAGGAGAGGGCCGACCTGGACGAGTGGCTGCGCGACGTCGCTCCGTCGACCGACCTGCGTCACTGGTACCACCATGATCCCCAGCGTTACGAAGAGTTCCGGCGCCGCTACTACGCCGAGCTGGAGGACTCCGACCACCAGGAGCCGCTGCGTCGGCTGCGCGAGCTGTCGGCACACGACAGGGTCACCCTGCTGACCGCCACCAAGGACGTGGATCACAGCGAGGCGGCCGCCCTGGCCCAGTGGCTGGACGGGTCCCGAGGGGAGTAGCGCCCCTACCCGGGAGGCAGTCGCCTCGCCGGCCGCCGGAATGAATGCTCTCACCGCGTCGACGGGACGCGGACCAGGGAGGGGTCGATGATGTCTGTGACCGCAGCGGCGAGTACACGCACCGTGGTGGGAACTCGCCGAGCACCACGTGTCCGAGCACGCGGACACCGAGGTCGAACGCGTTCTCGTCGACGGAGACGACGCGGTGGTGCTCGGCGAGATCCGCCGGACGGCCCGGCTCACCCGACGCGCCTGTCGCGCCCGGTTCGCCCTGCATCTCACCCTCCTGAACGGCCCGGTCACCGCACCGCTGTCACCCCCCGCCCGGCGGCCGCCGGGCCCGGTTCGCTCCCGGCGTCGAGCGCTTGGAGGATCCCCTCGACGCTCTGCCTGGCGTCGCCGAAGAGCATGCTGCTGTTCTCCCGGAAGAACAGCGGATTCCGCACGCCCGCGTAGCCGGAGGCCATCGAGCGCTTGAAGACGACGACCTGCTCCGCCTCCCACACCCGCAGCACGGGCATGCCCGCGATCGGGCTGTCGGGGTCCTCGGTCGCCGAGGGGTTGACCGTGTCGTTCGCACCGATGACCAGCACGACCGACGTGTCCGCGAAGTCGTCGTTGATCTCGTCCATCTCCAGGACGATGTCGTACGGCACCTTCGCCTCGGCCAGCAGCACGTTCATGTGCCCGGGCAGCCGCCCGGCGACCGGGTGGACACCGAAGCGCACCTCGATCCCGCGCTCGCGCAGCCGCCGCGTCAGCTCCGCGACCGGGTGCTGGGCCTGCGCCACGGCCATGCCGTAGCCGGGGGTGATCACCACGGTCCGGGCCCGCGCGAGCAGTTCGGCCGCCTCGTGTGCCCGTACCTCGCGGTGCTCGCCCTGCTCCTCGTCGGCGCCCGGCGGGGCCTCGATGCCGAAGCCGCCCGCGATGACGGAGAGGAAGGAACGGTTCATCGCCTGACACATGATGTAGCTCAGATACGCACCGGAGGATCCGACCAGGGCACCGGTGACGATGAGCAGGTTGTTGTCCAGCAGGAACCCGGCCGCCGCCGCGGCCCAGCCGGAGTAGCTGTTGAGCATCGAGACGACGACCGGCATGTCCCCGCCGCCGATGGAGGCCACCAGGTGCCAGCCCAGGGCGAGTGCCAGGACCGTGACCGCCACCATCAGCGGGAGGCCCGGACTCACGGTGAACCAGACCGTCAGCACCGCGAACACGGCCAGGGCTCCCAGGTTGAGGGCGTTCCTGCCGGGCAGCATGAGCGGCCGGGACCTGATCCGTGCGGACAGCTTCAGGTAGGCGACCACGGAGCCGGTGAAGGTCACCGCACCGATGAAGACGCCGACGAACACCTCGGCGTGGTGGATGCCGGCCAGGTCGGCGGCGATCCGGCCCCGCGAGCCGTGGGCCTCGACCTCGAGGTAGCTGTTCCAGCCGACCAGGACGGCCGCGAGACCCACGAAGCTGTGCAGTACCGCGATCAGCTCGGGCATCTGCGTCATCTCCACGCGCCGCGCCCGCCACAGGCCCAGAGCGGCGCCGATCACCATGGCGAGCAGGATCAGCGCGACCGGACCGGCGGAGACGCTCCGTGCCGAGACCACGACGGTGGCGGCCAGGGCGAGCGCCATCCCGGCGATGCCGTAGACGACTCCGGCGCGTGACGTTCGGTGCCGGGACAGGCCGGCCAGACTGAGGACGAACAGCAGGGCCGCGACCAGGTCGGCGGCGCGGGAGGCGGTCATGGACGTCATCGGGGCTCGCCTCTCGAGAACATGGACAGCATCCGGCGGGTGACGGCGAAACCTCCGAAGATGTTCACGCTCGTCAGCAGGATCGCCACGAAGGACAGCACGGTGACGAGCGCGCTCTCGTGACCGATCTGCAGGAGGGCGCCGATCACCACGATCCCCGAGATGGCGTTGGTCACCGACATCAGCGGCGTGTGCAGGGAGTGGTGCACCTTGCCGATGACGTAGTAGCCGATGACCACCGCCAGCGCGAACACCGTGAAGTTCTCCGCCAACTGGGCCGGGGCGAAGGCCACCATCAGGAAGACGGCCGACATGCCGAGACCGATCAAACCGGAGCGTCCGGCCGCGGTGAGCCGGGGCTTCGCACTCACCGGTGCGGAGGCGGACGCCGGTGCGGTGGTGGGCGGGGCCGCCGACACGGGGACCGGAGGGGGAGGCCAGGTGACCGTGCCCGCGCGGACCACGGTCACGGTCCGCTGCACCACGTCGTCGAAGTCGAGGACGAGGCGGCCGTCCTTGCCGGGGGTGAGGAGCCGGAGCAGGTTGACCAGATTGGTGCCGAAGAGCTGCGACGCCTGGGCGGGCAGCCGGGACGCCAGGTCCGTGTAGCCGATGATGGTCACACCGTTGTCGGTCACCACACTCCGGCCCGCGACGGTCCCCTCCACGTTGCCGCCCTGGGCGGCGGCCATGTCGACGACGACACTGCCGGGCCTCATCGCCGCCACGTCGGCGGCGGTGAGCAACCGCGGGGCGGGCCGCCCGGGTATCAGCGCGGTGGTGACGACGACATCCACATCGCGGGCCTGCTCGTGGTACAGCTCGGCCGCGGCCCGGTCGTAGTCGTCCGACGTCGCCCGGGCGTAGCCGTCGGTACTCTCCTCCCGGGGCACGTCCACCGCGAGATACTCACCACCCAACGACCGCACCTGGTCGGCGACTTCGGGGCGGGGGTCGGTGGCGCGGACGATCGCTCCCAGACTGGACGCGGCCCCGACGGCGGCGAGTCCCGCGACACCGGCCCCCGCGACGAGGACCTTCGCCGGCGGCACCTTGCCCGCCGCGGTGACCTGCCCGGTGAAGAAGCGCCCGAAGACGTGCGCGGCCTCGATGACCGCCCGGTACCCGGCGATGTTGGCCATGGAGCTGAGCACGTCCATCGACTGCGCCCGCGAGATCCGCGGCACCGCGTCGAGGGCGAGCACGGTGACGCCACGTGCGGCGAGCGCCTCCAGCAGTTCGGGCCGCTGTGCCGGGGCGACGAGCGCCACCAGTGTCGTCCCTGCGCGCAGTGCGGCGACCTCCTCGTCGGACGGCGCGTTGACCTTGAGTACGACGTCCGCGGCCCAGGCCTCGCCGACGCTCGCCCCCGCCTCGGAGTAGGCCCCGTCGCCGAATCCGGAGCCGGCGCCGGCCCCCGGCTCCACGACGACCTCGTAACCGAGGCCGAGCAGCAGGCGCACCGTCGAGGGCGTCGCGGCGACGCGGGTCTCCCCGGGCAAGGACTCGGCGACGACGCCGACGCGTTGAGGTGGTTGGTGAGCGGGTTGGTGTCCAGTCATGTCCAGTCTCTCGTCGAGGCGTTGTTGCCGGTTCCGTACCCAGGGAGGGGGGCGGGGCACCGGAAACACTGATCCCGGATCGACTGCGGCCCGGTCGCGGAGCAGTGTCGGCGGGCCGGTCAGGTGAGTCTGGCGGCCACGGCGTCGAGGACCCAGTCCAGGCCGGTGGTGAAGGACTCCTCGGCGTCCACGTGCGTGCCGTCGTACACGGCCTTCGACAGGGCCGGAAAGCGGCCCGTGGCCAGCATGCGCGTCACGTGCGGACCGCGGGCGCGCTGCCACTCGCTCTTGGACAGGCCGGTGGCGCGCTCGGCCCGCAGATCCGTGACCTCGCGCCTGATCGCGCCGGTGAAGTAGGCGCTGACCGTCTCCACGGCGCGCATGACGGTGTCGACGTCGGCGAGGCCGTCGAGGGCGGCCAGCGTGGCCTCGGAAACGGCGAGGCCGTTGGGGCCCAGGGCGGGACGGCCGCCGAGCAGGTCGGCCAGCCATTCGTGACGCAGGGCCGACCGCCTGGTGCGGTGGGCGAGGCCGCGCAGCGCCTCCCGCCAGTCGCCGGGCTGTTCCTCGGGGAGGATCTCGGCGTACACCGCGTCCACCATGAGGTCGAACAGCTCGTCCTTGGTGGAGATGTATCCGTACAGCCGCATCGGACCGGCGTCCAGCCGGGCGGCGACCTTGCGCAGGGAAACCGCCGCCAGGCCCCCCTCGTCGGCGAGCGCGACGGCGGCGGTGACGATCCGTTCCCGGTCGAGCGGCACGGGGCGATTCGGCGGCTCGGGCCGGTCCCACACAGTCATGATCACACCGTACTGACCGTACCGAACCGTTGCGGTGCGCCGTAGGGCGGAAATACAGTGTATCGGTATGAGACACCGTATCGCCGTGATCGGCGGCGGCCCCGCCGGCCTGGCCTTCGCCCGCGTCCTGCACCGCCACGACCACCCCGTCACCATCCTCGAACGCGAGTCCGGTCCCCACGCCCGGCCCCCGGGCGGCACTCTGGACCTGCACGAAGGGCTGGGGCAGCTCGCGCTGGAGAAGGCCGGGCTGCTGGCGGAGTTCCGGGCGCTGTCCCGTCCCGAGGGGCAGGCCATGCGCATCCTGGACACCGACGGGACCGTCCTGCGCGACTGGCGGCCGGGTCCGGACGAGCGGGCCAATCCGGAGATCGACCGCCGTCAGCTCCGCGATCTGCTGCTCGGGCCCCTCGACGTCCGGTGGGGGCGGGGTGCGGCGAAGGTGACGCCGGGCCCTCCGGACGGTGTACGGGTCCATTTCGAGGACGGCCGCCAGGAGACGTTCGACCTCGTGGTCGGCGCGGACGGCGCCTGGTCCCGTACCCGACCGGCGGTCTCCCCGGTGACACCGCACTACACCGGCGTCACCTCGGTCGAGACCTCCCTGGACGACGTCGACACCGACCACCCCGACCTCGCACGCCTGGTCGGCGACGGTTCCGTGGCCGTGTACGGCGCGAACCGGGCGATCGTGGCCCAGCGCAACAGCGGCGGCCACGTCAGGGTCCACGCCCAGTTCCGCGCGCCGCTGGACTGGCACGCGAACCTGGACACGGCCGACGCAGCAGCCGTGCGAGCGAGTCTGCAGGCCCTGTTCGACGGCTGGGCCGCTCCCGTTCTCGACCTCCTCCGCCGCGGCACCGCCTTCGTCCACCGCCCCCTCCACGCCCTGCCCGTGTCGCACACCTGGACCCACGTCCCCGGTGTGACGCTCCTGGGCGACGCCGCACACCTGATGCCCCCCTTGGGGGCGGGCGCGAACCTCGCCCTGCTGGAAGGCGCCGAACTGGCCGAGTCCGTCGCCGCCGGCCCCGAAGACCTGGACGAGACCGTCCGCGCCTTCGAGGAACGGATGTGGGAACGGGCCGGCGAGTGGGCGAGGATCACGACGGCCGGTCTGGAACACCTCATGAGCCCGGACCCGGCCGAAGCGCTGGCGCTCTTCGACCAGGTCCAGCCGTCCCGTTGAGCGGCGGCCTCCCGGGCCGCCCGGGATGCGTCAGCCGGCCGGCTCGCCGTACCAGCGGGCCAGGTGCCCGTCCAGGTCCCGCTGGTCGTCGCCGATCCAGGCCACATGGCCGTCGGGGCGCAGCAGGACGCACGGTACGTCCAGCGCCGCGCCGGGGTCGCAGACGCGGTCGACGCGGCCCGACCAGCGGCCCACGGTCAGGCGTCCGGTGCGGTCCAGCAGCAGGCCGCGCCCGCGGTGCATCAGACCGTAGAGGCGGCCCTGTTCCACGCCGACGTCCCCGATGCGGCGGCCGAGCAGATCGGGGCCCTCGCCGAAGTCGTAACGGATGCCGGTCGCGGTGATCTTCTCGGTGAGGCGGCGGTTCACCTCGTCGAACTCCATCAGTTCGGTGAGCAGCCTGCGCACGGCCTGCGGCCCGGGTTCGGTGGAGTGCAGTTCCATCTGGGCCCGGGTGTTGTCCAGCACGTCCTCGGCGACCGGCCGGCGTTCGGCCTGGTAGGTGTCCAGCAGTGTGTCCGGCGCCCAGCCGCGGATCTGCGCGGCCAGCTTCCAGCCGAGGTTGAACGCGTCCTGGACGCCGAGGTTGAGGCCCTGCCCGCCGGTGGGCGGATGGATGTGTGCCGCGTCGCCGGCCAGCAGCACCCGCCCGGCCCGGTAGCGCTCGGCCAGCCGGGTGGCGTCCCCGAAGCGGGACAACCAGCGCGGGGAGTGCACGCCGAAATCGGTTCCGGCGACGGCACGCAGCTGTTCCCTGAAGTCCTCCAGGGTGGGCGCCGCCGTTCGGTCGCCGGCTCCCGCGGCGGGGACCACGACGCTGTAGACCTCCGTGCCGACCGGCCGAAGCCAGAACCGGTGCCGCGTCTCGCGGACCTGGGCCACCCTGGCGGCGATCTCCTGCGGCGGCACACCCACTTCCATCTCGCCCATCAGCGTCTCGTTGCGGGAGGGCTCGCCGGGGAACCCGACGCCCAGCAGCCTGCGCACGGTGCTGCGCCCGCCGTCACAGCCCACGAGGTAGCGCGCACGCACCCGTTCCCCGCCGGCCAGTTCGACGGTCACACCCTCGTCGTCCTGCTCGAAACCGGCGACCGCGCCCCCGTGCCGGACCCGCGCACCCAGTGCGACCGCGTGTTCCTCCAGCAGCCGGACGACGACCGGCTGCGGAATGCCCAGCAGACAGGCGTATTCGGAGTCCAGGCCCTCGGGCGCGGGCGCCGGGATCGCGGCGAAGAGTCCGCCGGCCGGGCGCCGCCTGCCGTGCTGGAGGAGGCGGTCCAGGAGCCCGCGCATGGCCATCAACTCGAGGCTGCGCATGTGCAGAGCCACGATGCGGACGTACGACGCGGGCTCGGTCTCCTTCTCGAGAACGAGTACCCGTACATCGTGCAGCCGCAGCTCGGCGGCCAGCGTCGCGCCGGTCGGTCCGCACCCGGCGATGATCACGTCGAAGTCGTGCCCGGCCGTCTCGTCGGACGACGGCTCGGCGGTGAACTGCCCAGTGTTCATGGGTGTTGCCTTTCGGGAGTGCCTGTGTCGAGGCGCTCCCGGCGACACCTGGGTCAGTCGCCGGCCATGACGTAAAGGGGGAGCACCCACATCGATACGACATTCATGGGTCTCACCTCCCCGGGCGGTGTCACGGTCCACCGAAAGCTACAAGCGCGGGCGTTGTTCCGTCCAATCCTTTTCCGCGGAGAAGCGCTCCGGCGCCGGCGTGCCCAGCAGGGAGCGGATCACCAGGTCCGTGGACGCGGCCATCTCGACGGAGCCGGGGTCGAGCAGCCACTGGACCTGGAGGCCGTCCATGACCGCGATGACCGCGTCGGTGACGAAGGCACGCAGGCCGGTGTAGCGGTCGCGGAAACAGGCCTGTGCGGGGTGCTCGTCGGTGACGGACTCGGCGGACAGGACGGCGTAGAGCCGGACGATGCCCTCCCGCTCGGCGTTGCGCCGGGCCGTGTCGACGAGATGGCGCAGGAGCGCCGGCCCGTGCGGACGCTCGGTGCCCAGCTGTTCGGTGTCCTGCTGGTCGCGGAGTGCGAGCACGCTGGTGAGCAGCAGCGCCTCCGCGCTCCACGGTCTGGGTACCGGCCGGCCCGGACGGAATCTCCGTACGTTGCTCCCGGTCGCCGGTACACCCCGCCCCGCACCGAAGCGAAGGAGTCCCCACCGTGTCGACCCGTACGAGACCCCATTCTGAACACCTGCCCGGGCCGCCGAGCCGGTCGCCCAGGTGTGGGTCACCACACCCGACGGCGCCAAGAGACTCACGGCCGAGGGCGACGTGCCCTTCACCGGCAGTCCGCAGCCCGTCGACATCCGCATCGACGGCGGCGCCGAAGGCCGGCGGTTCACCGGCGCGGGCGCCTCCGTGACGGGCGCGTCGGCCCACCTCGTCCAGAGCCCGCCCGCGGACCGGCGCGGCGAGCTGATGCGGTCGCTGTTCTCCACCGCGGGCGACGGCATCGGCCTGAACTACCTGCGCCAGCCGCTGGGCGGTACCGACTCCGACGCGACGAACGACCACTACTCCTACGAGGACACCCCGGGCCGGTTCTCGACCGACCGGGACAAGACGCCGAGATCGTCCCCGTGCTCACCCAGGCCACCGCGGTGAACCCGCAGATCCGCTGCTACGGCGGCCAGGTCTCCGCACAGCAGCAGGTCGTCGACGCGGGCAAGCGCGCCTTCTTCACCGAGTGCTCCGGCACCGACAGCGCCGACACGTCCCGGACCTTCGCCGACAGCCTGCGCCGGCAGGCGGAGAACCTCGGCGTGCAGAATTTCCGCCACGGCGGCGAGACCGTCCTGACCCAGGTCGTCAACCGGCACAACGGCACCCGCAATGGCGTCCCGAGCCCGCCGGCACCACGGGCGGGTACCGCTTCGTCGCCCGGCACGGTGCCAAGTGCCTGAGCGTCGACGCCGGCTCCACCGCGAACGGGGCACGCCTGTCGCAGCAGCCCTGCACGCAGTCCGCCGTACAGACGTTCACCCTGGCGGCCGGCTGACCCCGCCGGCCCCCCTGCGCCGGCTCCGACGACTTCCGGGCCCGGCCCCGGTCGCATCCGGCAGGGAACACCCGGGCACACCTACCTGCTCAGGGCGTGTGAACGGCCTCGCTGCCGTACAGCTCCCGGGTGAACGCGGAGACGTCGGCGGTGCGGTCGCCGCCGTCGAGGTTGTACGTCAGATAGACGCCGTACACCTCGTCGACGGTGCGGCGGGCGAGGTCGGAGACAGTGCCCTGCGGGGTCCGGCCGATCTCGACGGCCGCCGGGGACAGCTTCGCCTTGGGCAGCGAGATGCCGGGGACCTGCCAGGTGCCGTAGTACGGATTCCAGGCGTAGTCGAACGCGGCGGAGACGTCGACACCGCCGTACGAGAGTCGGGACGCGGCCGGGCCGATGTTGTAGAGGCTGATGATCTTGTCCGGCATGTTCGCACGCAGTGCCGTCACCAGATGCACGAACGAACTGTCGTTGGGCTGCGCCGTGCCGTTGTTGCCGTACTCGGCGTATTCGTCGTCGAAGTCGACGCCGTCGAGGCCGTACTTCGCAACAGCGTCCGAGAGCTGCTTCGCGAACGCCGAAGCCGCCTGCTGCGACGGGAAGTTGGCGAATCCGGCGCCCTGGTGGTTGCCGAGCACCGAGAGGACGACCTTGATGCCCTTCTGCTGCAACGGCCGTATCTGCGTGGCGGCGTTGTCGAGGACGCGCTGTACGTTCTCGTTGAAGTGCAGGTACGCCGTCTTCGTGCCGGTGTCGTAGTTGATGTTCGCCGCGAAGATCACGGCGACGTCGAAGGCGTTGCCGCCCCCGTTCGCCAGTGTGTACTTGCCGACGTTGAGCATGCTGTTGTTGTTCACCTCGACGTAGGCCACCGAGGTCGGCCCCTGCTTCAAGGGAGCAGGGGCGGGGGCCGCCGGCGCGCCGCTCGCGGCGGTCGCGCCGAAGAGGAGGGCCGCGGCGGCGGAAAGCGCGAGCGCCGCCGTCCGCGCTCTTGTGCGAACCAGAGTGAACATGGCTGATGGTCTCCCAACGCATGGGCGGCGCCCCGCCTGTACGGAGGCGCCGAGCGAGTGCTTCGAGTCTTCCGCCGCCGGGACCGTGACCGGGAGAGCGTGCCCTGACTCTTCACGGCTTCCACGCGCGGCGCGCCCCAACGGCCCTGTTAGGTCAGTCGCCCGGTCGGTCCGCGACGAGGACGGGAACCGATTCCGCGACCGCCAGCGAACCGGCCGTGCCGGTGAAGTTGTTCTCGACCTCCGCCCTCTCCGCCGCGTTCGGGTAGGGGTTCGTGCACGGGACGCCCGCACTCGATCCCGACATCAGACTGGAGCACGGCCCGGGCTTCCGGTCCGGCAGCCCCAGGATGTGACCGAGTTCGTGGGACGAGATACGCACCGTGTCGTAGCCCTCGTTCACGGCCTGGCGTCCGATCCAGACGGTGCCGCTGCCCAGGGACGTGGTGAGGGCGCGCGGCCAGCCGTCGTCGGCCAGGACGCGGATGTCGGCCCGCTGCCCGGCCGTGGCCGGACGCAGCTCGGCGCCCTCGACGCTCTCGTTCCAGATCGCCGCGCCCCGGTCGACCGCGGACCTGAACTCGGCGGAGCCGCTCGCGTCGTAGGTGAGGACCCTGGCCGCGGCCGGGGCGGCGCCCGGCGAACCGGCGGCCACGGCCTCGCCGCTCAGCAGCGGCAACGACACCAGCACCAGCGCAGCCGCGGCGAGGTGTCCGGTCAGTGTGCGGACGTGCATGCTCGACCTCCTTGTGGGGGAGAGGAGTCGTGCTCATGACATCATCTGCCTCCCTGCCCGCCGGGAGGCGGCGTCAATCAGTCAATTCGCGTGCCGATCGTGACGCGCGCGGTCCGGCGTCAGCCCCGCCCGAGGACGCAGAACTCGTTGCCCGCCGGGTCGGTCAGGACGACCCACGGGACGTCGCCCTGGCCCACGTCGGCCCGCGTCGCGCCGAGCCCTTCGAGCCGGGCGACCTCCCTCGCCTGGTCCTCGACCGGATCGGACATCACGTCGAGATGGACGCGGTTCCACACGATCTCGTCGTCGGACGTGCGGCGGAACTCGAGGTAGGGCCCGACGTCCTTGGCGGAACGCAGCAGAGCACGGTCGTCGGACAGCTCGTGGACGGTCCAGCCGATCGCCTCGCCCCAGAACCGGGTCATGTCGCGCGGGTCGGCGCAGCCGACGACCACGGCGGCGATCGGTCCGGTGTCCCGGTACAGGTCACGGGGCTCCAGGACGCTGAACATGTTGCCCTCCGGGTCGGCCATCACCTTCCACGGCGCGTCGCCCCGGCCGACGCCCATGTGCGTCGCCCCGAGCTTCTCCAGGCGGGTCACCAGCTCCGCCTGATGGGCGTCGGAGGTGGTGGCGAGCTCGATGTGCACCCGGTACCGCACCGTCTCCGGGTCCGGGACCCGGACGAGATCGACGCAGACCGCGGACGGGTCCGGCCAGTCGAAGCCCACGGGTTCCAGGTTGGTGACACTGGGCCCCTCGCTCGAAACACCCCAGCCGAGCGCCTCCGCCCAGAACCGGCCGAGCGCCGCGTCGTCCCGCGTCTTGAAGTTCACCTGCACAAGTTCCAGCGTCATCCCGCACACCCTAGTGGCACCGAACGGCCGGGCGGGTCCGTCCGGCCCCGGCAGACCGGCGGCCGGAGCGCACCGGGGCCGGCGGCCCCGGCCCGTCGTCGGAGGCCGGACTTTTCGGACCAGCGGGGCAGGGCACACGGTCGCTGACCGCGCCGTAACGAGACACGGGAGACCGACGTGGCGGACGACCGGCATCGCCAGCAGGACCCTACCGATCAGTATCCCCGTCCGGACTTCGCCGCCCAGGACCAGCCGCACCCGGGCTGGACCGGGCCGATGGACCCGCCACCCGACCACGGTGAGGAGTCGTACCGCGGAGCGGGGCGTCTGGCCGGGCGCAGGGCCGTCGTCACGGGCGGTGACTCCGGCATCGGCCGGGCGGTCGCCCTGGCCTTCGCGCGTGAGGGCGCCGACGTGCTGTTCACGTACCTCGAGCAGGAGCAGGACGAAGCGCGGCAGACGTCCCGCCTGGTGGAGGACGCCGGGCAGAAGGCCGTGGCCGTCTCCTGCGACATCCGTGAGGAGCGAAACTGCCGGACGCTGGTCGACCGGGCCGTGGCGGAGTTCGGCGGCATCGACATCCTGGTGAACAACGCGGCCTACCAGATGTCCCAGCCGGACGGCATCGAGGCGATCACGACGGAGCAGTTCGACCGGGTGGTGCGGACGAACCTGTACGGCATGTTCTGGCTGACCAAGTTCGCGCTGCCGCACATTCCCGAGGGCGGCAGCGTCATCAACACCACCTCGGTGCAGGCGTACAAGCCCAGCCCGCACCTGCTGGACTACGCGATGACCAAGGGCGCCATCGTGACCTTCACCCAGGGACTCGCCCAGATGGTCGCGGAACGCGGTATCCGTGTGAACGCGGTGGCACCGGGACCGGTGTGGACTCCGTTGATCCCGGCGACGCTGCCGGACACGGCCGAGTTCGGGAAGCAGAGCCCGCTGGGCCGTCCCGCGCAGCCGGCCGAGCTCGCCCCGGCGTACGTCTACCTCGCCTCCCAGGAGGCCGGGTACGTCACCGCGGAAATCCTGAACGTGACCGGTGGGACACCCCTGCCCTGAGCGGGGTGCCGTGGTGTGCGGCGGCCGCGGCGCGGCGTTGCCGATCCGGTTCGTGTCGTTGACGTTCACGGCGATGCGGAAAAGGGTGGTCGTGGCCGGGCGTCCCGCTTCCACGGGCGAAGCGTGCAGCACCCGGTCGTGAACTGGCCGGAATGCCGTTTCCAAGACCCCGAGGACGGACCCGTGAAAATCACCGCCGCCGACGTCGTCGTCACCAGCCCGGGCCGCAACTTCGTCACTCTGCGCATCACCACCGAGGACGGGCTGACCGGACTCGGGGACGCCACCCTCAACGGACGCGAGAGGGCCGTCGAGGCCTACCTGCGAGAGCATGTGGCCCCGCTGCTCCTCGGACGGGACGCGCATGCCGTCGAGGACACCTGGCAGTACCTGTACCGGGGCGCGTACTGGCGCCGGGGTCCGGTCACGATGGCGGCCGTGGCCGCCGTGGACACCGCGCTGTGGGACATCAAGGGCAAGGCCGCCGGCCTGCCGGTGTACCAGCTCCTCGGCGGCGCCTGCCGCACGGGCGCGCTGGCCTACGGCCACGCCTCCGGCCGGGACATACCCGAACTGCTCGACTCGGTGCGCGAACACCTGGCCGACGGATTCCGGGCCGTCCGCATCCAGAGCGGCATCCCCGGCCTCGACTCCGTGTACGGCGTCGCCGCCTCCGCCGCCGGAGCAGGGGAGCGCTACGACTACGAGCCGGCCCGGCGTACGGGCGCCGCTCACCCCCGTCCCACCGAGGAGACCTGGGACACCCGCGCCTACCTGCGCCACATGCCCACGGTGTTCGAAGCCGTGCGGCACACCTTCGGCCCCGGGCTGCCGCTGCTGCACGACGGGCACCACCGCATGACGCCCATCCAGGCCGCGCGGCTCGGCAGGGACCTCGAGCCCTACGACCTGTTCTGGCTGGAGGACGCGACACCGGGCGAGGACCAGCGGGCCTTGCGGCTGATCCGGCAGCACACCACCACCCCGCTGGCCATCGGGGAGGTCTTCAACTCGGTCCACGACTACACCACGCTGCTCCAGGAAAGGCTGATCGACTACGTCCGCTCGGCGGTGACGCACACCGGCGGCATCACCGCCGTACGGAAGCTGCTCGACATGGCCGCCGTCCACGGCATCAAGTCCGGCATGCACGGTCCGACCGACATCTCACCGGTGGGCATGGCGGCCGCTCTCCACCTCGACCTCGCCGTACACAACTTCGGCATCCAGGAGTACATGCGCCACGCCCCGGAAACGCTCGAGGTGTTCCGGACCTCCTACCGCTTCGAGGACGGCCTCCTGCATCCCGGTGACGCCCCCGGCCTCGGGGTCGAGCTCGACGACGAGGCCGCGGCCCGCTTCCCCTACGAACCCGCCTACCTGCCCGTGAACCGCCTGCGCGACGGCACCGTCCACGACTGGTGAGACGGGGGAGCCGGGCGGGTGCGGGATCCGCGGGTCCTCGCAGGACCGTGGCAGAGTGGGGACGTCCCGTCGTCCCCCGGAAAGCCCCGTCGCATGCGTCTACTGCTCATCAGGCACGGCCAGACCCCGTCCAACCTCAAGCACCTCCTGGACACCGCCGAGCCCGGCCCCGGTCTGACCTCCCTCGGCCAGGAACAGGCCGCGGCGCTGCCCGACGCACTGGCACCGGAGAGGATCGACGTCCTGTACGCGTCGACGCTCGTACGCACCCAGCTGACCGCCGCGCCGCTGGCCGCCTCGACCGGGCTGGAGGTCCGGGTCCGGGCAGGCATCCGGGAACTGACCGCGGGTGATCTGGAGATGCGCGGCGACGACGAGGCGGCACACACCTACATGCGGACCGCCTTCGCCTGGTCCGCGGGGGACGTGCGGCTCCGTATGCCCGGCGGCGAGAACGGGGAGGAGGCGCTGGCCCGGTTCGACGCCGTCGTCGCCGAGGCGCACGCGGACGGCGCGCAGACGGTGGCGATGGTCAGCCACGGTGCCGCGATCCGTATGTGGGTGGCAGCGCGGGCCGACAACGTGGACATCGACTACGCCGCGCGCCACCCCCTGGCCAACACGGGGATCGTCACCCTCGCCGGGTCGCCCGACGAGGGATGGCGGGCACTGCTCTGGGAGGGCGGCTCCGTGGGGCCCCTTCCCCACACACCGGGCCCGGACGACCCCACGGGGTCGGCGGTTCCCACGCCCTGACGCCGGGCGGCGGGAGCGGGAACAGCGGGGCCGGCCCGCGCCGTTGCACAGGCGGAGAGAGCGGCGCCCCTGGGCGGGGGACACCTGACCACGAGGCTGCCCGCCCGGCGGAGAGGGTTCCGGAATCGCCGCACACCCGTCGTACTCGGATTTATACGCATGTCTGCAGGAGGAAAGCTCTTATGACGGACCGACCCTTGACGCTCATGGCCGTGCACGCCCATCCCGACGACGAGGCCACCGGAACGGGCGGTGTCCTGGCGCGGTACGCGGCGGAGGGCGTCCGCACGGTGCTCGTGACGTGTACCGACGGCGGTTGCGGCGACGGACCGGGGGGTGTCAAGCCGGGCGACCCGGGACACGATCCGGCGGCCGTCGCCTCGATGCGCCGGCAGGAACTCCGGGAGAGCTGCGAGGTCCTGAAGATCAGCGATCTCGAGTTGCTGGACTATGCCGACTCCGGGATGGCGGGCTGGCCGAGCAACGACGCCCCCGGTTCCTTCTGGCGGACCCCTGTGGCGGAAGGCGCCGCGCGACTCGCGGAACTCATGCGGCGCTACCGTCCCGATGTGGTCGTCACCTACGACGAGAACGGTTTCTACGGTCATCCCGACCACATCCAGGCGCACCGCATCACGATGGCGGCACTGGAGATGACGGAGCAGGCGCCGAAGGTGTACTGGACGACGGCGCCCCGATCGATGATGGGGCGTTTCGGCGAGATCATGCGCGAGTTCCACGAGGACATGCCGGAGCCGGACCCCGCCGAGGCCGCCGCGATGGCCGAGATCGGCCTGCCCGACGACGAGATCACCACCTGGGTCGACACCACCGCGTTCAGCGGCCAGAAGTTCGACGCACTGGCCGCGCACGCCAGTCAGGGCGAGAACATCTTCTTCCTCAGGATGGGCAAGGAGAGGTTCGGCGAGTTGATGGGCATGGAGACCTTCGTGCGCGTCCGGGACACCACCGGCGCGGCCCTGCCGGAGGACGACCTCTTCGCCGGACTGCGCTGATCCCCGGCCGACGGCACTCCCGGGCTGTTAGCCTGCGCGCATGTCTGACCTGGGACGCGTCGCCTGGCCACCCGAGCCGATCAGGACCGAGAGACTCGTGCTCCGCGAGTCCGAGGCCGGGGACCGTGCGGTGTTCGTCGAGCTGCTGGCGTCGCCGGAGGTGCACACCTACCTCGGCGGACCCCGTACGCGCGAGGAGCTCGAGCGCGAGATGCCCGGGGTGCCGGGGCGGTGGCCCGGGTGTTTCGTCGTGGAACTCGACGGGGCGATGATCGGCGAGATCCTGCTCAGGAGACCGTCGGAGCACCAACGCCCGGCCGCGGTGGGAATGGTCGACCTCGGCTACCTGTTCCTGCCGCGGGCGTGGGGGTCCGGGTACGCCGCCGAGGCGTGCGCGGCGGCACTCGACTGGCTCGGCGGCGTCCTTCCCGGCGAGCCGGTCGTGCTGACCACCCAGACCGCCAACCTCCGTTCGATGCGTCTCGCCGCGAAGCTGGGTTTCACCGAGGCCGAGCGGTTCCACGCGTGGGACGCCGAGCAGTGGCTCGGCCTGCGGTCCCCGGTCCCGCCGTCCGGCTGACCCCAATGCCACGCGACTGCACAGCACTTGACCCAAAGATGCGCAGCTCTGTGTGAAGCTTTGCCCATGAGTCATCCGAGTGAAGAAGTCAGAGCCAGACTGCAGACCGATCGTCCGCACTCCGCCCGGGTCTGGAACTACCTGCTGGGAGGCAAGGACAACTACCCCGTCGACAGCCAGGCCGGCGACGTCATCCTGTCGACGTTCCCCGAGTTCGCCGCCGTGGCCCGGCTGCAACGGCGGTTCCTGGCACGGGCGGTGCGCTTCCTGGCGGGTGAGGCCGGCATCCGGCAGTTCCTCGACATCGGCACGGGACTGCCCACCGCGGACAACACGCACGAACTGGCCCAGCGCATCGCGACGGAGAGCCGCATCGTGTACGTGGACAACGACCCCCTCGTCCTCACCCACGCCCAGGCACTGCTCACCAGCAGCCCGGAGGGCGCCTGCGCCTACATCGACGCCGATGTCCGGGACCCGGAACGGATTCTGGCCGAAGCCGCCAAGACCCTGGACCTCAGCCGTCCGGTCGCGCTCACCATGCTGGGGATCATCGGACAGATCTCCGACGCCGAACGTCCGGCGGAGCTGGTGAACTCGCTGCTCTCGGGGCTGCCCCCGGGCAGCTACCTGGCCCTGAGCGACGGCACCGACGGCAACGAGGCGCTCAACAGGGCGGTCGAGGCATACAACGGACAGTCGGCCAACACCTACCACCTGCGGTCCCCGCAGCAGATCGAGGCCTACTTCGCCGGACTGACCCTGGTGGAGCCGGGAGTCGTGTCCACGGGTACCTGGCGCCCGGACGAGGACCGGCCCGAGGAGGCGACGGCCGATGTGTCCGTCTGCGGAGTCGCGGTCAAGAACTGACGGCGCCCCGCCCCCTGCGTGGACGGGACACGGCGCACGGCACGGGCCGATAGGCTGCGTCGATCGTGACGTCGATCGGAGTTCACCCGTGAGCCACCCACGTCTGGGGATCGCCATCCTGACCATGGGCAACCGGCCGGCGGAGTTGCGGGCGCTGCTGGACTCGGTGGCCGGGCAGACACTGCCGGCCACACGCACCGTGGTGATCGGCAACGGCAGCCCGCTGCCGGAGCTGCCCGCCGGCGTGGACGGGGTGGAACTGGAGGAGAACCTGGGCGTCTCCGGCGGCCGGAACGCGGCCGTCGAGCACCTGCGGGCATGCGGGGACGTGGACGTCGTCGTCGACTTGGACGACGACGGACTGCTCGTCGACACGGACGTCTTCGAGACACTGGCCGCGATGTACGAGGCCGACCGGCGGCTGGGGATCGTGTCGTTCCGTATCGCCGACGAGCGCGGCCGCACCCAGCGCAGGCACGTTCCTCGGCTGCGGTCGAAGGACCCGTTGCGCGGCGGCGAGGTGACCACGTTCCTGGGCGGCGGGCACGCGCTGTCGATGCGGATGCTGGACCGGATCGGCGGCTGGCCGGACGCCTTCTTCTTCACCCATGAGGAGACCGACCTCGCGTGGCGGGCGCTCGACGACGGATGGCGGGTGGTGTACGAGCCGTCGCTGCTGCTCCAGCACCCCTGGACGTCACCGGCCCGGCACGCCGTGTACCACCGGATGACGGCCCGCAACCGGGTGTGGCTGGCCAAACGCCACCTGCCCGCGCCGCTGGTGCCGGCCTATCTCGCGACTTGGACCCTGCTGACCCTGGCGCGGACACGGTCGTGGGGCGGTCTGCGGGCGTGGGCGGCCGGATTCGCCGAGGGGGTGCGATTGCCGGGCGGTCCGCGGCGGCCGATGCGGTGGGCGACCGTGGCCCGGATGACGCGTCTGGGCCGCCCGCCGGTCGTCTGACCGTCCGGCCCGGCCGCTGTCCGAGGGCACCCCGGGCAGGAGCGGCGGCGAGTTCCCTGGTGGCCGGCGCCACCTCCTGTCGAGGGCCGTGGCCACGTCCGGCGCGCCCGCGGCCCCGCCGACCGTCGTCGGCAACTCGTCGCCCTCACGCCCGAGGGGGAAGGACTCCAGCGGCACCTGATCGAGGTGGCTCAGCGCTCGCAGGACCGGTTCCTCGAATGCCTGGCACCCCAGGAGCGTGCCGTGCCGGCCGAGTTGCTGCGGCGTGTCCCGGCCCGCGGACTCCACGGCCGCCGGGGTGCCCGCCTCGGAGAGCCCGGACGGTCGTCAGGGCCGACAGCCGGGAGAAGGACGTCAGACGCGGTCGAGGGGCCGGTGCGGCTCGCTGGGAAGTTCCGCTGTGATCGTGTCACCGGGACGCACCGTGCCGCCGTGCTTCACGATGCTCATGATTCCGGCCTTGCGCACGACGTTCCCGGCCTCGTCACGGCCGACGACCCGCTTCAGGAGCCCCTCCTGGAAGTTGTCGATCTGCAGGCAGGGATTGCGCAGGCCGGTCACCTCCAGCACGGCGTCGTCGCCGATGCGCAGCAGCGTGCCGACCGGCAGCCCCAGCAGATCCATGCCGCGGGTGGTGATGTTCTCGCCGAGGTCACCGGACGACACCTTGAATCCCTCCGCGCCGACCTCGGCGAAGAGTTCCTCGTGGAGGAGGTGGACCTGGCGCAGGTTCGGCTGGGTGGGGTCCTGCGCGACCCGCGAACGGTGCTTGACCGTCACGCCGGCGTGTACGTCGCCCTCCACACCCAGCCCGGCGAGGAGCGTGATGCTGTTCCGGTTCGGCTTGGTGAACGAGTACGTGCCGTTGCTGCTGACCGCCGTGACCACACTGCTCATCCCTGACGCCCCTCCCGAGTGACACTGATCGGCCACGACCCTAACCCCAGGACCTCACGCGTCGTCCGGAACGTGGGGACGCCGGGCAAGCCGCAGGGCTTCCGCCGTGACTTCGGCGTCTACCCGGGCCGGTGTCCCGTCGTCGTACCCGAGGAGGTCGTACTCGTCGTCCAGTTGGGCGAGCCGCTCCGTCAGAGGCAGTTCGTGTCCGAAGCGCTGGTGGATCCGGAGCGTCAGCTCGCGTGGTGTCAGTTCCCCCGCGAGCATCCGGGCGGCCAGTGCCCGCGCACCGGCTTCCCGTCCGGCAGGACTGCCCGCGGCGCAGAAGGCCAGGCCCAGTTCGTCGAGTGCCGGGGGAAGGAGGTCGGGGACGTCGTAGTCGGCCTCCGCGCGAGTGCAGGCGGCCAGGATCCGCAGCGCGGGGCTGTCGAGACCGGCGACGAGCGCCTCGCATCCCGGGCTGAGCGGAGCCGGCGAATTTTCGCCCCGGGCCGTCCGCGGCACCGACGGCCGCGGCCACCGGCTGTCATCCCTCGGTGCGCCGCACCGGACGTTCCGCGACGAGATCGGCGGGGATGCCGGCGTCACCTGTCTGTCGGTGGGACGCGCGGGTGCCGGCGGCCGGGGCCGCGAGAACGGCCGTGGCGACGAAGGCCAGCACCACGACCATCGCCGGGCGCAGCCCGTAGTGATCGCCCAGGAAACCGAGGGTGGGCGGCCCCACGAGGAAGGCGATGTAACCGATCGTCGCCACGAGCCCGACACGGGCGGTCTCGTCGGGGCCCGAGTCACCGGCCGCCGACAGGGCCACCGGAAAACCCAGGGACGCGCCGAGTCCCCAGAACAGCACGGCGGCCGCCGCGACGACGGCGTTGTCGGAGAAGATGACCAGACACAGACCGATCGCTCCGGAGACCGCGCTGGCCCGCACCACGGTCGCGCGGCTGTGACGACTGAGGAAGAACGTACCGCTGAAGCGCCCGAGAGTCATCGCCGCGGCGAACCCCACGTAGACGAGCGAGCCGACGGCGGCGTCCAGCCCGTGACCGTCGACCATGAGCAGGGGCAGCCAGTCGTTGGCGGCCCCCTCGGCGAGGGCCATGGCCAGGACGATGGCCCCGATCACCAGGAGCCGTCGGTCCCTCCACACCTGCGGCCGTGAGTCCCGCGTGGAGTCCGAGGAAGACGGCACCGCACGGATTCCGGTCCCGGCGGGGACGGCACCGATGGCGTACGCGAAGATCGCGGTCGTCACCACGGCCACTGCCGGCAGGTGCCAGTGGGCGGGGAACGCCGCAGCGGTGGCCGCCATGCCGGCCAGGCCTCCGACGACGGTGCCCAGGCTGAAGCAGCCGTGCAGCGTGGGCAGTACCGCCGTGCCGGTGATCCGTTCCACGTCGGCACCGTCCACGTTGATCGCCACCTCACCCGACCCGACCCCGACGCCGAACACACACAGTCCCACGGTGACCAGGGGAGCGGAGGCCAGTGCGCTGCCCACGCCGACGACGGCCACGCTCGTGGTGATCAACAGCGTGCCGAGCGCCGTCACGGGTCTGGTCCCGAACCGTGAGACGAAACGGCCGGAGAAGAGGATGCCGGTCATCGACCCGACGGACAGACCGAACAGCACCAGTCCCATCTGCCCCGTCGACACGCCCAGACGGTCACGGATGTCCGGCGTGCGCGTGACCCAGGACGACATGGCGATGCCATTGAGGAAGAAGAAGAGGAACAGCGCCCGGCGGCGTCGGCGTATGGCGCGGTCTGTCAAGGAGGGGCTCCGCCGGTGTTGGAGACAATGGGACAGGCAGGCGACGACCCCGCGTCACCCACCGAGTATGCACAAATGTACATACCGGGTGGGGGGCCGAGAAGACAAGGCAGACAACGGCGATGACAGGCAGCACCCGTGGCCCCAACGACCCCCGGCGCCGCGAGCGCATCCTCGACGCCGCGCTCGACGTCATCGCCGAGCACGGCGCCATCAAAGTGACCTTCCGCAAGATCGCCGAGGCGGCGGGGGTGCCGCTGGGGTCACTGACCTACTACTTCGACGACATGCAGCATCTGCTGACCGACGCCTTCACCCGGCTCGCCGAGACCGTCTCCACGCGTTACGGCGCCCTTCTGGAGGCCGCGCGGACCCGCCGGGAGGCCGAGGCGGCGGTCGTCGAGATCATCTGCGGCAAGGTCTGGGGAACCGACCGCAACCTCCTGCTCAGCTACGAGCTGTACGCCTTCGCCACCCGTCATCCCGAGGTGCGCGCCGTCATGCGGTCCTGGATGCGAGCCAGCCGGGATTCGCTGGCCAGACACTTCGACCCGCTCACCGCGCGGGCCCTCGACGCCCTGATCGAAGGACTCTCCATCCACAACTCGGTCGACCCTCGGCCCACCGAGCGCGGGGAGGTGGCCGCCATCGTCAAAGCCGTCGCCGACCGGCGCCGTTGAACATGCGGCCGCCGACCGGGGCGGGGCTTTGGACGACCCGCAGCCCCGCCGCGGGTCAACTCGTCGGGAAGTCGTCGGCGGTGCTGATGCGGCTCTTGAGCAGAGCCCCGGACTCGGTCAACACGCCGTTGCTGCTGTAGTCGGTACCGCCGCAGGTGCCCGGCTTGAACGCGGCGCTGCCCTCGTCGGCGTCGGAGTACGTCCAGTTCGCGTAGCCGATCTTCAGCTGGTCGAGCAGATCCAGCCACGCGATGCTGCTCGCCCGGTCCACCGCACCCCCGCCGGTGGCGCTCACCGTGCCGAACTCGGAGACGAAGAGCGGCAGTCGGGCGGCCGCCCGGCTCACCGTGGACCGGTAGGCGTCCTTGTGGCTCGCGGCGTAGAAGTGGAACGCGTACATGATGTTGGTCGCGTTCACGGGGTTGTCGACCACCTCGCTCTCGTTGGCGCCGTCCGAGACCCCCAGCGAGGACCAGCCGCGGGTGCCGACGATGACGACGGCGTCCGGGTCGGCGGCCCGGATCACCGGGATGACCTGCTCGGCGTAGTTCTTGATGGCCGTCCAGCTCACGCCGTTGGGTTCGTTGGCGATCTCGTAGATCACGTTCTTCTTGTCGGCGTTGCGGGCGGCGACGGAGGAGAAGAACGTCTTGGCGCGGTCGAGGTTGTAGTTCGGATCGCCCGGCGTCAGCGTATGGAAGTCGATCACCGCGTACATGCCGCGTGCCTCGGCCATGTCGACCAGACGGTTCACCTGACCGGTGAAGCCCTCCGGGTCGGTCTCGTAGCCGTCCTCCTGTACGTACATGGCCACGCGGAGCAGGTCCGACTTCCAGTCGTCGGCCAGCGCGTCCAGGGCCTCGTCGCCGTAGCACTCGCCGAACCACTGGATGCCGTGCGTGCTCATGCCGCGGAGCTGAACGGGACGGTCGTACTGGTTGCACAGATGCACACCGCAGACGTGCAGTTGCCCGTTGACGTCGGCGGGGGCGCCGGTGGCGGGCGGATCGGTCGGGGGGTCCGTCGGTGGATCGGTGACGGATCCCGTGCAGGTCACGCCGTTGAGGGCGAAGGACGTGGGCGCCGGGTTGGAACCCGTGAAGGACCCCACGAATCCCAGGTCGGCGGACGCGCCGGTGGACAGGGTGCGGTTCCAGTCGACGCCGCCTGCGGTGACCGCGGCACCAGACTGTGACCAGGCCGCGTTCCACCCCTGGACGACCTTCTGTCCGGTGTCCGGCAGGGTGAATCCGAGCGTCCACCCGCTGACGGGATCACCCAGGTTCGTGACCTTCACACCGGCTTGGAATCCGCCGGACCACTGGCTGGTGATCGTGTACTCGACCGTACAGCCGGTTGCGGCCTGCGCCGGGGGGCCGACGAGCGCCGTGAGACCGACGACCGATGCGCCGGTCGCGAGCAGGGCCAGAAGACGTTTCAAGGCATTCCTCCTTGACTGTCGTGCGCATGACATTCCGGGCGGCGGGTGGGAGCGCTCCCAAACGCCGTCGGCCCGAGACCGTACACCTGAGTGCCGGTGCGCGACAGGTGTGGGACCGCCGAACTGCTCCCAATCGGCCACAGGCCGCTGATCGCGTGACGGGAGAACGGAAGAACGAACGAGGGGATGAGCGGAGGACGGAAGGGCGGAAGGGCGGACAGGCGGGCGGTCCGGGCGCTCGGCGGCGGCGGACGGCCTTCGGCGCCGTCAGGCCCCGGTGGCGGACGTGTAGCGGGCCAGTTCGGCGGCCAGGCGGCGCATGACCGTGCGGTTGGCCCGCCGCATCGTGCCGCGCACGACCGGGGCCAGCAGGCGGTCGGCGAGCGGGGCGCGTACCCAGGCGTAAGTGAACGAGACGGCGGCCCCGCCGGTCGGCAGCGGCTCGATGGCGTAGGTCCCGTGGGCCAGGCGCCGGCCGCCCGCGCTGACGTTGCGTTCGACGATCCGCCGCGGCCCGTCGGCCTCGACCACCTCGATGCCGACCTCGGTCCTCGTGCCGCCCAGCGAGGCGGTGACGGTGGCGCGCGAGCCGATACCGCAGGCGGGGCCGCCGTAGCGCCAGTCGGACAGGTAGTGATTCGTGAATCGCTCGTGGTGTGCCATGACGTCGAGGAAGTCGTAGACCTGCTCGGGCGTCTGGGGCACGCCGATCGACACGGTGACAGGCTTCATGTACCACACGGTAGCGTCGAGCCGTCGCGAAGCCCGCCGGCCGCTAGGGCGTCGCACGGGTGGTGGAGCCGACCCGGTGCACGCGTAGGGGCGAAAGGCGGCCACACGGGCGCGGGCCGGCACGCGAGACTGTGCGGGTGTTGAGCAACCTCCCTGAGATACCGGCGGGATTCGTCGGACGCACGCGTGAACCGGACCGGGTGGACGAGGTGCTGCGCGGGCACTGTCTCGTGACCCTCACGGGAATGGGCGGCGTCGGCAAGAGCGGACTCGCCCCGCAGGCGACGCACCGGTCACGCGCCACCGACGGTCGAGCTGTCGCGTTCGCCGAGCTCTGGCCGTTCCCCGACGACCGGCTCCTGGTCGCCACGGTCGCCGACGCACTCGACTTCTCCGACCACACGGCGGACGACCCGGCCGCCGCGCTCGCGGCCGGGGGGCGCCGCGGAACCCGCCGCGGAGGCCTGCGCCGTCGGCGAGACCCTGTGGAGTTCGGTGGGCCACCCGCAGCGCGGGACACCGGAGCTGGGTCCGACGCGCGCCCACTACGAGAGCACCGTCCGCGCGGTGCTCGGAGACACGCGGTACGAGTCCGTGACGGTACGGAGCGTGGTCCGCGGGCCGGAAGCCGTACTGGCCGACCTGCTGGGGCCCGCACCGGACTGACATCGCAACGCCGCGGGCCCGGGCCCCGCCTGCGGATGCGCGGGGCCTCGGCGCTTGGCCCTCGCTGTCCTCAGCCGATCTGTTCGGCGAGCCCCACGACGATGCCCTCGGGGCCGCGCACGTAGCAGAGCCTGAAGACGTTCTCGTACTCCACGACCTCGCCCACGAGTTCGGCGACACCACGGGCCCGCAGCCGGGCGACGAGGTCGTCGACGTCGTCCACGGCGAACATGACGCGCCGGAGGCCCAGGGTGTTCGCGGGCGCCTCGCGCGGCTCGGGAACGACGGCCTCCGGGCGGTGGAACTTCGCCAGCTCCACCCGGCCCGGACCGCCCGGAACCCGCAGCATGGCCACGTCCTGCCGGACGTCGTCGAGCCCGATCACACGCTCCGCCCCGCGCCATTCGAGCGGTCCCTTGCTCTCCAGTTCCAGGCCGAGTTCGACGAAGAACGCGACGACGGTGTCGAGGTCGTCGACGACGACGAGTACGTTGTCCAGCCGCTGGATCGTCATGCGGGGGTCTCCTTCTTCGCTGCGGTGTTCTCCCGGACGCGGCCGCCCGGTGTGGTGAACGCGAGGGTGAGCTCGTCGTGGAGGGATGCCGCACCGGGGTGGGGGCCACGGCGTGGCGTGATCGTGTAGATCCCCCGGGTCGGGGGATCCACGAGGCGCACGGTCGTGACGTCGGTTCGCAGAGCACGCGTCAGTACTCCGGGTATCAGCGCGATGGCGTGACCGGTCGCCACCAAGGCAAGCTTGCCGGGCAGATCGGCCGCGTCCAGTTCGATGCGGGCACCGACTCCGGCCCGGGCGGCGTGCTGGCGCAGTAGCGCCGCCGAGCCGTCGTTGTCCTCGACCCAGACCTCCTCGGCCAGCGCCCGAATGTGCACGGGGCCGCTCCCGGCCCGGGGATGACCGACGGGCAGGACGACGACCATGGCGTCCAGCCCGAGGAAGCGCCGTTCGACCTGCGAGTCCTGGGGCAGGCCGGGAGGCGCGTCGGTGACGACGGCGATGTCGAGGTCACCGTCGGCCACGCGCCGGTGCAACTGCCCGCTCAGGCCGGGGACCAGGCTCCAGCGGAGGCGTCCGCCCCTGTCCAGCAGGCCGCGGATGGCCTCCGGAACGATTCCGGAGGCCAGGGAGGGGGCGGCGCCGACGGCCAACGGCCGGCCGGTCGCCCCGTCGCGAACGTCACGTGCGGCGCGGACGGCCCGGTCGGCCTCGTTGAGGGTGGTCAGGGCGTGGCGCCGGAACACGTCACCGGCAGACGTCGGACGCACACCACGCGCATGGCGCTCCACCAGCGTCACACCCAGCTGCCGCTCCAGCCCGGCGATCTGTCGGGAGACGGCCGACTGCGTGTGATTCAGCTCGTCGGCGGCCGCCGACAGCGACCCGAGGCGGCACACGGTCACGAAGGTCCGCCACACAGTCAGGTCCATCGCGCCAGTATGGCGGCCGGTATGCGTGACGCGCATGCCGGCAGTGCGAAATCTGCGCTTGTCGCAACTCTTCCGATCCACCAGTGTGGCGTCCATGACCGCACCACGAACGCACCGCACCATCGCCGTCCTCGGCCTGGGACGCATGGGAGAGGCGATCGCCACCCGGCTCACCGCCCAGGGCTGGGACGTCGTCGGCTGGACACGCTCCGGGCACACGTCGGGCACCGTCGAGGTGGCCGACGACCCGGCCACCGCGGCGGCGAAGGCCGACCTCGTGCTCCTGTCGCTGTTCGACGGGCCCGCCTGCCGACAGGTCCTCGACGACGTCCGGGACTCGCTGCGCACGGACACCGTCGTGCTGAACACCAGTACCGTCGCACCCGCCCAGGCGTCGCAGCTCGCGCGTCGACTCGGCCGGTCCTACGTCCACGCGCCCGTGATCGGCTCCGTCCCGGCCGCGGCCGGCGGAACGCTCCGGATCCTCGCCGCCGCCGAACAGGGCACGCTCGACAGAGCCCGGCCGGTGCTGGAATCGCTGGGTACCGTGCGACGCGTCGACGATGCCGCCACCGCCGCCGCACTCAAACTCGTCGCCAACAGCAGCCTTGCCGGAGCCCTCCTCGCGCTGCGCGACTCACTGCGGCAGGGCGACGCGCTCGGCCTGCCCCGCGAGCAGGTGCTCGACGTTCTCGAACTCGGCGCGCTCGGAGGGCTCGTGGCCCGCAAGCGTCCCTTGCTCACCGGCCGTCCGGCCCCGCGCACGGCCGAGTTCACCGTCGGGGCGCTGGCCAAGGACATGGCGCTGCTCGCCGCGGCGTCCAACGCGCCCTTGCGCAGCGGGGACGACCTGGCCGGGCCCGCCGTCGACCCCGAGGCCGACATCGCCGTCGCCGCCGCCGTGCCGGCCGTGGAGGGGGCCGTACTCGATCCGCTCCGCGCCTACGTCCGCGGCCACGCCACCGGCGACCCCGGGCACTTCCGCGACGCGTTCCTGCCCACCGCCCACATCGAAGGCGTCCGGGACGGCGCGTTCGTCTCCTGGGGCCTGGAGGAGTACTGCTCCCTCTTCGAGGGGCGGCCGGCCCCGGACGAACCGACCCGCGCCCGCCGGATCGACGCCGTCGCGGTCCACGGCACCGTCGCGACCGCCACCATGACGCTGCGGCACGGTGCGGACAGGTTCACCGACGTCTTCCTGCTGGTCCGCGCCGACGACGGCTGGCGGATCGCCAACAAGGCCTACCACCGCCACTCTTGAGGACACGGCCGGGACGGCCCGCGCGGGACGACGGCCTACGCGTGCTGGTCCGAGTAGTGCCCGCGGAGCAGGTCGGCCCCCCAGTCGTGGCGGACGTGGCGCCAGACCGAGTGGGCGTGGTTGCCGTCGTCCTGGGTGTTGTCGTACTCGATCAGGAAGTCCGGGGCGCGGACGCAGTAGTAGTGCCGGTCCCCGGGCTCGAGGCCGCCGGCCCAGGCGAAGGAGAGGGAACCCAGTCCACGGGTCACCGTCTCGGACCAGCACTCGCGGGCGTACGCGGTGGGCGCACGGTCGAGATAGCGGCGCACCAGGCGCTGCAGAAGGTGCTGCTGACCGGGCGTCATGCGGTCGTGCGTCAGACCGTCCGGAAGAAGACCCGGATCGGCGAACGGATCGTCCCGGGTCGTGATGTCGTCCGGCGGCGTGGCGGCGAACACCGTGACCGCCCGTGCGCTGCCCGGCAGGTCTGTGACAAGCGCCCTGGCCAGGTCCTCCTCGGGTCCGAGGAGCCGGTGGCCCGTCCGTGGTCCGCTGCCGACGCGAGCCGGTTCCGAGCCGACGAAGTGGGGCGTCACCCGGATCCCGGCGGCCGTGACCAGTACGTGCACGGCGAGGTGGTGGCCGTTCATCCGCCAGCCCCACGGTTGTCCGCCGTCCGGGTCGCCGAGCAGCCGCACCCAGTAGCGGTCCGGGCCCAAGGGCCCCTGCAGGGCACGGCGGTGCCGTTCCACCTCGATCGCGCCGCGCACCAGCTCCGCTCCCGCCGCGCTGTGCGCCGTGGCCAGGAGGGCGTCGACCGCCTCGCGCTGCCGGTCGTCGAGCCCTTCGGTGGGCAGTCCGGGGCGCGGGCCCGGCAGATAGGTCCACTCGCGCAGCTCGGGCGCGTCCAACCGGTCGGGCGCCGCGCGCAGTTCACGCACCTGTTCCGGCTCCAGTACGGCGATCAGCGCACGTGCCGCCTCGCGCATCCCGGAGGCGACGTCCTTCGAAGGCATCCCCGTCACGCTTCTCCCTCACGGTTCGTCAAGTGGTCCCCGGCTCTCTCAGTGCGGCGGCGGTACCGGGTCGAGGGCGTTGGCGACGGTACAGCCGCCCTCCCCGGGCATCCGCTGGATACGGGGCGGCACCCACACCTCGGTGGCACCGGGTCCGACGCGGGCCAGCAGGCAGTCCTGCGGGTCGAAGTGATTGCCCTCGACCGAAAGGAGGACGCCGACCCGGCCGCCCTCCGCCGTCACTTCGGTACGTATGGCCGGGTCGAGGTCGAGCGCGGCGAGCGCACGGCGCACCTCGGCCTCGTTCACCCGGCCACCCGGCGGGACCCTCGGGAGTTTCGCCCGTAGCTCCTCGCCGGGCAGCCGCGGCGGCTCGGGAGGCGGGGCGAAGGTCGGCGCCGGACCGTCCGGGCAGTCCGCGTCATCGGGTTCCTCACGCCACCGCGACTCGGGGGACACCCGCAGCGTGAAACAGCGCCGCACGATGATCTCCTCGACGTCGAACCATCCGTTGTACGCCGAGCCGGACGTACGGACGACCACGTCGACGCCGTTCCCCTCGTGGGTGGAAGTGCCCGTCACCCGCAGCACCTTCACCCCGTCGATGCGGGAGGCGGCGAGCCCGACCTCCCGCGCGGTGCGGGGGCGCTGACCGTACAACTGCTCGCCCGCCTTCCTGGCGGCCTTTCGGGCGGCGTCCGTCGCCTCGCCCTGTGAGGACTGGACCGACCCGCAGCCGGCGGTGAACAGCAACAACGAAGTGAGGAGCAGTATTCGGCGCATGCGTCCACCTTTCCGGCGTCCCCCGCGGCGGGCCTCCGCTCGCACACTCGGTTGGGCTCAGGTGATCGTACTCATCCCGGGAGCCTCTGCGTCCGGGCGCGACACCGGTCTCGACCGTGTGCCCGCCACGAGCCGCCGGGTCCGGCGCCCGCGTACCCCTGTTCGGGTGGGTTCGGCTCGCCCCGGCGCGTTGCCGCGTCGCTGTTCCGGCCGGTGGCGGAGCATGCCACGCATGCTGTCCGATCTCCTGGCCAGACTGGCCGAACTGCTGCTCGGACGCCGGGGCGGGGCGCTGCACGTCAAGGCCGCCGGTGCCGCGACGGTCGTCCTGGTGATCGTGGTCCTCGTGGGTTCCTACCTCGCCGTCCTCGCCGAGCACGGCGCACCGGGGGCACAGCTGACCACCTATCCGCGCGCCCTGTGGTGGTCCGTGGAGACCGCGACGACCGTCGGCTACGGCGACCTGTATCCCGTGACCTTCTGGGGACGGATCGTGGCCGTGGTGGTGATGGTCGCCGGGATCACCGCCTTCGGCCTGGTCACCGCCGCGCTGGCCACCTGGTTCGTCGGAAAGGAACAGGAACGCCGGGGACACTTGGTGCGCCACACCGAGGAGGCCGCTCAGCAGGCGTACGCGGAGGCGAGCCGAGCGCTGCACGAGCGGTTCGACCGGTTGGAGCGGATGCTCGACGACAACCGCGGGGGACCGGCGCACGAACGGCGTTAGCAGCCGCACGAGTTGCCGTCGGCGGCCCCCCGCCGGGAGCCGTCGGCGTCAGACGCGCTCCAGCCGCCAGAGCTGTGGTTGCAGCCCGTTGCAGGTCCACTGCTGGACGTTGGCGCCCGGTTCCCGCGAACCCTGCGAGACGTCCAGGCACTGGCCGCTGGAGCGGGCGACCAGCCGGTAGTAGCCCCGGCCCGCGTTCTCCAGCCGCCAGTCCTGCGCGGCCAGCCCGTTGCAGTACCACTGCCGGACGTTCGCCCCCGGCGTGGGCGACCCGTTCTCCACGTCCAGGCAGTGGCCGCTGTTTCGCCCGGTCAGCGTGAAGTGGCCGTCGGCGCCGTGGGCGCGCACCGTCCAGCTCTGCGGACCGAGGCCGTTGCAGGTCCACTGCTGGACGTTGCCCCCGGCCTCCCGCGCGTCGGCCGCCACGTCGAGACAGTGTCCGCTGCCCGCGTTGACCAGCCGGTACAGGGCGCCGTCGGCGACCCCGGCCGCGTCCCCGGTGCCGGTGACGCTTCCGGTGGCGAAGTACGGCTTGCACACCGAGCCGTCCCAGTCGGTGGCGATCTCCAGCACCCGGCGACCGTCCGCGGACGGCAGCAGGGGCGAGCTGTAGTTCTGGCAGTAGTTCACCTCGGGCGCCGGCACGGCGACCGGCGCCTCGACCTCGTACCACGGCCCGCTGCCGTTCTCCGTGTTGGCGAGGATCGTGCGGCCGCTCTCGGCGGCGGGTGTGCCGTCCCTGTTCAGGAGCCGCTGGCCGATCAGCAGCAGCCGCCCGTTCGGCGCGCCGTCCGGTGACGGTGCCCAGGCGACGGTCGGTGCCGCGCGGAAGTACTTGCCGTCCACGGTCTCCGGCCGGTACCCGAGGAAGGCGGGGTCTCCCCAGTTCCAGCCGTCGACGGAAGTCCGGAAGTGCACCACGCACTGGTACTGGCCACCCGGATTGCAGATCTCGTAGCTCATGAAGTAGCTGCCGTTCGGCAGTTCGCGGACCACCGGCATCCCGGGCCGGTCCTCGGACCAGCCGCTCGCCACGGTGTCGTGGTGGTCCTGCCAGTGGACGCCGTCGTAGCTGCGCGCGGCGACCAGCTTCTGGCTGTGTCCGGGGTCGGTCTCGTCGGAGTAGTGGCAGACCAGCGCGCCGTCCGCGGCCACGGAGAACTCCGGTTCCCACAGCCCGCCGGTGCCGCCGGCGACGGCGCACGAGGACAGATAGGACCAGGTGCGTCCCACGTCGTCACTCCGCCAGATCCTGAGCGCCATGCGGCGGTTCTGTTCGTCCTGGCCGGCGGACGAGGCCCACAGCAGTGTGCCCGCCCGCAGCCCGCCCACCTGCCGGGGCAGCTCGAACAGCGTGGTGCAGCACAGGCCTTGGCCCGCCGCGGACTCGGGATCGACGACCCGGCCGACCTCGCGGAAGCTCGCACCCGCGTCGGTGCTCTCGTGGACGGCGCCGACGCCGTTGTCGCCGTCGAAGGTGACGACACTGGCGAGGACACGCCCGTTGGCCGTGCCGTTGTGGGCGAGCCGCACGGCACGGGGGTAAAGACCCGTGCCGTCGCGCAACGGCGTCCCGGTGGCCGCGGCGGCGGTGGTGGTGTCCGCCGCGACGGGCGTCGGGGAGACGGGGAGCGAGGGGACGCCGGCCGTGGCCGGAACGGCCAGTGCCAGGCTGAGGACGCCGGCCGAACCGTACAGCGCGAGCCGTGCGCGGGTGCGTCGGAGGAGGTGGTACAGGCGGAGGATCACGGTGGTCTTCCTTCCTGCGAGGAGGAAATCCGCGCCAGGGTAGAGGCGCATGTACATCGATGTAAACAGGGCGGACGAGCATGGCCGCGTACCGTGTCGTCCCCGGCCCCGCGTCCGGTCGGGCGAATACCGGCGCGGCGGAGAGGGGAGTCCGACCACGCCTTGTCAGCGCGACGACAACGGATGTATAACGTTGCAAAACCAGCGCACGGGCTCGGCGCACGGCTCAGGGTGACGACACCGGACCCGCACCGACCACCCGAGTCGGCAGCTCAGGGAAGGGAACACCGTGCGGGTCAGCCTCAAGGACGTCGCCGCGCACGCGGGGGTCTCCATCAAGACCGTCTCCAACGTGGTGAACAACTTCCAGCACGTCACCCCCGCCATGCGCGAACGCGTCCAGCGCTCCATCGACGAACTCGGCTACCGTCCCAATCTGACGGCCCGTCACCTGCGGGCGGGACGTACGGGCATCATCGCGCTCGCCCTGCCCGAACTGGGCAACCCCTACTTCGCGGAACTGGCCGCGGCCGTCATCGACACCGCGGCCGAGCACGACTACACCGTGCTCCTGGACCACACGGGCGGGCGACGCGAGCAGGAGCTGCTGGTCAGTCAGGGTTTCCGGGCACGGGTCATCGACGGGCTGATCCTTAGCCCCATCGAGCTGGAGACCGAGGACCTGCGCGATCGCTCCGGCAACGTGCCACTGGTGCTGCTCGGTGAGCGGGACTACGACCTGCCCTACGACCACATCGCCATCGACAACGTCGCCGCCGCCCGCGCCGCCGTCGCGCACCTGGTCGGTCTGGGGCGCCGGGAGGTGGCGTTCATCGGCGCGCGGCGCGGGAGCAACCAGCCGGCCCAACTCCGCGTACGCGGCTGGCGCGAGGAACTGGCCGCCGCCGGACTCCCCGTCGACGAGGGGCTCGTCGCCGCCACCGACGGCTGGGGGCATGCGGACGGTGCGGCGGCCATGACCCGCCTCCTCGACGAGGGAAGGCGCCCCGACGCGGTCTTCGCCTTCAACGACCCCATGGCCATCGGCGCGATGCGGGTGCTGCACGCGCGGGGCCTGCGGGTGCCGGAGGACATCGCGGTGGTCGGTTTCGACGACGTGGTCGAGGGACGGTTCGGAGCCGTGTCCCTCACCTCCGTCTCCCCGGACAAGGCGGCCATCGGCCGGCTCGCGGTGGAGTCGGTCCTCGCCCGGCTCGGGGGCGCCGCTCCCGAACCCCGGCGCATCTGGGCGGACTACCAGCTTGTCGAACGGGAGAGCACGCTGGGGCGCCGTGACGAGGGAGGGAGCGCGAGCGGCTGACATCGGATCGCTCGTCCCCGGGAACAGGAACCACCGGCCGCAGGTCATGGGGCAGAGGGCGACCGGGGACGGGCAGCCTGACAGCGTTGTCAGACCGCAGGTGCCTCAGTTTCCACGCAGTCTCGCCCTTGCGTCAAGAGGTGTGCACCGCCCGGGAGTCGAGGGTGTCACGTGCGGCCGCGAGAACTTCCCACGAGTCGGATCGCCGCGGGCGCCGGGTTCCCCCGCGTCTCCTGCGCGAGGGGTTTACAGGTTCCTTGCAACGATGTAAAACCCTCTTGCGGCGCATCGGACACAGTGCCTGTGCCGAGGGGGGTCGGCCGGTTCTGCTCGTCGTTCGGTTCCCCAATTCCCTTTCAGCGTTCGCCCGGATCGGGGTCACCACCATGCAGCGCACCACTTCCCGCCGTCCTCTCCTCGCCCGCCCCGTGGTCGTGGCCCTCGCCGCCGCGGTGGCTCTGACCGCGACCGCCTGCGCCAAGACGGAGGACGACTCCTCGGACAGCAAGCAGTCCGAGACGGCCGCCGGCGCCGAGCAGAAGGTCGTCACCCCGAAGCCCGGCAGCAAGACCTGCACCATCGACGCCTACGGCGCCGAGAAGATGGACCTCAAGAACGCCACCGTCGGCTTCTCCCAGTCGGAGAAGGAGGCCAACCCGTTCCGCATCGCCGAGACCCAGTCCATCAAGGACGAGGCGAAGAAGCGGGGCGTCAAGCTGCTGACGGCCAACGCCCAGTCGCAGTTCTCCAAGCAGATCAGCGACGTGCAGAACCTGCTTGCCAAGGGCGCCGACCTCCTGGTGATCGCCCCGCTCAACTCCGACGGCTGGGACCCGGTACTGCAGGCGGCCGCCGCCAAGAAGGTGCCGATCATCACGATCGACCGCAAGATCAACGCGGAGCCGTGCAAGGACTACGTCTCCTTCATCGCCTCCGACTTCGTCGAGCAGGGCCGCCGCGCCGCCGACCAGATGATCGAGGCGACGGGCGGCAAGGGCGAGGTCGCCATCCTGCTCGGCTCGGCCGGAAACAACGTCACCACCGAGCGGACCAAGGGCTTCAAGGAGCGGATCGCCGAGAAGGCCCCGGACCTGAAGGTCGTCTTCGAGCAGACCGGCGACTTCTCCCGCGAGAAGGGCCAGCAGGTCACCGAGCAGCTCGTCCAGTCCAAGCCGGGCATCAAGGGGATCTACGCCGAGAACGACGAGATGGGCCTCGGCGCGGTGACCGCCCTCAAGGGCGCGGGCAAGAAGGCCGGCGACGTCAAGATCGTCACGGTGGACGGCACGCGCAACGCCGTGCAGGGCGTCGTGGACGGCTGGATCAGCGGCGTCATCGAGTCCAACCCGCGGTTCGGACCGCTGGCGTTCCAGACGCTGGACACCTTCACCAAGGGCGAGGAAGTCCCCCAGGACATCATCATCGAGGACGGCGCCTACAACGCCGACAACGCCAAGCAGGACATCGGCAAGGCCTTCTGACCCTCCTCCGGGGCCCGGACCGTCCGGGCCCCGGCCCCCTTTCGCGACTTCCTTCCTGGAGGCACAGGTGGCACCCCCCGCCGAAGTCCTCGCCGTCCGTGGACTCAGCAAGACCTTCCCCGGCGTCCGGGCCCTGGACGACGTGGACCTCACCCTGCACCCCGGCGAGGTGCACGCACTCATCGGCGAGAACGGCGCCGGCAAGTCGACCCTCATCAAGCTCCTCACCGGCGTCTACCGGCCCGACGCCGGTGACATCACCTTCCAGGGCCGCAAGGTCTCCTTCGCCACTCCGCTGGAGGCGCAGAAGGCCGGCATCTCGACCATCTACCAAGAGGTCAACCTCATCCCGCTGCTGAGCGTGGCCCGCAACCTCTTCCTGGGCCGTGAGCCGCGCAACCGCTTCGGCATCCTGGACGTGGCCCGCATGAACCGCGAGGCCGAGGAAGTACTCAGCACGTACGGCGTCCGCGTGGACGTGCGGCAGTCGCTGCGCACCCTCGGCGTCGGCGCCCAGCAGATGGTCGCCCTGGCCCGCGCCGTGGCGACGGACGCCCGCATCGTCATCATGGACGAACCGACCTCGTCGCTCGAACCGCGCGAGGTGGAGACCCTGTTCTCGGTGATCCGGCGTCTGCGCGACGCGGGCATCGCCGTCGTGTACGTCAGCCACCGCCTGGACGAGCTCTACGCCATGTGCAGCACCGTCACCGTGCTGCGCGACGGACGCCGCGTCCACCACGGCCGGCTGGCCGACCTGGACCGGCTCGCCCTGGTGTCCACCATGCTCGGCCGGGACCTGGGCGACGTCCGCGAGGAGGGGGCGACGAAGTTCTCCGGCGACCACCAGGCCGCCGACACCCGGCCCGTCCTGACGGCCGAGGGCCTGACCGTCCCGCACAAGCTGCACGACGTCTCCGTGAGTATCCGGCCGGGGGAGGTCGTCGGCCTGGGCGGCCTGCTCGGCTCGGGACGCACCGAGACGGCGAAGGTCATCTCCGGCGCCCTCGCCAGGAGTTCGGGCGAGATCACGGTGGCCGGCGCGCCGCTGCGCGGCGGTTCCACCCCGGCGGCCATCCGCGCGGGGATCAGCCTCCTGCCCGAGGACCGCAAGAGCGAGGGCATCGTTCCGGGGCTGTCGGTCCGCGAGAACATCGCGCTCGCGGCGCTGCCCCGCCTCTCCCGCTTCGGCCTGGTCTCCGATGCCCGTGTCGACAGCATCGTGGACACCTTCGTCAAGCGGCTGCGCATCAAGGCGTCCTCCCCGCACCAGAAGGTCGGCGAACTGTCCGGCGGCAACCAGCAGAAAGTGCTCCTCGCCCGCTGGCTGGCCATGAATCCCAAGGTGCTGCTCCTGGACGAGCCCACCCGCGGCATCGACGTCGGCGCCAAGGCCGAGGTCCAGAAACTCGTCGACGAACTGGCCGAGGACGGCCTGGGCGTCCTGCTCATCTCCTCCGACCTGGAGGAACTGATCGAAGGGTCCGACCGCGTGGTCGTACTGAAGGACGGTGCGGTCGTCGGCGAGCTGACCGGCGACGACGTCACCGAGGACAGGCTGATGCGCACCATCGCCGGCGGCGACCCGGTGCCCGACGCGGTGAAGGAGGCGGCGAGCGATGGCTGAAGCCACCCTTCGCACCCCGGCCCTGGACCGGGCCCGCGTCCTGCAGTGGCTGCAGACCTACGGCGTGTACGCCGGCGTGGCCCTGCTGCTGGTCGTCAACATCGTCATCACCCCGCACTTCATGTCCGCGGAGAACTTCCGCACCCAGGCCGTCCAGGTCGCGCCCGTCATCATCGTCGCGCTCGGCATGGCCCTGGTCATCGGCACCGAGGGCGTGGACCTGTCGGTCGGCGCGGTGATGGCCCTGGCCGCCTCGGTGACGGCCCTCTACCTCGGCTACGGGCTGCTGCCCGCCCTGCTGGTGGTGGCCCTGTTCGCCGCCGGTGTGGGGCTGGCCAACGGAGCGCTGGTCGCGTTCATCGGAGTCCAGCCCATCGTGGCCACACTGGCGCTCATGGTCGGCGGCCGTGGACTGGCCCTGGTCCTGCTCCCGCAGCTGGAGGACCTGCGCAATCCCGCGCTGGCCTCCCTCGGCTCCGGCGACGTCGTCGGCATCCCCTACCTGATCCTGATCGCCGCCGCGCTGGCGCTGCTGGTCGCCCTCGTGGTCCGCCGCACCACCTTCGGCCGCCAGCTCCTGGCCATCGGCGACAGCCGCCCCGCCGCACAGCTCGCCGGGCTGCCGGTGCGCCGCGTACTGATCATCGTGTACGTCGCGTGCGCGCTGCTGGCCGCGGTGGCGGGCGTGCTGGCCACCGCGCGCCTCCAGGCCAGCGACCCGACCTCGCTCGGCAACCTGATGGAACTGTCCGCCATCACCGCCGTAGTCGTCGGCGGCACCCCGCTGACCGGAGGCCGCGTCAACATCGCGGGCACCGTGGCGGGAGCGGTGCTCATCCAGTTGCTCACCGCCACCCTGATCAAGCACGATCTGCCGCCCTCGTGGACCCAGATCGCCCAGGCCATAGTGATCGTGTGCGCGGTCTACGCGGCACGGGGACGGGGTAAGCGATGACCGCCACCGGGACCAGGACGCCCGTGACCACCGCGAGCAACGAACCGACGGAGGCCACCGCACCGGTGGGGTCCGCCCGCTCCGAGCGGCTGAGCGCCCTGGTCCAGCAGCACGGCGCGCTGGCGGTGCTGGTGCTCGTCTCGATCGTCGCCTCCTTCAGCTTCGACTCGTTCGCCACCGGCGACAACGTCTCGAACATGGCGACCGGTTCGGCCTTCCTCGCGATCGTCGCGCTCGGCATGACCTTTGTCATCATCACCGGCGGCATCGACCTGTCCGTCGGGTCGCTGTTCGCCCTCGGTGGTGTCCTGGCGGCCTGGGGGTCCCGCCACGGGACCCTGGTGGCGCTGCTGCTGCCGCTGCTGGTCTGCGGCCTGATCGGCTTGGTCAACGGCCTGCTGGTCGCCCGCTCCCGCCTCGCCCCCTTCATCGTCACGCTGGCCGCCATGCTGGGCGCGCGCGGACTGATGCTCGCCATCACGGACGAGGGCGCCAACACGTACCTGATCGGCAAGGGCTCGTTCCTCGCCGAACTCGGCCAGGGCAGCACCCTGGGCGTGGGCAATCCCGTGTGGATCACGCTGGCGCTGTTCGTGGCCGGGGCGGTGGTCCTGCGCCGGACCCGTTTCGGGCAGCACGTGTACGCCGTGGGCGGCAACGAGGACGCCGCCGCGCTGATGGGCGCGCCGGTCGTCCGCACCAAGATCGTCGTCTACACCCTGTCCGGGGTGCTGGCGGGCCTGGCCGGCGCCCTCAACGCCGCCTGGCTCGCCTCCGGGGTGACCATCCTGGGCAACGGCATGGAGCTGGACGCCATCTCCGCCGTCGTCATCGGCGGCACCCTGCTCACCGGCGGACTCGGCTACGTCAGCGGTTCACTGGTCGGTGTCCTGCTCCTGAAGGTCATCCAGAACATCATCAACCAGATCGGGTCCCTCGACTCCTCCTACCAACTGGTCGTCAGCGGCGCCTTCCTGGCCCTCGTCGTGATCGCCCAGACCTGGCTGGGACGCAGACGGCAACTGATGTGACGGCCCCGGACGCGGCAGCCGTGCCCGGCTCGGGCCCCGGCTGCCCGTCACGGGCCGGTCAACCGGCGCCCGCGGACTCCGCGGGCGCCGCTGTGCTGTCGCGCACCACCAGTTGAGTGGCCAGTTCGACACGGGGCAGGTTCACGTCCTCGCACCGGCTCTGCGCGAACGCAGGTTGAGGGGCCGTTGAACTCGCCGAACCTCACCGCCCCGTCGGGCACGGCGAGGACGTCATCACCGCCGTCACCCACACCGACCGCGACTTCCGCTACGGCTGGGACGGCGTCGACGACGGGAGCTTCGACTTCCCGCCGAACTCCACCTGGTTCGCCGACGGCCGCCTGTCCCGCTACACCGACGCCCGCACGGCGTTCTGCCGGGGCCTGGCGGAGCACGGCTTCACCAGCGGATGCCGGGCCTGACCCGCACGACGAAAGGCGGCCCCGGCGGAAGGCTCCTCGCCTCCCGCCGGGACCGCCCGGTCCTGCCGGTGTCCTCGGTGCCGCGTCGCCGGTTACGGCTTCTCGGCCTCGTACAGGGCACTCACCTCCTCGCCGGTCAGCGCCTTGTCGTAGGCGTGGACCTCGTCGACGGAACCGTTCCAGAAGTCGGTGGCCGAGCCTTCCCACTGGGCGCGGCCCACTGCCAGGCCCCCGGTGCTCTGGTAGGCCGGGCCGGCGGTGGCGGTCGCCGCCGGCTCGCCGTCGACGTACAGCCGTATCTCGTTGCTCGCGGCGTCCTTGACTCCGACCAGGTGGTACCAGCGGCCCGTCTCGGGGGTGGTCTCCAGCCGGGCCCGGTTCTCACCGGGGGTGCTGAAGGCGAAGGCGCCGTGACCGTACTGGAGGTAGAACGGGCTGGCCTGGCGCCGGGTGTCCTGGCTGACCGCGGTCGCGTAGTTGCCGGGCAGCGCGTCGAGCGTCACCCAGGCGGAGACCGAGTAGCTGCCGGTGGTGTCGAGCACCGGTCCGGCGGTCTCGGCGGACTGGCCCTGACCGTCGAACTTGAGCGCGCTGCCGCTGACCCCGCGGGTCCAGGTGGTGCCGCCGGTGAGGGCCAGGGGCTTCGCGTTCGGGCCCGAGTCCTTCGCGGTGGTGCCGGCACCCTCGTCGAGGGACCAGGAGCCGCCGCCCTTCAAAGTGCCCTTCCGGCCGGCCGCGGCACCGGCCGCGATGACCTTGCGGTTGATCTCGCGCACGGGGGCCGGGTCGACCTTGATGTCCCGGCGGTCGTACGTGTAGAGGCCGTTGAGTTCGTTCTCCAGGTCGGTGATCTGGGTGTACACCGACCCGGACAGCTCGGCGCCGGCCTGGTCGAGGTAGTACTTCTCGGTGTTCTCGACGTACTTGCGGGTCAGCGCCGCCTTGTCGGCGACACCGCTGTAGATCACGGTCGGCGCGCCCGGCCACATGTGTCCGGGGGTGCGCAGGGTGAAGCCGCCGTGCTCACCGTCCATCGCCGCCCGCTGCTCGTCCGGCCAGGCCGGGTCGGTGTTGTTGTAGTCGTGGTGGTCGACGATGTCGCCCTTGCCGGAGTCGCCCTTCGAGTTGCAGCAGTTCACGCCGCTGTGGGCGTTGACGACGCGGGACGGGTCGGCGGCCTTGACCGACTCGGTGATCCTGCCGGTCTCCTCACGGTTCCACTCGCCCCAGCCCTCGTTGAAGACGATCCAGCCGATCACCGAGGGGGAGTTGTGGTGCTGGCGCATCATCTCCATGCCCTGGTCGACGAAGGCCTTCTGACCGGAGGTGTTGGTGATGTTGCCGGAGACGAAGTCCTGCCAGACCAGCAGTCCCAGCTGGTCCGCGTGGTAGAACCAGCGGTCGGGCTCGGTCTTGATGTGCTTGCGCACCGCGTTGAAGCCCAGCTCCTTGTGCGCCTTCAGGTCGAAGGCGAGGGCGTCGTCACTCGGTGCGGTGTACAGACCGTCGGGCCAGAAGCCCTGGTCGAGCGTGGCCAGCGAGAAGACCGGCTTGCCGTTCAGCACGAGCTTCTGATAGCCGCCGACGTTCTCGACGCCGATCTCGCGCATGCCGAAGTAGCTGCCGACCTTGTCCGTCGACCGGCCGTCGGTGAGCTTGACGTCCAGGTCGTACAGGTACGGGTCGTCCGGGCTCCACAGGTGCTGCTTCGCCACCGGCAGCCGCAGCTCCTTGTTGGCAGGGCCGCTGACCTTGCCGACGACCTTGCCGTGCTTGTCGCGGGCGACGGCCTCGACGCGCGCCCCGGCGGACGCCTTGCGCGACTGCACGTTCACCGCGAGGGTCGAGGTGTCGATGTCGGGCGTGGTGACGACGTTGTCGATGGCCGCCCTGGCGACGGGCTCCATCCACACCGTCTGCCAGATGCCCGAGCTCTGGGTGTAGAAGATGCCGCCCGGGTCGGTGGACTGCTTGCCCATCGGCTGGTCCGCGCCACCGGTGTCGGTGACCGCGACGACGACCTCCTGCCGGCCCCTGCCCTTCAGAGCGTCCGTGATGTCGGCGCTGAACGCGTTGTAGCCGCCGGTGTGTTCGGCGACCTTGGCGCCGTTGACGTACACCGTGGCCTGGTAGTCGACCGCGCCGAAGTTGAGCTTCAGCCGGTTGTCCCGGTCGCTCTTTCCGACCTGCCAGTTCTTGGGTACGTCGATGAGCCTGCGGTAGAACATGTGGTCCTCGTGGCGTTCCAGACCGGAGAGCTGGGACTCCACGGGGAACGGCACGATGATCTTCTCGTCCAGGTTCTTGCCGAACACGGGCCGCTCACCCGCGTCGGCGCCGCTGAACTGCCAGGGACCGTTGAGGTTCTGCCACTGCGAGCGGACCTGCTGCGGGCGCGGGTACTCCGGCAGCGGGTGCTTCTCGTTCAGCTTGTCGCCCCACTTGGTGGTGAGGCGGTGCGTGGAGTCGTTCTGCGCCCAGCGGACGATCTTCGGGACGCTGTCGCCGCCGGAGGTCAGGTTGCCGGCACCGTCGTAGGTGAGCTTGACCTGCTGGTTCTGCTGGATCGGCTCGGCGAGCGTGATCAGCAGGGAGTTGCGGTCGCCGTGGGCGGTGGAGACCGACTTGACCGGCATCGGCGTCGTGTCGGACTCGACCGCCAGGTGCTTGGCCAGCGCCTTCGGGTCACCGCCGACCCGGCCCTCGAAGCGGGCCCGCACCTGCCGCCCGTCCTTGCCGACCGACGGCTCCACCGGGTAGACCTCGAAGCCGTCCGGCGGGGTGAACGCCGACTGCGGCACGATCTGCTTCGCCAGCGTCGGCGTCGACCAGCGCAGGAACATGTTGGCGCCGCCGGTGTCCTGGAACATCTCCAGACGGAAGTCGTGCCGCTCACCGGCCGTCAGATGGACCGGCGCGCTCGTCTGCTCGTTGTCCCAGTCCCCCTCCCAGTGGTCGATGACCGCTTCGCCGTCGACGAAGAGCCGGAAGCCGTTGTCGCCGGAGGCGTAGAACGTGTAGTCACCGGTGGCGGGAGCCTCGATCCTGCCCGTCCAGCGGGCGGTGGTGTGCTCCGTCCTCCCGGTCAGCTCCTGGAAGGTGCTGGTCAGTCCGGAGAAGTTGATCTGCGGGTCGAGCAGGGTGCCGCCGAGCTCGGCGAAGTCCCTCGCGCCCGGCGCCGACATGCTGAAGTACTCGCCCTTCAGGCCGTTCACCTCGACGGCGGCCCGGTCGCTGGACGAGGCGGAGGGCGTGCTCGCGGCCGGTTCCGCGGCCGACGCGACGGATGTCAGGGCACTGGTGGGCAGGACCAGGGCCGCCGCCGTCAGCAGTGCCCACACTCTGGTCTGGGGGCGGGTGCGTTGTCTTGTCATCGAACCTTCTCGCACAGGGGGACTGGACCGGGACCGCTGGAGGAGGACATCGGCATTGGCCGAACCACCCCCGCACGAACGGGAGTCGGAGGTTCGGCAGGCCGGGAGGAGCTCTCCTTCCAACGTTGGAAATCCCGCGACAAGCCGAATGACAGCACGCTCCCCGACGACTGTCCAGACCTCGCGCACGCGTCGGTGTCCGCGATCCGTCGCCCGAGCCGGGTCTGTGCGGATGTGAGGAGGCTCGCTGCTCTCCGGCGAGAGGGCGGTGAGTGATGAGGGATCAAGTGCCCTATGAGCGCCAAATCTTGGGGGTTCCTGAGTGATTCCGTTCGAGTCTGTTCCGTGCTAGGTTCCCCGCACCTCGGCCGCCTTCGCGTCTTCCAGCCGGGGTGCGGGGCGCCCTGCCCGCGTTCGTGCCGCTCGTCCGACCGCGTCGGAAGCCCGTACACCGCACCGCCCTGGCCCGCCCGTCGCGACGGCCGGCGATTCGCTGCGGCACACCGGCCTCCACGCGCCGTCCTGCCCTGGAGGACCTCGATGCGACGCATCATCGCCTGTCTGGCGGTCCTGTTGGCGATGGCCGGAGGCCTGCTGGTCACCGGAACCACCGCCGCCGTGGCCGCCGTCACGCCCAAAGCACCACCACTGACCACCCCCTGGACCGGCCAGGTCTCCACGACCAGCCCGCTGCCCGAATACCCGCGGCCCCAGATGACGCGGCCCGACTGGCAGTCCCTCAACGGCGAGTGGGAGTTCCTCAACCCGCCCACCGACGGCGCGGGCAACGTCGACCGCGACGCCGCGCCGCCCGTCGGCCAGACCCTGCCCGAGCGCATCCTCGTCCCGTACCCCGTCGAGTCGGCGCTCTCCGGCATCATGCGCAACGACAACCGCGACCTGATGTTCTACAAGCGGTCCTTCACCGTCCCGCAGAACTGGAACGGCAGACGCGTCCAACTCCACTTCGGCGCCGTCGACTACGAGGCCACCGTCTGGGTCAACGGCACCCGGGTCACCACTCACAAGGGCGGCTACGACCGCTTCGAGGCCGACATCACCCCGCAGCTGAGGAGCGGTGCCAACGAGCTGATCGTGCGCGTGTACGACCCGACCGACGGCCGGGGCGAGAAGCAGCCGGTCGGCAAGCAGACCAACAATCCGAGCGGCATCTTCTACACGCCGACCTCCGGCATCTGGCAGTCCGTCTGGATGGAGCCCACGCCGGCGTCGTCGATCTACTCCGTCGACATCCGGCCGAGCCTCTCGGACAACACCGCCCGGGTCCGGGTCTTCACCCGCGGCAACGCCGACGGCCACACCGTCCTGGCCGAGGCCATCAACGGCTCGACCGTCGTGGGCCGCTCCACCGGCGGCTTCACCGAGTTCTCCGTGCCCGTCCCGGACGCCCGCCGCTGGTCACCGGACGACCCGTTCCTGTACGACCTGCGCGTCACCCTGCGCAACGCGTCCGGCACCGCGGTCGACACCGTGACCAGCTACTTCGGCATGCGCGAGATCGGCAAGAAGATGCTGAACGGGGTCATGCGGCCCACGCTGAACGGTGAGTTCGTCTTCCAGATCGGCACGCTCGACCAGGGCTTCTGGCCCGACGGCCTCTACACCGCCCCGACCGACGCCGCGCTCGCCTCGGACCTGGAGAAGCACAAGGACCTCGGCTTCAACATGGTGCGCAAGCACATCAAGGTCGAACCCGCCCGCTGGTACTACCACGCCGACCGGCTCGGACTGCTGGTGTGGCAGGACATCCCGTCCACCATCCCGTTCGACCACAACCGCACCGCCGCGCAGACCGCGCAGTTCGAGACCGAGGCCCACGAGATCATCGACGAGCACCGGTTCTCCCCGGCGGTCGTCACCTACGTGCCCTTCAACGAGGGCTGGGGCGAGTGGGACCTCGCCGCCACCCGGCGCGTCACCACCGACCTGGAGAACTACGACCCGAGCCGCCTGATGAACCCGCACAGCGGCTACAACTGCTGCGACTCACGGGGCGACCCGGGCACCGGCGACATCATCGACTGGCACGTCTACACCGGTCCCGACGCACCGCGTCCCTCGGACACCCGCGTCTCCGTCCTCGGCGAGTTCGGCGGCATCGGCCTGCGCAACCCCGGCCACGAGTACAGCCCCAACGGCCAGTTCTTCGCCTACGAACAGGTCTCCAGTCAGGCGCAGCTGAACGACCGCTACACCGGCATGGTCCGCGACGTACAGCAGCTCATGACCACCAAGGGCCTGTCCGCCTACGTCTACACGGAGATCACCGACGTCGAGGGCGAGTACAACGGCCTCTACACCTACGACCGACGCGTGCAGAAGGTCGACACCGACCGGCTCCGTCAGGCGCACGGCGCGCTGATCGCGGCCTCCCGCAACCTCAACGCCTCCCCGGCGCTCACCCCGGGCCACGTCCGGTCGTTCAGGGTGACCACGCCCGGACACACCGACCGCTATCTGCGGCACGCGAACTCCCTCGCCCGCACCGACGTCCTCACCGCCGCCTCCGGTGACGGCCCCCGCCAGGACGCCTCCTTCCGCACCGTCACCGGACTCGCCGACCCGCGCTGCCACTCGTTCGAGTCGGTCAACTTCCCCGGCCGCTACCTGCGCCACGCCGACAGCCGGGTGCGTGTCGACGCGGACACCGGCGGCTCGTTCGCCGCGGACGCGACCTGGTGCGGTCGGCCCGGCCTGGCCGCGGGCGGCACGTCGTTCGAGTCCAGGAACCACCCCGGCCAGTACCTCCGGCACTACGCCGACAACGTGTACCTCGCCCGCAGCGGCGGCCCGAACACCTGGGACACCGCCGCCTCCTTCGCCGCCGACGCCACCTGGAACGTCGGCGAGCCGGCCCTGTGGCGCAGCTCCGTCCAACTGCCCACCGACGTGCGCAAGTCACTGCGGGTCACCACCTGGGGCCACACCGACCGGTATCTGCGCCACTCCGACAGCCTCGGCTGGACCGAGATCGTCGGTGCGGGCAGCAGCGCCCTGCTCAAACAGGACGCCACGTACACGGTGCGGCGCGGGCTCGCCGACTCCTCGTGCTACTCGCTGGAGTCGGTGAACTACCCCGGGAGGTTCCTGCGGCACGCGGACAGCCGGGTACGCCTCGCGCCCGACGACGGCTCGGCACTGTTCCGGCAGGACGCGACGTTCTGCGCCCGGCCCGGACTCGGCGGCACGGGCGTGACCCTGGAGTCGATCAACATTCCGGGGTCCTACCTGCGCCACCACGCCTCCCAGGTGTACATCGCCTCCGGCAGCGGCACCGGCGACACGTACAACCGCCCCCAGACCCTCGCGGCCGACGCCAGTTGGTCCGTCGAGGCACCCTGGGCACCCTGAGGGCGCCGTGCCCGGCAGGTGATGCGCACCCGTCTCGCAGGCGCCGACGAGCGGCAGGCAGGAGGATGGGCGGCGACGGACAGCCCCGGTGTCCGTCTGTGTCACCGCACCTCGTCGACCCAAGGAGTCGTCCCGTGAGGCATCCCCGTTGAGCGCCCGTCCCGTTGCGCCCGAGCGCCTGCCACGGCCCGAGACCGTGCGCCGCTGCGCACCACGCATCGCGCGACTGGCCTACTACCCGGTCAAGGGCTGTGCTGCCGTCCACGCCACCACGGCGGCCGTAACACCGGCCGGGATCACGCACGACCGTGCGTTCCTCGTCGTCGACGGGAAAGGTGTGTACCGCACCCAGCGCCGCCATCCCCAACTGGCGCTGGTCGCACCGGAGATCAGCTCGGACGGTTCCAGCATGACGTTGCGCCACCCCGATCTGGAGCCACTCCACCTCCCCGTCGACCGGAGCGGCCCCCGCCGCCCCGTGGACCTGTTCGGCGAGCCGTTCCAGGGCATCGATCAGGGATCCGTCGTGGGGGAGTGGCTGTCGGAAGCGGTCGGTGAGACCAGCCGGCTGGTACGGGTGCCGCCGGACCATCGGCGGGTGACCGACGGACTCACACCCGGCACCTCGGGCTACGCCGACAGTAGCGCCGTACACATCCTGTCCAAGGCGTCCCTGGACCTGCTCAACGAGAGACTCCGGGCGGACGGACACCCCGCGGTCCCGATGGAGAGGTTCCGGCCGAACATCGTCGTCGACGGCTGGGAACAGCCCCACACCGAGGACCTCGTGCGGAGAGTGACGGTCGGAGGGAGCGAACTGGGATACGCGAAGCCGGCACTGCGGTGCGTGGTCACCACCGTTGACCAGCGCTCGGCGCACAGGACCGGGCCGGAGCCACTGCGCGCTCTGGCCCGCTATCGCCGGACCGAGGGCGGACTGGCCTTCGGTGCGAAGTTCGCCGTCGTACGACCGGGAGCCGTGTCGGTGGGCGACGCGGTGACGGTCACCCGGTGGGGAGCCTCCGAGATGTGAGCAGGCGAGCCGAGGGCACCCCAACAAGGCGAGACGTATCGTCTTGCGAAGTCGCCCGCCGTGGCGTACCGTCCCTCGCATGGGTTCCCTGTGAGGTCACCGGCGCCGACGGCGTGGAGCACCGCCCCGCCGTCGCCGCGCCTCGCCGTGCAGTCATCCACCCCCGATCCGGCCCGGGCCGAAACACGCCCGGCCAGGAGGGACCCGACCTTGCACACCTCACAACTCACCCTTCGCTCCGTCACCAAGCGCTACCCCGGCCGCACCGTCCTGGACCAGGTCTCCTTCACGCTCAAGCCGGGCGAGAAGGCCGGGCTGATCGGTGACAACGGCGCCGGCAAGTCCACCCTCCTCAGGATCGCCGCAGGCCGGGAGCGCCCCGACAGCGGTGAGGCGACCGTGACCGCCCCCGGCGGTGTCGGCTGTCTGCCGCAGGCCCTCCCCCTGCCCCCGACCGCCACCGTCCAGGACGCCGTCGACCTGGCCCTCGCGGACCTGCGCGCACTGGAGGCCGAGCTGCGCCGCGCCGAGCGGGCCCTCGGTGACGGTGGCGACCCGGCGGCGCTCGCCGCGTACGCCGTCCTCCTCGCGCGCTACGAGGCCCGGGACGGTTACGGCGCCGACCACCGGGTGGACATCGCGCTGTACCACCTCGGCATGCCAGGGCTCGGCCGTGAGCGCCGCCTCGGCACTCTCTCCGGAGGCGAGCGGTCCCGGCTCGCCCTGGCCGGGGTCCTCGCCGGCCGCCCGGAGGTGCTGCTCCTGGACGAGCCGACCAACCACCTGTTACCGGCGCTGGTCGAGGAGCTGGAGGAGGCGCTGACCGGGTACGCGGGGGCGATCGTGCTGGTCACACACGACCGCGCACTACGGGCACGGTTCCGGGGCCGGCATCTGGAACTGCCCGAAAGCGCCCCTGCGGGCGCGGCGCCGGCCACCACCCGCCGCGGGCCGGAGCACGGCCCACGGCCGTGAGGCGGCAACTCCTGTCATGAACCCCGGACTTGACGGGCCGCATGTATGAAACGACCCCGACGGGCAACTCGAAGGTCATCGAAGGAGAAACCCAACCGATCCACGAGAATCCGGGAGAAAACATGTCGACCTACAGCAGAACGGGAGCCCGGAAGGGCGGCAGGACCAGTGGACTGGCGATCGCCGGACTGGTCTGCGGCATCGTCGGTCTGTTCATCCTGCCGATCGTCCTGGGCCCGCTCGCGATCGTCTTCGGCGCCGTGGCGTTGCGTCAGACCGGCTCCACGATGGCCAAGTGGGCACTCGGTCTTGGTGTGGTCGACATCGTCCTCATGATCGTGACGTTCGCCGTCGCCGCCAACAACGGAGGCAGCTTCACCTGGCACATCGGCTGACGTCGACGCCCGCCACGTCAGCCTTCTCCCGTCGCGTCCCCCGCGTCCCGGACCAGGAGAGCGACCTGGACCCGGTTCTCGACCGCCAGTTTGGCGAACAGGCTGCCGGTGTGGGCCTTGACCGTGGCGACGGTGATGCGCAGCCGCTGGGCGATCTGCTGGTTGCCCAGTCCGTCCGCGATGGCCCGGGCGGTCTCCCGCTCCCGTTCGGTCAGCAGGGACAGCCGTTCGCGCGCGGCGCCGCGGGAGCGGTCACGGATGTGCGAGGAGCCCGGCCCCGTGGCCGCGGCGATCACCCGTGCCGTGGCCGCCGGGGACAGCACCGGGTTGCCGTCCGCGACGGTCCGCACCGCGTCGAGGATGCGTGAGGGCGGGGTGTCCTTGAGGACGAAGCCGAGCGCCCCGGCACGCAGCGCCCCGAGCACCAGGTCGTCGGAGTCGAAGGTGGTCAGCATCAGCACCCGTGGCGGGGCCGGCCGGGCGAGCAGTTCCCGGGCCGTGTCCAGACCGTCCCGGCCCGGCATCCGTACGTCCATCAGCACCACGTCGGGCCGCTGCTCGTCCACCACGGCGAGCGCGGCGTTCCCGTCGGCCGCCTCCGCCACGACGGTCAGGTCCGGTTCGCCGTCGATGACGAGCCGCAGCGCCATGCGCACCAGCTCCTCGTCGTCGACGACGACGATCCGTACGGGATTCTGTCGGCCTTCCATTCAGGCGCCCCTTTCGTGGCGGTGGGCCGGCCCGTCCGGCCAGGGCAGTCGTGCGGTGAGAAGGTACCCGCCGTCGGAGGTGGGCCGGTGGCCGAGTTCGCCGCCGGCGACGGCGACTCGTTCGCCGAGGCCCAGCAGCCCGAAGCCCGAGGCCGGTGGCCGTGCGGCACCTCGGGGAGCCGGTCCGTTGCGGACACCGACGTCGAGGGTCCCGCCCGCGGCCCCCTCGATGGTGACCCGCACGACCGCGCCCGGCGCGTGCTTGGCGGCATTGGTCAGCGCCTCCTGGACGATCCGGTAGCAGGTCCGCCCGACGCCGTCGGGCGGGGCGGCGGTCACGGTGCTGGTGAACCTGACGTCGAGACCCGAGGCGCGGGCGTCGGCCACCAGGTCCGGAACGCGGTCGAGGGAGGGCTGCGGGGGCTCCGGCCGCGCGGCGTCGGCGCGGAGCACGCCGAGGACCTCCCGCAGCTCTTCCAGTGCCTGGTGGGCCCCGTCGGCGATGCCGCGGACCAGGACGCGGTTCTCCTCGGCCGAGAGGTCGCCTCGGTGGTCGAGAACCCCGGCCTGCATGGCGACCAGGGAGATGCGGTGCGCGAGCACGTCGTGCATCTCGCGGGCGATCCGGTTGCGTTCCAGGGCCCGTGCCTGCGCCGCCCGCGCACTCTGCTCCCGTTCCGCGCTCTCCGCCCGTGCGCGCAGGGACCGTACTTCGACCCGCCGTGCCCCGACCGCCATGCCGGCGGCCACCGCGATCCCCGCGGTCAGCGCCGGCACCACGACCTGGACCCACCACAACGTCTCGGCCGAACCCTGCACCGGGTAGATCCAGTGGGCGAGCTGGGAGGCGGCCACATAGGCCACGACGACGGCCCCGATCTTCCCCGGACGGCGTCGGGTGGCGACCGAGCACAGCGCCAGCAGCGCGGCGCCCGTGGCGAGCGCGGACACACCGGACGCGACGGCGACCGTCAGAGCGACCGCGAGAGGCCACCGCCGCCGCCACCGGAGCACCGTCAGACAGGCCAGTGCCACCAGTGGATCGCCGACGAGGACCCAGTGGCCCGGCTCGCCGTACCGGCTCCGCATCAGCGCCAGGGTCGAGAGCCAGACAGGCACGCTCACCACCGCGGCCACCGTCAGCCGCCATGTGTGCTGCCACGCGCCGGTCCGCGGCGCATCGTCCGTGTTCACCGGGCCATTGTCGCCATGCCGTGCGAACGGCGGATCGGACCGGAGACGGATACGCCTTGGCCCCAGGTCGAACCGGCGCCTCTCCCACGGTCGTAGGCGCACCCGGTCCGCCGGGCCGATGTGCGGGCCACGCCGGACGAACAGACTCGGTCCCATGCCGGCCGAACCCCCCACTGGAGGACACCCCGTGCGCAGAAGTCTGTCCCTCGCCCTCACCGCCGCCGCGTTGGCGGTGACCACGCTGCCGGCCTCGGCGGTGCCGTCGGCGGCCACTACCCCACCGCCGCAGGGCACCCTGCGGTGGGGACCGTGCCCCGAGGGTGCCTCGGCGCCCCGCCTGCGGTGCTCGACCCTGGAAGTCCCGCTGGACTACCGCGATCCGGACGGCCGGCGGATAGAGATCGCCGTCTCCCGGCTGGCGAGCGCCGATCCGTCGCGGCGGCGCGGCGTCCTGCTGACCAACCCGGGCGGCCCGGGCGGCTCGGGCCTTGTCTACCCGGCCGTCCTCGCCGCGTCGGGGCTGCCCCAGAAGGTGCTGGACTCCTACGACATCATCGGCTTCGACCCGCGCGGCGTCGGCCGCAGTACGCCGGTCACCTGCGACCTGACGCAGGAGCAGCAGTGGCGCGGCAACTTCCCGCCGTACGCGCACACCGCGGCCGACGTCGCGCGGGAGGCCGGACCCGCCCGGAGGATCGCGGAGCAGTGCCGCGGTTCGCGGACGGCGTGGATGCTGCCGTACACGACCACCGCCAACACGGCACGCGACATGGACCGTATCCGGACGGCGCTGGGCGAGCGGCGGCTGTCGTACCTCGGTGCGTCCTACGGCAGTTACCTCGGCGCGGTGTACGCGACGCTGTTCCCGCGACGCGGCGACCGGATCGTGCTCGACAGCAACATGGGACCCGGCGGCTACGACGTCACGGCCATGCGGCTGTTCGCCCGGGGGATGGAGGACCGCTTCCCGGACTTCGCCGCGTTCGCCGCGGCGCACCCCGAATACGGTCTGGGCTCCACGCCGCAGCAGGTCACCGCCAAGTTCTTCGAACTCGCCGGGCGGCTGGACGCGAAACCGGTCCAGAACGTCGACGGGACCGCGTTCCGCGGCTACACCTTCGACCGTCTCTACGCCGACGGCTCCATGCCCCGGCTCGCCGAGTTCTGGCAGGCGGCCGACACCGGCGGGCCGCTGCCGCTTCCCGAGCCGCCCGCGGACCTGGAGAACCTCATGGCCGCGCGGTTCGCCGTGGTCTGCGGCGACTCGCGCTGGCCGGGTACGGTCCGGGAGTACCAGCGCAACGTCGCCGCGGACCGGCGCACGTATCCGATGCTGGGCGGCTCCACGGCGAGCATCAACCCCTGCGCGTTCTGGCCGCGGGAGCGGGCCGAACCGCCCGTGCGCATCACCGGCCGTGGCCCGTCGAACGTGCTGATGCTGCAGAACGGGCGCGACCCGGGCACGCCGCTGGCCGGTGCCCGGGAGCTGCGGCGGGCCTTCGGCGGGAGGGCCACGATGGTGACCGCCGACCAGGGCGGCCACGGTGTCTATCCGTACGGCCGCAACACCTGCGCCAAGGATGCGGCGACCAGGTTCCTCACCACCGGCGAACGTCCCGCGCGGGACCTCGCCTGCGCGGCGCGCCCCGGCGGCTGAGCGAGTGAGGGCGGGGCGCCGGACGGTCGCCCTGCCCTGCTCGGACCGCCCTCAATCGTCGTGCGGGGGCGACGTCGCACCGCCTCCGGTCGCCCCGGCGGCCAGGGCGGCCAGGTAGTCGTCCAGCAACTCGACCTGCCGCTGCGGCGGGAACGCCGCCGGGTCGAACAGGGCCTGCACCACCAGCCCGAGCACGAAGGACTGCGCACTCGCCGCGATCCGCGTGGGGTCGCCCGGGGGCAGTTCGCCGAGCTCCTGCGCGGCGGCGACCCGGGTGCGCAGGCGCTCGCGGCTTCGGGCGTACTTGCGGCCGTAGTCGGAGGTGAGCGCCGGGTCGGAGAGTGCGGTGTCCCAGGAGGAGACCCAGATGCGATTGCTGTCCGTGGCCTCGGCGGTCAGCGGCAGGACGTCCAGCAGGGCGTCCCTGAGGGCGGCCGGGCCCCGGCCCGCGTGGCGGCGGGGACGGGACTGAGTGCGCTCTTCAAGCAGGTCCAGGGCGTACTCGACGAGGGTGTGCTTGGTGGGGAAGTAGTGCGTGAGCAGACCCGTGGTCGCGCCGAGTTCGGCGGCCACGGCGCGCAGGGTCAGGCCCGCGAAACCGCGGGTGGCCATGACCTGCCAGACCGCCGCGGAGACGTCCCGCCGCCGGGCCTCGTGATCTCCCTTGGAACGTGGCATGCTGCCACGGTACATTTCCATAACAGGTGTTGTGTAAACGGGGAGGCTGTCATGTTCTCGGTGTCGCTGGGTGGCGCTGCTCGACTCGGTCCGCTGGAGGTGTGGCAGGCCGAGGAGTTCGCGGGTCATCTCGACCGGGCTCGTGAACACGTCCGCCCCTGGGTCGGGCCCGCCTTCGTCACCGACGACACGGACGGCGCACGGGCCACGCTTGAGCGGTATGCCGCGCGCCAGGCCGCCGACGGTGCCCGCCTGTACGGCATCTGGAACGAAGAGGTGCTGGTCGGCGGCGTGATGTTCACCCAGTTCGACGCGGCCTTCGGCAACTGCGAGATCGGCTGCTGGCTGGAGCCGTCCGCCGAGGGCCGGGGTCTGATCACACGGGCCTGCGGCCTGCTGCTGGACTGGGCCTTCACGACCCGGGGACTGCACCGGGCCGAATGGCACTGCCGGGCGGACAACGAGCGCAGCGCCGCGGTCGCCGAGCGGCTCGGCATGACACTGGAAGGCGTGCGACGCGAGGCGTGGCCGTACGGGGGTGTGCGTCACGACAAGCAGGTCTGGGCGGTCCTGGCCGACGACTGGCGCGCCCGGGGACACTGAAGCGGGCGGCTGACGACGTGTCCGGAGCGCCCTCGCCGGCGTGCCCCCGCCGACAGCGGGCCGGTGTGGCGCGCTCAGTCGATGCAGAACTCGTTGCCCTCGATGTCCAGCATCGGGATGCACGCGTCGTTGCCGTCGTACAGGGTGCGCAAGTGCACCGCTCCGAGCGGCACCAGGCGTGCGCGTTCGGCCTCGAGTGCGGCCAGGCGCTCGGGGCCCACGAGCCCGGTACCCACCCGCACATCGAGGTGCACCCGGTTCTTGACGGCCTTCCCTTCGGGAACGCGCTGGAAGTACAGTCGCGGGCCGACGCCCGTCGGATCACTGCACGCGAACCACGCACCACGCCGCTCGGGCGGCTGTGAACTCCAGTAGTCGTCCCACGTGTCGAACCCTTCCGGGGGCGGTGGAACGACGTATCCCAGCACCTCGCACCAGAAGCGGGCGAGGCGCTCGGGTTCCGCGCAGTCGAAGGTGACTTGGAACTTCTTGATCGCCGACACCGCCGCACCCTACCAAGGGTCCCGCGCGCTCCGCGGCGGCTTCCCCTCCTGCGACGGAACTAACGCCGAGTACGTGGGCTTGTCCTGCGAAGGCCAGGGCATTCGGTGGCCTGGAGGTTGATGACTATGGTTCCCTTGCTTCTCGTACTTCTTCTGGCCCTGATCCTCTTCGGTGCGGGTTTCGCCTTGAAGGCACTGTGGTGGATTGCCGTCATCGTGCTCGTGGTGTGGCTGCTCGGCTTCCTCATCCGGCCCGCCGGCAGCGGCGGCCGTAGGGGTCGCTGGTACCGCTGGTAGACGACGTACCGAGCGGTGTGCCGCACAGTGCGGCTGGAACGGCGGGCCCGGTCGAGTACAGACCGGGCCCGCCGTTCCCGTGGTGCCGGGAGAGAGACTTGGTGTTTCAGCCGAGGTGTCTCACCGTGAACTCGTTGCCGTCCGGGTCGAGCAGGAACGCCCGGCCGTGGGCCTGCGCACCGGCGGCGTGCGTCGCGCCGAGCGCGAGCAGGCGCTCGGTCTCCGCCTCGAAGTCGGCCTCGGCGCCGAGCGCGAGCTCGAGACGGATCCGGTTGGTGCCGGACTTCGGAGCCACCGGGGGGCCGCCCCAGGTGATCTTCGTGCCGCCGGACGGGGACTGGATCGCGGTCTCCTGGTCCTGGTCCCAGACCAGCGGCCACCGCAGCGCCTCACTCCAGAAGTGGCCGACCTCCCGCGTGCCGTCGCAAGCCAGTGCTCCGACGGCTCCGGTACCGGCGAGGAAGGCGTTGCCGGCCGGGATGACACAGAACTCGTTCCCGTCCGGATCGGCGAGCACCACATGTCCCTCTTCCGGGAGTTGACCCACGTCGATGTGGCCGCCACCCAGTTGCAGGGCCCTGGCCACCGTCCGCCGTTGGTCTTCCGGGGACGTGCTCGTGAGGTCGAAGTGCGCCCGGTTCCGGCCGGTCTTCGGCACCACGTCCGGCAGGAAGCGCATGCGGTAACCGGCGCCGCCAGGGGGCAGAACCTCGATGTCGCCGCCCTCCGGACCGGTGGCCGACTCCCAGCCCAGTACCCCGGACCAGAAGCGGGCCAGGCCCGCGGGCAGCGCGGTGTGGAAGCAGATTGCGGAGAGCCGACTGCTCATAGGCGGCGCACCCTCGATCCATGACGTCGTGATCCGGAACGTCTCCGCTCCACGAAAGGCCGATGCGGCGGCACAGGCCGACCCCATGGCAGCAGGGTAGGGGTGGCCGTGCCGCAACCGCATCCGAATTCCCGTACGGGAGACGGCACCCACCGACGCGGCAGTCGACTACGTCAGGGGGTGTCGGAGGCAGTGGCGGAGGGCGGGTGGAAGCAGGCGACAACCGTCTTGCCGTAGGGGCAAGGACGCGCTTCCCAGCTGTCCGCGAGGGCGTCGACGAGGAGGATGCCCCGCCCGCCGAGTCGGTCGGCGCTCGGCGGGCGGGGAGTGGGCAGGTCGGCGGAGGCGTCGTGGACCGCGACGTGCAGGCAGCGCGTGTCCCAGGTCATCACGAGTTGGGCGCTGCTGTGGGCGTGGACGTGGGCGTTGGTGACCAGTTCCGACACGGTCAGGAGCACCGCGTCGACCGTCTGGGGCGCGCTGTCCGTCCAGCCGAGCGCCCTCAGACGCTCACGGGACCAGTCCCTCGCCGTCTTCACGTCGCTGCTCATCGGAAGGGACCGCGCCCAACCCACAGCCCTGACCGATGATTCGTCCACCTGCATGCACCTTCCGTGCTCCGGGTTCCGGCCCTGTGCAGTCGCGTCTACCCCCTGGTGCGGTGCCGACTCGCGGACCGGCGTCGGAACCGGATGCGGGAGTCACGGCGTGGATCAGCGCCCTGCCGTGCTCACCGTGTCCGCACGCGTCCTTGAGCGCCGGCGCATCTACATCCCACACTTCTCAATCCCAGAAACCACACCTGTTGGATTTCTGGATCGGCGATTCCTAGAGTGAGCGCGGGGCAGTCGCGCGGCACCGCGGGCGCTCACGAGAGCCTCCGGTCCGAGGCGACCCATGCGGCGACGCATCATCGGTGACCTCGCCGTCCTCTGCGCCTACGCGCTTTTGTCCACCTGATCCGTCCGAGCCACAGCGAAAGAGCCGCATGAAGACCTTCACCCTGCCCGGCACCGACATGGTGGTCCCCAATGTCGTCCTCGGGCTGATGCGCATCCACGACATGACCGACTACGCCGTGCGCACCCTCGTGCACACGGCGCGCGACGCCGGCATCACCTTCCTCGACCACGCCGACGTGTACGGGCCGGGCAGCCACGGATGCGAGCGCCGTTTCGCGCAGGCCCTGAAACTCAGCCCCTCGGAGCGCGAGCAGTTCGTCATCCAGACGAAGGCCGGCATCGTCAAGGACGGCCCGTACTTCGACTTCTCCTACGAGCACATCGTGGAGTCGGTGAACGGTTCGCTCGAGGCACTGGGCACGGACTACCTCGACATCCTGCTGCTGCACCGTCCCGACGCGCTCGTCGAACCGGAAGAAGTGGCCCGTGCCTTCGACGACCTGTCGGCAGCGGGCAAGGTGCGTGCCTTCGGCGTGTCCAACCAGACACCGCGGCAGCTCGATCTGCTGCGCAAGTACGTGACGCAGCCGATCGTCGCGAACCAGCTCCAGCTCTCGATCACGCACGCGCCGATGATCGCGCAGGGCGTCGCCGCGAACATGCAGGACCTGGACCAGTCGGTCGTGCGCGACGACGGGATCGTCGACTACTGCCGCCTGCACGACATCACCGTCCAGGCGTGGTCGCCCTTCCAGGCCGGATTCTTCGACGGCCCGTTCCTCGGCTCGCCCCGCTACCCCGAGCTGAACGCCGTGATCGACCGGCTGAGCGCAAAGTACGGTGTGCCGGCCGAAGCGATCGCGGTCGCCTGGATCACGCGCCACCCCGCGCGGATGCAGGTCGTGCTCGGCACGACCACGCCGGAGCGCGTCGCAGCCGCCGCGCTCGGCTCGGACATCCCGCTCACCCGCCCCGAGTGGTACGAGCTGTTCCGCGCCGCCGGCTACACCGTGCCGTAGCGGGCCCTTCCCGCTGACCGGCATCTCGAAGCCCGCGACCGGAAGAGCCTCCTTGACCTCTACCGGACTTGAGGTTGAAGGCTGTCCGGGACGCTGTCCTCGATGAAGGGTGCTGCCCATGCGTGCGGTACAAGTGGCCTCGTTCGGCGCTCCGGACGTGCTGACCCCGGTGGACCTGCCCGATCCGGTGCCCGGCCCCGGCCAGGTCGTCGTCGGCATGGCCGCGGCCGACGTCATCTTCCTGGACACTCTGCTGCGCGCCGGGTGGGGGCAGGACATCTTCCCGCGCACGCTGCCGTACGTGCCGGGTGGCGGCGGAGCGGGCGAGGTGCTGGCCGTCGGAGACACGGTGGACCCGGCCTGGGTCGGCCGAAGGGTAGCCGTACGAACCGGCACCGGATACGCCGAACAGGTCGTCGCGGGTGAGGCGGAGATCATGCCGATCCCCGACGGGCTGACCGCCGTGACGGCCGCTGCACTGGTCCACGACGGCGTGACCGCACTCGACCTGCACCGGCTCGGGGCGCCGAGCAGGGGGGAGTGGGTGCTGGTCTCGGCGGCGGCCGGAGGAGCGGGCACGCTCCTGGTGCAGTTGGCCGTCGACGCCGGAGCCCGGGTGGTGGCCGCCGCGTCCAGCGACACCAAGCTGGCCCTCGCCCGTGACCTTGGTGCCGAGGCCGTCGTCGACTACACGCGGACGGACTGGATCGAACGGGTGCGTGAGGCGACCGGCGGCGGCGCCGCACTCGTCTACGACGGTGCGGGCGGGGCACTCGGTACGGCCGCGGCCGACGCGCTCGCCGAGGGCGGACGGTTCGTCACCTACGGCACCGCCGACGGCTTCGCGGCCCCGGACCGGGAAGCGGCCGCGCGCCGGAACCTACGGCTGTTCACGCCGCTCATGGACGGCCCGCCGGACCAGGAGACCGTCCGGGAACTGCTGGGACTGGCACTGGAGCACGCCGCCAAGGGCACCTTGCGTCCAGTGATCGGCGCCACCCACCCGCTGGCGCGGGCCGTCGAAGCCCACCGCGCCCTGGCCGCGCGCAGCACTGTGGGCAAGTCACTGCTGCTGATCGACGGCGAACAGGACGGCCGCACACGGCGACACGGGCAGCCCTGACCATGACCGGCATCAGTCCCCGTCACCGGTCGCCGGCCGGTAACGGGGGGCCAGGACGAGGCCGGAGTCCTCGCGGAGAGCCCGTTCGGCAGCCGTCAGCCGGGTGACGGCGTCGGCGTCGCGCAGGCCGGGCACGCATACCACTTCACGGGCTTCCAGGGCGGAGAGCGATGCGGTGACGACGTCCGCCGGTGGCATCCCGCCCTCGTCGTGCACCCGTTCCCGCCCGGACACCGGCGTATCGCCGGCGCCGAGATGGAACTCCGTGGCGGTGAGTCCGGGGCAGACCACCTGTACACGCACCGGCGTGGCCGCGACCTCTGCCGCCAGGGTCCTGGTGAAGGTCACCATGTAGCCCTTGGTACCGGCGTACACCGCGCGATGGGGGAGGGGGACCGGCGGCAGGGAACCGGCGAAGGCCAGCAGCGAGGCCACATTGATGACCGCGCCTCGTCCGCGCGCCGTCATATGAGGAAGCGCCGCACGGGCCAGCACGGTGGGCGCCACGACGTTCACGCCGAGGACCTTGGCCAGAAGACCGGCGTCGGCCGCAGCGAAGGCGCCGTAGCCGTTGATGCCGGCGTTGTTCACGAGCAGGCTGACATCGTCCTGCGCGACGCGTTCGGTCACCCGGACGAGGTCCGCCTGGTCAGCGAGATCGGCCACCACCGTGGTCACGGCGACGCCGTCGCCCAGCCGTTCGGCCACTGTGGCGAGCCGGTCGGCGCGACGGGCGACCAGCACCAGGTCCCAGCCGCGTCGCGCCAGCTGGGCGGCGTACTCGGCGCCGATGCCCGAGGACGCTCCGGTCACCACCGCTGTACCGGCTTCCCGGTCCCCTGCCATCGGACGATTCCTCCTCGAAGTACCGGGTGGGCGAGCCCGCTGCCCCGGCTACCGCAGCCAGACCCAGGCCATCGTGTGCAGGCCGGCCGCAGCGGCCAGCACGACCGACACCCAGCCCGCATGCCGTCTGAGCAGGGCGCGCCGCAGTTGCAGGTAGCGCCCTTCGTAATCCTCGCGCAGCTCTCCAGCGCGTGTCACGGTCGTGCTGAGCATGGCCCGCGTCAACGTGAGCCGGTGGTCGACGTAGTGACGCGTGAAGTCCTCGGCCTGGGCCGAGGTCATCCACGGCATGCGGTCGCACAACGTCCGTGCTTCGCCGCGGGCCTCGTCGTAGTAGGCCTGAGCCCGGAGGAAGCCCTCCGCCTGCGTGGCGATCGCCGCGGCGTCGCCGACGGGCGGATGCGGGCGCCGGCCGCCGCTCACGACCGTTCACCTTCGTGGCCCGCCGCGTCGATGACGTCACGCCGCCCGGTGTTCTCCTTCTGGTCCAGCGAGGTGAGTTCGAAGTGGTGCAGGTCGAAGGCGGGGGATTCACTGCGGATACGGGGCAGGGTGCAGAAGTTGTGCCGCGGCGGCGGGCAGGAGGTCGCCCACTCCAGCGAACGGCCGTATCCCCACGGGTCGTCCACGTTGACGGGTTTGCCGTACTTGGCCGTCCGCCACACGTTGTAGAGGAACGGCAGCATGGACAGACCGAGCAGGAAGGAGCTGATCGACGAGATCGTGTTCAGGGCGGTGAAGCCGTCCGTCGCCAGGTAGTCGGCGTAGCGGCGCGGCATGCCCTCGGCGCCCAGCCAGTGCTGGACCAGGAAGGTGCCGTGGAAGCCGACGAACAGCGTCCAGAAGGTCATCTTGCCCAGACGCTCGTCCAGCATCTTGCCGGTGAACTTCGGCCACCAGAAGTGGAAGCCGGCGAACATCGCGAACACCACGGTGCCGAACACCACGTAGTGGAAGTGCGCCACCACGAAGTACGAGTCCGAGACGTGGAAGTCCAGCGGCGGCGAAGCCAGCAGGACCCCGGTCAGGCCGCCGAACAGGAAGGTCACGAGAAAGCCGGTGGCCCACAGCATGGGCGTCTCGAAGCTGAGCGATCCCTTCAGCATCGTCCCGGCCCAGTTGAAGAACTTCACGCCGGTCGGGACCGCGATCAGGAACGACATGAACGAGAAGAACGGCAGGAGCACGCCCCCGGTCACGAACATGTGGTGGGCCCACACCGTCACCGACAGACCCGCGATCGCGATCGTCGCGCCCACCAGACCCATGTAGCCGAAGATCGGCTTGCGGGAGAAGACCGGAATGACCTCCGTGACGATGCCGAAGAACGGCAGCGCGATGATGTACACCTCCGGATGCCCGAAGAACCAGAACAGATGTTGCCACAGCAACGCTCCGCCGTTGGACGAGTCGAAGACGTGGGCACCGAACTTGCGGTCGGCCTCCAGCGCGAACAGCGCCGCGGCCAGCACCGGGAACGCGAACAGGACCAGCACGCCGGTCAGCAGCACGTTCCAGGTGAAGATCGGCATACGGAACATGGTCATGCCCGGCGCACGCATGCAGACGATCGTGGTGATGAAGTTGACCGAGCCGAGGATGGTGCCGAAGCCGGAGAAGGCCAGACCCATGATCCACAGGTCACCGCCGATCCCGGGCGAGTGCTCCGCACCGGACAGCGGCGAGTAGGCGAACCAGCCGAAGTCCGCCGCGCCCTGCGGCGTCAGGAACCCGCCCACCGCGATCAGGGATCCGAACAGGTACAGCCAGTAGGCGAACATGTTCAGCCGCGGGAACGCCACGTCCGGCGCGCCGATCTGCAGCGGCATGATCCAGTTCGCGAAGCCGGAGAACAACGGCGTCGCGAACATCAGCAGCATGACCGTGCCGTGCATCGTGAACGCCTGGTTGAACTGCTCGTTCGACACGATCTGCAGACCGGGCCGGGCCAACTCGGCGCGCATGACCAGAGCCATCACGCCACCGATGAGGAAGAACGCGAACGACGTCGTCAGATACAGCGTGCCGATCGTCTTGTGGTCAGTGGTCGTGAGCCACTTGATCACTGCGTTGCCGGGCGTCTTGCGCAGAAGGGGCAGTTCGTCCGAGTAATGGTCGCCGGCTGCCGGCCTGTGAGGCTCCTCGACGGTGGTCACAGCGCGCGTTCCTCCCGATACTCAGCGGTGATTACGGGGGGCATTCTCGTCGCGCGAAGCGCAGTACGACGCCGAAGGCAAATGACACGCGGGCCGATCCGCACCCTTTGCACCCGAACGGGCCAGCGACCTCCTCGGGCCGTTCGGAGTTCTCGGGTCGGACACCCGGGCGCCGGGGCGGCCGGTGGCCGGCCCGGCCGCGATTGTCAGACCCCCTCGGTACGGTCGTGCGCATGAGAGCTACGGCAACGTTCACCGTCAAAGCGTTCGTCCCGACCGAGCTGAAGCCCGAACCCGCCGTGCCCACTGGACTGCCGGTAGGTGTCGCGACGATGGAGAAGCACTTCGAGGGAGAGGCGGTGGGGCGCTCGGCGACCCTGTTCACTGCCGCGTTCGACCAGTCGACCGGCGTCGGCACCTATGTGGCCATGGAGTCGTTCGAAGGGTCGCTGCAGGGACGGGAGGGGGCCTTCAACTTCGTGCACTCGGCGACCACATCCGGCAGCGACCGCTCGGCGGAGTTCTTCACCATCGTGCCTTCGAGCGGCACCGGTGAGCTGGCCGGAATCTCCGGGGCCGGAGGGATGGCCGTCGACGCCGACGGCACGCACCGCATCTGGTTCGACTACCGGATCGGCTGAATTGCGGGGCGTGTCCGGGCAGGCGGGTGCGGGACCGTCGGTGAGCGATCCGGTCCCGCACGACGAGTCCCCTACACCCGGTCTGCCGCGATCAGCATGTACTGGAAGGAGCCGTCACGGTAGGACTCGATGAACGCGTCCTCGATGCCGGTCACGAGGGAGGACTCGGCCCGCAACTCCCAGTAGGGCAGTGTCTCGGGGGTGAGGTCGACGATGGTGTGCGGCACCAGCCGGTTGTCGGCCATCGCCCGAAGGTACTCGCGTCGGCTGTGGATGTTGCATTCGAAGTGGGCGTTGATCTGGGAGACCCACTTCGACGGCTGCCCGTAGCGGGGGTTCCAGCAGCCGGTAATCGTCACATACCGGCCGCCCACCTTCAGGAAGCGGGAGTGCTCGGCGAACAGGTCGTGCAGATCGACGTACATGGTCGACTCGTTGTTCCAGGAGGCCGCGACACTGCCCTTGTCGAAGGGCGTGTCGAGCATGTTGCACACGCGGGAGCGGACGCGGTCCTCGACGCCCAGCTCCCTCGCGCGCGTGTTGCCGAAGTCGGCCTGGGTGGTGGACAGGGTGATGCCCTCCACCCTGCAGCCGAATCGACGGTGGGCCATGACCATGGAACCGCCGCGCCCGCAGCCCGCGTCGACGAGGGTGTCGTCGGGACGGACGGGGCCGAGGTGGTCCAGGAGGAACTCCGCCTGAGCCGACTCCAGCCGGTGCAACTCCGCGACGAGCCTCGCCTCGTACTCGCCGTGTGCCGGTTCGCCGAGCGCGGCACGGTCCACGGCCCCGATGCCGTAGTGGTGGTGGTACAGACCGTCCACGTCGCCGAGGCGCAGGTTCACCGGCCTGGCCTCGCTGTTCCAGTACCGGGCGATGTCCTCCTGGTACGGCGTCGCCGGGGCCGGGATCTTCGCGGTGGCGGTGGAGGTCGTTTCAGTCGTCACAGAGGTGTCCGTTCCTTACCAGAAGTCGGGCAGGCTGTAGCGGTAGGTGTTGGTGCGGTGCCAGTCGTGGTTGCCGTCGACCCACGCGGCCACGCCCTTGAGGAAGCGCAGCACGGGGGGCAGGGGGCAGGCCCCGGCGAGTTCGGCCGCGGCGGCCTCGAACGAGTGCTGGAGTTCGTTGTGGATCTCGATGGCTTTCAAGTAGGCATCGCGGGCGGAGAGTTGCTCGCGTTCCGCGATCACCACGGGCAGGTTGAGATGGCGGCCCGGGCTCTTGAGTTCCTTGGTGTAGGAGTAGAGGTCGTTGACGACGGTGGTCGCGTTGCCGGCCAGTGCGATGACCCGTTGCATGTCCGGCCGGGCGTGCAGGTCCGCGGGCAGTTCGTAGCCGCCGACGGTGTCCGTGATCGTGGGGCAGGGGCGGAAGTTGTTGAACTGGCGCATCGCCAGGTACTCCCAGACCTGAGGGACATGGCCGGTCTGCGACCAGGCGGCCTCGGCCAGGTATCCCAGGTGCAGCCGTGCCATGTCGTGCCGGTAGCGGTCGGTCTGTGAGGGGTCGGCCGCGCGGACGAAGTAGTCCATCGCACTGCGGTACGCCCGTCGCGGGGCGTCCGAAGCCAGCGACTTCCGCCACGGCGGCGCGTACTCCGCGGTGGTGTGGAAGGGGTCGATCGCGGTGTGCGCGAGCAGGAGGCGCCCGCCGAGGCCGACGGGTGACCCGCCGTGGTCCTCGCAGTAGCAGTCGTCCACCGCGTTCTCGGCGACCATCAGTCGCGTTGCGAGCATCAGGTGGTCGACCGTGGGGGCGTCGGGGTGGCAGCCCACCATGTAGCGGCCGACGGAGAATCCGTCGAACTGCCCCTCCCACTCCTCGGGATAGAGCTGGACCTCGTCCTCGGCCCAGCGCTTGATCCGGCGGCTCACCTCCTCGACGCGCACGGGGTCGGGTTCCGGGATCGGGTGGTGGTACAGACCGGGCACGGCACGGCCTTCGGAGGGCGCGGCGGGTGCCGGCGCACCCGTGTCCGGCGGCGAGGGCCTGAGTCCGTCGGACAGGGAGATCGAGGCCGTACCCGGTCCGCTCGGGCCGCGCAGGATCCGCTGGAGCGCGGAGCCGTCCGCGGTCGCGGTCGCACGAGGCGGATTCCCCACGGTGGAGGCGGTTGCCGGGCCCGGCGGCGGGTCGGGGATCGTGACCGGCGGATGCAGTGCTGCCAGGAAGTCGGGTACGGGCGGCGGTGTCGGACGGTCCGGCGGCGTCGGCCGCGGCGCGGTGGTGTGGGGCGGTCCCAAGGGCCCGGAGTCGGGCATCGGCGGCTCCTTGTCGCGGTGGGGTGGGCGCTCCGTCGTGTGCAGGACGTTTCGTCGGGGAGGGACCGGCGACGCTCGGGGGGTCAGCTCGGGCCGGGTGCGATCCGCACGTTCTCCATCACGCCGAGCGCATCCGGCAGGAGCACCGCGGCGGAGTAGTAGGTGCTGACGAGGTAGGAAACGACCGCCTGCTCGTTGACACCCATGAACCGCACCGAGAGCCCCGGCTCGTACTCGTCCACCAGCCCCGTCTGCCGGAGGCCGATGACGCCCTGGCTCTTCTCGCCGGTGCGCATCGCGATGACGGAACTGGTCTGTTCGCCGCTGATCGGGATCTTGTTGCAGGGCAGGATGGGGACCCCGCGCCAGGCGGGGACCGACTGCCCGCCGAGGTCGACGTGTTCGGGGTAGAGGCCGTGGGCGCTGAAGCCACGTCCGATGGCGGCGATGGTGCGCGGGTGCGCGAGGAAGAGTTTGGTGCCGCGGCGACGGCAGAGCAGATCGTCCATGTCGTCCGGGGTCGGGAGACCGGACTTGGGCTGGATGCGCTGCTTGAAGTCGGCATTGGGCAGCAGCCCGAACTCGCGGTTGTTGATCAGCTCGTGTTCCTGGCGCTCGCGCAGGGCTTCGACGGTGAGCCTGAGTTGCTCCTCGGTCTGGTTCATCGGGCCGTTGTAGAGGTCGGCGACCCGGGTGTGGATCCGCAGAACGGTCTGGGCGACGGAGAGCTCGTACTCGCGCGGCGCCAGATCGTAGTCGACGAAGGTGCTCGGCAGTTCGGCCTCGCCGACATGGCCGGCCGACACGGCGATCTCCGCCTCACCGTGCTTGTTCTGCCGCCGCCGTGCGCGGGAGCGGAACGTGTCGATGTGGTCCCGGAGGTGCGGTGCGGAGTCGAGGACCGCCGCGAAGTCGGTACGGGAGAGGGTGAGGAGGGTTCCCGCCGTCTCGGCGGTGGCCGTGCAGGTGTGCCGGGCCTCGGAGTCCACCAGCGCGTTCGTGCCGAAATGGTCGCCGTCCGCCAGTACCGCGACGGTGTTCCGGCCGCCGTACTCGCCCTCGGACGTCTGGCTCACCCGGCCGTGTGCGATCAGGTGAACCGCGTCGCAGGACGTGCCGCGTTGGACCAGGACCTCGCCCGCCGCGAAGTCGCGTTGCGCGCAGCGGCCGGCGAGCGCGTTCAGGACCTCCGTGTCGTCGAATCCACGCAGGGGAGCGAGTTCGGTGAGCTCGCGCGGGACGACCCGAACCGTGGCGCCCTCCTGGACGAACTCGACGCGCCCGTCGCCGAGGGTGTGGCGCAGCCGCCGGTTGACCCGGTAGGCAGCGCCCTCCGCCTCGACCCAAGGCAGCATGCGCAGCAGCCAGCGGGAGGTGATCTCCTGCATCTGCGGGGCGGACTTGGTGGTGGTGGCGAGGTTGCGGGCTGCGGCGGTACTCAGCGACTGCTGCGGCGCCACGGGCGAGGGCTGGGTTTCCGGGATGCTGTCGACGGACATTGAGCGGCGTTCTCCTTGTACGACGAGTCGTCCGGCGCATACGGCACGCCGACCGGGAGAAGGGGAGGAGTGGGCAACGAAGGGGACGGATCACGGCAGTCCGCCCACTCGCAGAAGCTAGCCGCTGAACCGGCCGCATCCACCAGAGAGTCGAGACACTTACCTCGAAGCAGTGACAATCGGGTGAATACGGTTTATCGGGGATGCGGTACTGGTGCTGCCCGGCACGTGGCGACGAAGGGGCGCTCGGCGGGGGAGTGGCGCCCCTCCCCGCGACCGCACCGCACGCTCCGGCCGCCGGCTCAGTCCTCCGCGATCACGACTGCCTGGAGTGCGCGGCCGTAGTAGCGGACCACCGTGTCGGTGTCGGCGGACGCGAGGGGTTCGAGAAGCGCGATGTAGCGCATCATGGCCAGTCCGACGAGCTGGGTGGCGATCATGCTCGTCCGGAGCGTGGCGTCCTTGCCCGTGACCACTCCGCTGAGCGCGTCGGCCAGTACCCCGGTCGCCGTCTCGCGCAGCCGGGCGGCGGCTGCCTGGTGAATGGCGGCCGAGCGCACCATGGTCATGAGTGCCGGTCGCGCCGACAGGTCGTCCCACACGGAGAGGTGGGCGCGCACCATGCGTTCCCCGACCCCCGCGCGTTCCCCACGGGCCGCGGCGGTGAGTGCTTCCCTGATCCTCCCGGGCAGCTCTAGCGCCTGGAGGAACAGGTTCTCCTTCGTGCCGTAGAAGTGGTGCACCAGTGACTGGTCCACCCCCGCCGTCTCCGCGATGCGGCGCAGGCTGGTCGAGTCGAAGCCGCGCTCGGCGAAGCAGACCCGGGCGGCGCCGAGGATCGCCTCACGGGTACGGGTCTCCCCGGGCCGTCGGCCTCCCGCATGCTTGCCCGCCGGGCCCGTCGTCCCTGCCGTCTCCACCGTGGGTCCGGGCTTCTCGGGGCCGGTACCGCTCACCTCGCGCATGTCGCGGACGCTCTCCATGGCCCCATCATGCCCTCTTCCCGCCGCTCGACAGAAAACTCATCAGGTGGTGAACTAACTGCGTGATGAGTTATATGGTGTGCCGGTCGGTGTCACCGAGCGTGTCCGACCGTCCTGTCCGCTCCGTCCGCGCCCACCGCGCGGCCGAGTCGCACGCGTGACTCCTGACGTGTTTCACCCGCCGCTCTGCCCCGCCCTGTCCGCGGAGGCAGAGCCCTTTATGGAACGGTTGCCATGTCCGCCAACCTCGCCACCTCCACATCCCCGGAACCGGGCGACGCCGGCTCCCGCGCCGCTCCGTCGCCCGGCGGCCGGAAACCGATGGCACGCCTCGCCGCCCTGGTCGCCGGTCTGACCGCCGCGATCACCCTCATGCTGTGCGCCTTCGGTCTGCCGTCGGCCGCCGGCGGCCCGCACCACGCTCCGCTCGGTGTCACTGGTCCGGATTCCGCGGTGGCCGCCGTGAAGAAGCAGCTCTCCGGCGACGACTGGGAGGTCACGGCGTACGACGACCCCCAGGCCCTCACCCGCGCCGTCGAGAACCGTGAAGCCGTGGGCGGCCTCGCCTTCGGCGGCGACGGCGTGGACGTCTATACGGCGACGGCCGGCGGTCAGCTGATCAGCGGTGCGATCAGCGGACTCGGTACCTCGCTCGCGGAGCGGCAGCACACCGCCGCCACCGTGCACGACGTGGTGCCCTTCCCCGAGGAGGACCCGCGTGGCACCGGGCTCGCCTCCGCCGCGCTGCCGATGGTCTTCGGCGGCATGCTCCCCGCCATCGCCCTCCTGCAGTTCTTCCCCGGCCACGCCGGGCGGCGGACCCGCCTCGCCGGAGTGATCGCCTTCGCGCTCGCGGGAGGAGCCGCTGTGACCGCCGTTCTCCAGTTCGGCATCGGCACTCTCGACGGCAACTACTGGATCACCTCCCTCGGCCTCGGGCTGGGTATGGCCGCACTGGCCATACCCCTCCTCGGACTTGAATCGCTGTTCGGGTATGCCGGGTTGGGTGTGGGTTCCGTCATGATGATGTTCCTCGGCAACCCGCTCTCCGGGCTCCCCACCGGCCCGTACTGGCTTCCCGACGGCTGGTCCACGCTCGGGCAGCTCCTGCCGCCCGGCGCCTCGGGCAGCCTGCTGCGCGCCAACGCCTTCTTCGGCGGCACGGGCGCGGGCGGCCCGGCGCTGGTCCTGGGCGCATGGGCCGTGGCCGGTCTCGCCCTCATGTTCGCCGCGGACCGCCGCCACAACAGGAGGACCGGCAACGCCGCAGCGGGTTGAAAGCCGCCGTGCTCTTCCCCAGGGCGAGCCGGTGATGCCCCCCCGAGCCCCGAGCGGAGGGCACCGGCCGTGTCGCGGGTCGGCCGTGCCGAAGGTGCGGCGGGCGGGCGGCCCGTGGCTGGACCGGCCCGCCCGGCCATGCGCCGACTCGTGGTCGCGGATCACTTCATGAGCGCCGGGGCATCCGCCAGGCCGTAGGGTCGGCTCGACGGGAGGACGGCGAAGCGCGGAGAGAAGGAGTGTCGGGTGCCCCGAACGGGAACGACGGCGGTGCTGGCACTGTTGCCCGACGCCGAGCCGCTGTTGCGGCTGGCCGCCGCGGTGGACGGGTCGGCGGTGCGACCGGGCGTGCCCGCACACGCCGCGCTGCTCTACCCCTGGTTGCCCTCCCACGAGGTCGAAGAGCCGCAACTGCACCGATTGCGGGCCGCCCTGCCGGTCGGCCCGGTCACCATCAGGCTGGCCGCGGTCGAACGAACCGGTGGATTCGTCGGTGTCCCGGTGCCCGAACTGGGCCACGTGGCCGATGCCGTGCGCAGCGCGTTTCCGGAACAGGTCCCCTACGGCGGCCGGTTCGGCCCCCGCCCGCCCGTGCACGTCACTGTGGCCCTGGAGTCGACGCCGCAGGCAGCCGCCGCCATCGCCCGCCGAACCGCCGCCGCCCTGCCGATCACCACGGAGGTCAAGGCCTTGCACGCGGTCGGTCTGACCCGCGCCGGCTGGCGAAACCTCGCCGAACTGCCGCTCAGCCGTTAGCGCGGCAGGCGGTCCCAGCGGACGACGCTCCGCGGGGAGCCATCGGCCGAGACGGGCGGCCATCGGCCGGCCACGCCCTCTACCAAACGACCCGGCATCGATCGGCCAGTTTCCGCGACTTCAGCCTGATTTCATCCACTGCACAGCGATCCGGCCAAGGTCCCACGGTTTCCCACCTTCTGGACAACCGGGCATTCGACCGCTCCCTCTCACAGGCGGGCACAGCAACGTGCCCGCCTGTTCCTTCCCACCGCACCCCCCAGCACCTGAAGGACGAGGGATCGATGAACAGAACGCGCACCACCCGGCTGCGGCGTCCACTGCTCACAGGAACCACCGCCTGCGCCGCCCTGGCCGTGACCGCCGGACTCGTGGCAGCCACCGCCGAGCCGGCGAAGGCCGCGACAGGACCCGAGCTGAGCCTCATCGCCGCGACCGGCTCACTCACGCTCACCTCCTGGAAGGAGGACCCGGGCGTCTACCTCGACCTCGGCACCTACCTCACCGCGGACGGCAGACCGCTGGAGCTGAAGGTGACCCGGAAGTCCTACAAGGACCCGGTGACCATCACCCAGACCGTGTACGAGGGCGGCAAGGCCAAGGCCAGGACGCTGCCCAAGGGCACGGTGAAGGACTTCTCCGGGCTGCCCGGCTTCGCGGAGATCACGATCACCGACAAGGCGGGCAAGAAGGTCCTCAGCCGGACTGAGGACTTCTGCCCGAACAACGCCAGCGGCCGGGTACGGCCCGACGCGCCCGCCACCTCCAAATATCCGGAGAGCTGCCCCACCAACCCGTTCACCCTCGGTTCGGTCTGGGGAGTCGAGAAGGGCTGGGCGGCCAACACCTACGCGGGTTCCTACACCGAGCCCGTCGCACTGGCGGCCGGGACCTACACCGCCAAGGTCGGGGTGGCCAAGAAGTACCGCGACCTGTTCGGCATCGCGAACAAGCCCGCCACCGTCGAGGTCACCGTGGTGGAGCGCAGTTACGAGGACGACGACGGCGCCGTCGGGCTGTCCGCGTCCCGGTCCGCGGCGGCGGGCGAACACGCCGGTCACGCGGCCGGCCACCAGGTCCCGGCCGCGCACCCGGGGCACGCCCCGACCCCCGCGCAGGCCGCCGCGCCGGTCACGAGTGGGGCGGGACCCTCGTACAACGTGGGCCACGGTCCGCTCAAGGCGGCGCCCCCGGCCCTGCCGTGGGCGCTGAAGAAGGACCAGGCCCTGCGCTCCCTGCCGGTCGGCGACAAGGGAGGCCAGACCGACGGCTCGCGCAAGGCCCTGGCGCTCCAGCCGCTCGCGAAGCGACCCGACGGCAAGGCCTCCGTCCCGGACGTCCCCAAACCCGACCTGCGCTCGCTGCCGGCCTACGGCATCGTCGTCAGCGACGGGGAGGAGGACGTCCCCGGCAAGGACTACCTGGCCTTCAGTGCCAACGTGTGGAACGCCGGTCCGGCGCAACTGGTGGTGGACGGTTTCCGGTCGCCCGGCAAGGCCAGGATGGACGCCTACCAGTACTTCTACGACGCCAAGGGCAAGCAGGTCGGCTACGCACCGACCGGCACCATGGAATGGGACCCGCGTCCGGGGCATGTGCACTGGCACTTCACCGACTTCGCCAGCTACCGGCTGCTGAAGGCGGACAAGAAGGAGGCCGTGCGCAGCGGCAAGGAGGCCTTCTGCCTGGCCAACACCGACGCGATCGACTACACGGTCGAGAACGCCAACTGGCACCCGTTCAACACGGACCTGTCCACCGCCTGCGGGGAGGAGAACTCCATCTCCGTCCGCGAGGTGCTCGACGTCGGCTCCGGCGACACGTACTCCCAGGACCTGCCGGGCCAGTCCTTCGACATCACGGACGTACCCAACGGCACGTACTACATCCAGGTACTGGCCAACCCCGAGAAGCGGCTCAAGGAGACCAACCTCGACAACAACAGCGCGCTGCGGAAGATCGTGCTCGGCGGCAAGCCGGACGCCCGCACCGTGACCGTCCCGGCCCACGACCTGGTGAACGAGAACTGACCTGACGCCGGCCACACCGACACCCCACCCCGAAGAGCCGACGGCCACCCACCCGGTGGCGGCGGAAGCTGAAGTCTCCGAGCCGAGCCGAGCCGGGTCGTGCCGTCCTTCCGGGCTTCAGGTGTCGATGTGGGCTGCGAGACGGTCGGCGGCGGTGCGGGGGGCGCGGCCGAGGAGTTCGGCGAGGAGGGGGTCGGCATCGGCGAAGCAGCCTGCGCGGGCTGCCTGGTACCAGGTGAGCATGAGCCGGGCCACCTGCTCCGGCACGCCGGTCGTGATCTGGCCGGTCACCCATTGTTCGTCGTCCAGGGTGACGCGCTTGACCGTGCGGCCGGTGAGGCCGGACGCGATCTCGGCGAGGTCGTCGAAGGTGACGGCGGCCGGCGCGGTGAGGGTGACAGGACCGTCGAAGGAGCGGTCACCGGCGAGGACGACCGCGGTGGCCTCGGCTATGTCGGCACGGTCGGTATACGGTACGGGCCCGTCCTGCGGCTGGGCGATCACGCCGGTCCGCTGCCAGGGGCCGAGAACCTGATCCAGCGGGCCGTACGCGCCGTTGCGCAGCGCGGTCCAGGCGACTCCGGAGTCGCCGAGGATCGCCTCGGTGGCGATGTGGATGTCCGACGGCCGGTACGGGTTGCCGGGGACGGCGCCCTGCTGGCTCGTGTAGAGGATCCGCCGGGCGCCGGCCGCGACCGCGGCTTCGACGGCGTTGCGGTGCAGGCCGACCATGTCGGCGGCCGGGTCGTTGCCGGACACCAGGAGGACCTGTTCGGCACCGTCGAACGAGTCACGCAGCGCGGCCGGGTCCTCGTAGGAGCCCTGCCGCACGCGCACGCCGCGGTCGGCAAGGTGCCGCGCCTTGGCGGCGTCGCGGACACTGACCCCGATTCGGCCGGCGGGTATGCGCCTGAGGAGGTGCTCGACTGTGGAGCCGCCCAGCCCGCCGGTGGCGCCGGTGACAACGATCATGTTCTCGACCTTCCTGACCGCCCACGGTGTCCGTCGGGGCGGTGGGCGGAATCCTAAGTTGACCAAACGGGTCAGTTTCTCGTCTGCCGACGACCGTAGGTAAGCTGACCCGACGAGTCAAGTTGCGGTGGTGAGTGACAGGGCAGGGAGAGGCGGTGAGGTTCATGGCCGGTGCGGTGCCTTCGGGATCCCGGCTGCGCGCCGACGCCCGGCGCAACTCCGAGCAGATCCGTTCCGCCGCGGTCGGTGCCTTCCAGGGGCAGGGCCTGACGGTGCCGCTGGAGGAGGTCGCCAAGGCGGCGGGGGTGAGCAAGGCCACGATCTTCAACCGGTTCGGCGGACGGATCGGCCTCATCGAGGCCGTCATCGAAGAGGTCGTGGCGAGTGAGCTGTTCGCCGTCGTCGACCACACTCGGACCATCGACGACGTCGACGAGCGGATCGCGTACTACCTCACCGCGATCCGCGACCTCCAGTACCGCCAGCCCGCCTTCAACGACGTCCTGCTGCAGACCTACCCGAACTCGCAGCAGCTCATGGAGATCTGCCGGGTCGGAACCGCCGCCAACGAAGAGTTCGTCGCGGCGGCGCGGGCCTGCGGTGTGCTGCGGCCGGAGTTCACGGCGGGCGACCTCCACGCCCTCGTCGTCGACAACGCCCTGGCCCTCAAGCACGGCGAGCGGCCTGGCCGGGACGACTACGACCGCCGCACCGTGTACCTCCTGGACGGGATCCGCGGACGCTCCTCCGCTGCCGGCGGACGGTGACAACGTCCTTGCCCGGGTGCCCCACGCCCCCCCGTGGGTGATCCGCGATCGGCTTCAGGTCAGAACCATCCACCGTCGGCCGTCGATGAGTTCCCGTGCGGCGTCCAGATGTCCGGCATGGCACGCGGTCTCGGTGACGACGTGCAGCAGGACGTCCCGAACGGTGTGCAAGTGCGGTTCGCCGAAGAGATGGTGGGGCCACCAGGCCAGGGGAGCGTCCCCATCAGCGGCGGCGAGAGCGGTGTTCGCGAGGTCCGCCTCCGTGCGGTACCGGTCGAGTACGTCGGTATGCGGTACGTCGGGATCGACCTGCCAGGCGTCGTCGATGTCGTCCAGCGCTTCGATGACGCCCTGATCACCGGTGATGACGGCACGGAACCAGAACCGCTCGACGTCGAGCGCGAGGTGCTGGACGAGCCCGAGGCAGCTCCATCCGGAGGGCAGTACGGGCCGCCGCAGTGCCTCCGGGTCCAGCCCGTCGAGTATGCCGAGGACATGGCGACGCTGGGCGTCCAGAACGGACAGGAGGCCCCGGACCTCGGTGTTGGCTGCCGGGCGCACGGTCGCGGTCACTGGGTGATCTCCCAGATGTGGCCGCTCGGATCCTTGAAGCCGGCGGTTCGTATTCCCCGGGGCCGGTCGATCGGGCCGTTCAGCAGCGTCACGCCGCGGGTGGTCAGCTCCTTGCACATCGCGTCCACATCGTCCACGGGGAGGGTGACCTGAACGCGGGAGCCGGCGTCCGGGTCGGCGACGCGCGCCGGGTCGACCGACCCGTGTGCCGCGGTGGATCGGAGCAGGTTGATGATGGTGTTCCCGAAGCTGAACACGGCCGAGTTGTCGTTCTCGTAGGTCACCGGGAGGCGGAACACGTCACGGTAGAACCGCTTCGTGGCCTCCAGGTCCTCTACGAACAGGGTGATGGCACTGATCTTTTCGGGCCACGCGGTCCCGGTCGTGGTGTGAGTCACGACTACAGAGGATCTACTGATGAGTGTCCCCTGCATAGGTGGCGGCCGGCGGCGAACGTGTTCGTTACGATCGATGTCATGAGCGCGAGAAGAGAGCCGGTCAGCCGACGGGAGCGACCGGCGAAGCCCGCCCTGTCCCGGCGCCGGATCGTGGACACGGCCGTGCGGATCATGCGGGCCGAGGGACTGGACAAGGTCACGATGCGCCGCTTGGCGCAGGAGCTGGACACCGGCCCGGCCTCCCTGTACGTCTACGTCGCCAACACCGCGGAACTGCACGCGGCCGTCCTGGACGCGCTGCTGGGCGAGGTGGACCTGAGCGGTCGGGGCGCCGGTGACGACTGGCGGGACCAGCTCCGCGCCGTCATGACGTCGTACACCCTGATGCTGTTCGAGCACCCGCAGCTCGCCCGGTCCGCGCTCGTCGCCAGGCCGAGCGGCGAGAACTACCTGCGGTTGGTGGAACGGATCCTCGACCTGCTCGCCCGCAGCGGCGCTCCCCGAGCCCAGGCCGCCTGGGGAGTGGACAAGCTGCTCCAGGACGCCACGGCCACCGCCGCGGAGCAGTCGGCGCACGAGCACGACCCCGCCTCCGCGGACGACTGGAACGCCACCGTGCGCGCGCTGCGTTCCGTCGACGAGGCCACGCACCCGGCGATCACCGCAAGCATGCCGGATCTGATCGACGGCACGGTCCGCGACCGTATGCGCTGGAGTTTCGACGTCCTCGTCAACGGAATCACGCACACCCCGGTACCCGGCCGGGCCGACTGAGCCCTCCCTCCCCGGTCCGGTGGGCCACGCCCGCCGGACCTGAACCGGCCGTGGCGACGCACACCCCGTGACGAACTTGTTCGGTACGAACATGTTCGTTACGGTGGAAGGGAGCCGAAGGGACCGCTGTGCTGCCACCGCGCGGCGCCGTCCCGCCCGGCACCGGCACCGGCGGCGACAGCCGCTCCTCGGTGCGCGCACGCGTCCGTACTCCCGCGAAGAGGTTCACGATGAGCACCACGCACTTCCCCGTCGCGATCATCGGCGGCGGTCTCGGCGGTCTTACCGCCTCCCGCACCCTGCACGTCAACGGAGTGGAGTCGGCGGTCTTCGACCTGGAGACCGGCCCGGAGGCCCGCACGCAGGGCGGCATGCTCGACATCCACGAGGAGAACGGGCAGAAGGCCCTGCACGCCGCCGGCCTGCACGACGACTTCCTCAAGATCGTCCACGAGGGCGGCCAGGCCATGCGTCTGCTGGGCCCCGACGGCACGGTGCACGTCGCCGAGGAGGACGACGGCACCGGCGCCCGTCCCGAGGTCGATCGCGGCCGGCTGCGCGACCTGCTGCTGAGCTCCCTGCCCGACGGCACGGTGCACTGGGGCCGCAAGGTCACCGGCGCCCGGCCGCTGGGCGAGGGCCGCCACGAGGTCGCCTTCAGCGACGGTTCGATGATCACCACCGACCTTCTCATCGGTGCGGACGGCGCATGGTCGCGCGTCCGGCCGCTGCTCTCCGACGCCATTCCCGCCTACACCGGCATCTCCCTGGTCGAGGCCGACCTGTACGAGGCCGACACCCGTCACCCGCGCAGCGCTGCCGTCGTCGGTGGCGGATTCTTCATCGCCCTGGGGCACGAGCGCGGCTTCCTCGCGCACCGTGAGACCGACGGCAGTCTGCACGTGTACACGGCGCTGAAGGCGGACGAAGCGTGGGTCGACACCGTGGACTTCAGCGACCACACCGCCGCAAAGGCCGAGGTCCTCGCCCACTTCCACGGCTGGGACGAGGGCCTGCGCGGCCTGGTCGCCGACGCGGAGACCCTCACTCCCCGCCGTGTCCACGCCCTGCCCGTCGGCCACCGCTGGGACCGCGCCCCGGGAGTCACCCTGCTCGGCGACGCCGCCCACGTCATGTCCCCGTTCGCGGGCGAGGGCGCCAACCTCGCCATGTTCGACGGCGCGGAGCTCGCCCTCGCCGTCGCCGCACACCCGGGCGACACCGAAGCCGCTCTGACCGCGTACGAAAACGCCCTCTTCCCGCGCAGCGAAGCCTCCGCCGCCGAGTCCGCCACCAGCCTGAACACCATGTTCGGCGCGGACGGCCTGGTGCGGATGGCCGAGTTCTTCACCAACGGCCCGGACGGAGGGCGGTGAGAACACGGCCCACCGCCGCCCGGCCCTCTCCGCGATCCGCACCCCGGAGGAACCCATGACCTCGCCGACTCCGCCCGTCCGGCACACCCTCCAGGTCAGGCCCGGTCACGGCCTGGAACTGAAAGAGGCCGGCCAGGGCGGCCCGGTCCTCGTCCTGCACGGCGGCCCCGGCCCCGGCAGCCTCTCGCCCCTGGTCGACCATCTCGCGGAACGTCACCGGGTGGTGGCCCCCACCCACCCGGGCTGGGACGGCACGGAGCGGCCCGACGACCTCGACAGCGTTCCGGCGCTCGCCGCCCTCTACCTGGACCTGCTCGACCACCTCGGCCTGAGTGACGTGACGGTGCTCGGCACGTCCTTCGGCGGCTGGGTCGCCGCCCAGACGGTCCTGGACGACCGCGAAGGCCGGATCTCCCGGCTCGTCCTCATGGACGCCATCGGCCCCGTCGTCCCGGGCCGGCAGGTCACCGCGCCCACCGGTCCGCCGCCCTCAGGGCCCGCTGCGGCCGGCGGACCCGCCCCACGAGGCGGACCGTCCCCGCAGTCGACGGCCGCCCTGCGCGCCTACGCCGGAGCGACCATGGCGGACGCCGGCCTGCTGCCCCGGCTCGCCGCCGTCACCTGCCCGGTCCTGGTCATCTGGGGCGACGAAGACACGGTCGTCACACCCGACTTCGGCCGCGCCTACGCGGCGGCTTTCCCCGACGCGAGGTTCGCGTCCATTCCCGGCGCCGGTCACCTGCCGCTCCGCGAGAGGCCGAAGGCGGTCTTCACCCTCCTCGACTCCTTCCTCACGCCCGGGGAAACGACCGCAGACCACTGCCCCCCTTCACTCCCGGAGACACGATGACGAAGATCGCGATCATCCTCGCCAGCACCCGTACCGGCCGGGCCGGCGCAGCCGTCGCGCGGTGGGTCCTCGACCAGGCTCGGCAGCGTGGCGACGCCGACTACGAACCGGTCGACCTCGCCGAGGTCGACCTGCCCCGGACCGACGAGCCGTTCCCGCCGGCCATGGGCCGCTACACCCAGCCCCACACTCAGCGGTGGGCCCGGACCGTCGCCGCCTACGACGGCTACGTGATCGTCACCCCCGAGTACAACCACTCCTTCCCCGGCGTCCTCAAGAACGCCCTCGACCGTGTCTACGCCGAGTGGCACAACAAGGCCGTCGCCTTCGTCTCCTACGGCGTCGACGGCGGCGTGCGCGCCGTCGAGGCCCTGCGCCCCGTCGTCGGCGCGCTGCAACTCGCCGACGTCTCCGCGGCCGTCGCGCTCAACCTGCGTACCGACTTCGCCGGCTTCGGCGCCGGCTTCACCCCCGGCGATCACCAGGGCCCCGCCCTGGCGACCGTGCTCGACCAACTCCTGTCCTGGAGCAGGGCCCTCGCGGCCGTCCGCACCACGGAGGCTTCCCCCGCTTCCTGACCGACCGCCCGGGCCTCACCAGTCGAAGGTGGCCTGTGGGTCCACGGTGCAGTGAGTGGTCGTGTCCACGCGGCCGGTACTGGCGACGCCGATACGGACGGTGGCTGTGTCCTTCGCCGGTACCGATGCCTGTGCACCGGCCTCCGCCACGGTGGAGCCGGTCGTGTCCTGGAGGCTGACGGAGACGGAGAAGACGCCGTCGCGTGTGTTGGGGTTGTGCACCCGGAGAGTCGCGTAAGGGTCGTCCGGGGTTGCGCAGCGCGTGAGCACGGCGGTGCCGTTCTTCATCGGCGGGGCGCTGGGGCGGGAGGGAGACGCCGCGGGGGCCGCGGGGGTGGTGGGCCGGGAGAGCCGTGAGTCGTCGGTGCCGCTGCCGTCCTTGCCGGAGGTGCTGCACTCGCTTGCGGCGGCGTCGCCGTCCCGGTCGCATCCGGGCCTGTCCTGGCCGAGGGAGCATCCGGTCAGGGCGGGCACGATCACCATGGCTGCCGCTACGACCACTTGGGCTAGTCGGGCCCGCCCCCGCGTGTACATGGCGTCAGGGTACCCGTCGCGGCGGTCACGGCCGACGGTGCGCCGGGCGTCGACCGGGGTGGAGCCCCGGTCGTACATGTGGCGTGCAGCACTCCGTGATGCCGTGCGAGACATCTGTGCGAAGGCTGCCACCGGATGTTGTGTACATTCTGTAAGGACGGCAGGGCAGTTCCTGCGGTCACGGTGCCGGGAACGCTCAGATCCGTCACCCCGGGCGTGAACTGGTCGAAAGCGGAGCGGGAAGACGGAGGCAGGGGTGGTGGCGGTACAGCCACGGGCTACCGGTACGCCCTCATCGGCGGCGACCCCCGCCGCGGTGGCCTGGCAATGGAGGGAGCCGTCGGTCCTCCTGATCGAGGACGACCCCGGCGATGCCCTGCTGGTCGAGGAACTCGTGGCCGACAGCGCACTGAAGATGCGGCTGCGCTGGGCCCGGTCCATGGCCGAGGCGCGCGAGGTGCTGTCGAGCCAGGCGCCGGACTGTGTGCTCCTCGACCTGCATCTGCCCGACGCACGGGGCCTGGAAGCCGTGTCCATGGTGCACTCCCTCGCCGACCAGGTCGCCGTCGTCGTACTCACCGGCCTGGCCGAGGACGACACCGGTCTCGCCGCTGTGGCCGCCGGCGCACAGGACTACCTGGTCAAGGGCCGCGTTGAGCCGGAGCTGTTCGTCCGCGCCGTGCGGTACGCGATACAGCGCAAGGAGGCCGAGCAGGCCGCCGTGGCCCTGCAGGCCAGCCAGATGCAGGCCCAGGAGAACGCCAGGCTGGAGCGCGGGCTCCTGCCCCGGCCGCTGCTGCACCGTCCGGCGGCCGAGGTCGTCACCCGCTACCGGCCCGGACGCGCGCAGGCACTGCTGGGCGGCGACTTCTACGACATCGTGGAGAGTGCCGACGGCACCGTGCACGCCGTCATCGGTGACGTCTCCGGCCACGGCCCCGACGAGGCGGCCCTCGGGGTGGCCCTGCGCATAGCCTGGCGCACCCTGGTGCTCAGCGGTGTCACCGGAGCCGAACAACTGTCTCGGCTGGAGGAGATCCTCGTCGCCGAACGAGCCCGCGTCGAGGTGTTCGCCACACTCACGAGCCTCAGCATCGCACCGGAGGGACGCCGCGTGCGCATGCTGCGCGCCGGGCACCCGGGTCTGCTGCTGCGTACCGACGACGGGCAGGTGCGGTGGGTCGAGGTCGCCGGCGGGCCGGCCCTGGGAGTGGTGCCGGGTCTGGCGAACTGGCCGGTTCAGGAGCTGTCGCTGCCGGTGGGTGCGGCACTGGTGCTCTTCACCGACGGGCTCTTCGAGGGCTATGTCGGCCGTGGCAAGGAGCGGCTCGGAGAAGAGGGGCTGCTCCGACTCGCCCAGGAGGTGGCCGACCTGACCCCGGACGCCTTCGTCGACGGGCTGATCCACCGGGCCGAGACCCTGGCCGAGAGCCAGGGCGGTCTGGACGACGACGTGGCCGTGCTGCACCTGCGCTGGAACACGGGGCAGGCGAACGAGAACGAGGGCGGCGAAGAACGCAGTGAGTGACAGGACACACAAGCCGCGGGGGACCGGCCGCCTGACGGTGCCGGGCTGGTTCCAGCTGGTGCTGGGCCTGATGATCCTCCTCGTGGTGGCCGGCTCGATCGTCGGTGCCCGGGTGCAGGGACGGACCACGGAGGTCACCGACCAGCTGACCGACCGGGTCCAGCCGGCGCAGACCGAGGCCTACAGGCTGCAGGCCGCCCTGGTCAACCAGGAGACGGGAGTGCGCGGTTACGCCATCGCTGCGGACCGGCAGTTCCTCGCGCCGTACGAACAGGGCCGCAAGGAGGAGGACCGGGCGGCCGCCCGGCTCGGTGAGCTGATCGGTGACCAGCCCACGTTGCTCGCGGATTTGGAGACGGTCCGGCAGCAGGCGGAGAACTGGCGGCGCACCTACGCGCGCCCTCTCGTGGAGGGCGTGACGCCCGGCGAGCCCCGAACCGTGGACGAGACCGCGGTCGCGCGGGGCAAAAAGGCCTTCGACCGGATGCGCTCGGCCTGGACCAAGCAGAACGGCGACCTCGCGAACGTCGTCAGGGACGGCAAGGAAGAGCTGGAGGACGTCCGAACGCTCCGCAACCTCACCTTCGGCGCCCTGGTGACGGTGTTCCTGCTGGCCGGCGTGGCGCTGACGATCGTGGTGCGCCTGCTGGTGGCCCGCCCCCTGCAAGCCCTGCGTGAGGCCTCGCGCAGAGTGGCGCAGGGCGAGTTCGGGTACACCATTCCGGCCGAGGGACCGGCGGACGTCACGGCCGTGGCGGGTGACGTCGAGCACATGCGGCAGCGGATCGTGGCCGAGCTGGACGCTTCCCGACGGCAGCAGGACGCCCTGACCCGGCAGGCCGCCGACCTGGACGCCCAGGCCGTCGAGCTGCGTCGTTCCAACGCGGAACTGGAACAGTTCGCCTACGTCGCCTCCCACGACCTGCAGGAGCCCCTGCGCAAGGTCGCCTCCTTCTGCCAGCTCCTGGAGAAGCGGTACGGTGACAAACTCGACGACCGGGGCCGCCAGTACATCGACTTCGCCGTCGACGGTGCCAAGCGCATGCAGGTCCTCATCAACGACCTGCTCACCTTCTCCCGGGTCGGGCGCCTGAACGACGCCCGCGTGGACGTCGACCTCGGCCAGGCGCTGTCCAAGGCCCTCACCAACCTGGACACCGTCATCACCGAGTCCGGGGCGCAGGTCGAACGGCCCGAGCGGCTTCCCACGGTCCTCGGCGACCCGACCCTGCTGGTCATGCTCTGGCAGAACCTGGTCGGCAACGCCGTCAAGTTCCGCCACCCCGACCGGCCCCCGCAGATCCGCATCACCTGCGAAGACGACCCGGACCACCCGGGGACCCGGCGGCTGTACGTCACCGACAACGGCATCGGTATCCCGGCGGAGTTCGCCGAAAAGGTCTTCGTCATCTTCCAGCGGCTGCACAGCCGTGACTCGTACGGGGGTACGGGCATCGGCCTGGCCCTGTGCAAGAAGATCGTCGAACACCACGGGGGAGGGATCCGGATCGACACCGCCCATACGGACGGCACGCGTCTCTGCTTCACTCTGTCCGCCGAGAACGACGCGGACGGCACCGAACCCCGTACCGAGGAAAAGGCCCTGGCATGACGACCCACGCGACACCGATCGACGTCCTGCTCGTCGAGGACGACCCGGGCGACGAGCTCATGACCCGTGAGGCGTTCGAGGACAACAAGATCGGCAACACGCTGCACGTGGTCAGGGACGGCGAGGAGGCACTCGACTTCCTCTACCGCCGCGCCGACCACGCCGCCGCGCCACGCCCGGACCTCATCCTCCTCGACCTCAACCTGCCCAAGTACGACGGGCGGCAGGTCCTCGAAAAGATCAAGTCCGACCCCGACCTGAGCGACATCCCCGTGGTCGTCCTCACCACCTCGGCGGCCGAGGAGGACATTCTGCGCAGCTACAAGCTGCACGCGAACGCCTACGTCACCAAGCCGGTCGACCTGGACCAGTTCATCGCGGCGGTCCGCCAGATCGACGACTTCTTCGTCCAGGTGGTGCGCCTCCCCCGGCGCGGTCACTGACCGCAGCGCGCAGTTGATCTCCGAGTGGCCGCGCCCGCGCGGCAGTTGCGTCGCCTTCTCGAAATCACGGGCGTCGACACACTGCTCAAGGTGCGCTCGACAGTGCAGGAAGCCGCCGGCTGCTAGGACCCGCCCGTCCTTGAGGGCGTCGAGCGTCGGCCACCGACGGTCACTTCGAGGCGTGCAGGTGCTCGTACGTGCTATCCGGCCAGAACCGACGGTTTCGTGCCATTCGTCGGCAACTCCTCTCCCACATCACCATGACGCCACTACACAGGGATGCCGGCGGCGGCGTCGCCGAGGCAGACCGACGAGCAGCCCGCAGCCTCCGTACGCGCACGGGGTGGACGACGCCCGTCGGTGCACACAGCGGATCAGGGGAGCGGGGGAGTGATGGCGGCACGTCGAGGGCGCCTGCGCTTGAAGAAGCGGACGCGCAGGCAACTGCGCGGCCTGGGGGTCGTGGCGGTGCCGGCCGCGGGAGTGTGGACCGCCGGGAACTGGTCGACGGTGTGGCCCGTGCTCGTGGTCGCGATCGCGGTGGCCATGTCGGGCGGGGCAGGCTGGGCGGTGCTGCGGGCGCACTGGCGCGCGGTCCGTCAGGACCGCGCGTGGCGGGAGCAGGAGGAGGCCCGGGCGCGTGAGTTGTCCATGGCAGAGGTCGATGCCTTGTCGTGGCAGGAATTCGAGACGTACATCGCGCAGCTGTGCCGACGGGACGGCTGCACGGATGTCGTCGTCAGTGGCAAGAGCGGTGACCTGGGTGCGGATGTCGTCGGCCACCTGGCCGACGGCCGCAAGCTGGTCGTCCAGTGCAAGAAGTACGCGCCGCACCGGAGCGTGTCCTCGCAGGACATGCAGAAGTTCGTCGGCACCGCCCGTCTCGAGCACGGCGCGGACGTCGCCCTGTTCGTCACCACCTGCCGCACGTTCACCAAGGCCGCGCAGGGCCTGGCGCTGCGCCAGGACATCGTCGCTCTGCACCGGGACCTGCTGGGCTCGTGGGTCAAGGGCGCTCATCTGGAGACACTGATCCCGCTGAACGGCAGCGGCGACGGCACCAGGCGGCGATCCTCAGCCTGACCACGGCACGTCCGACGGGGACGACGGGCCCGCGGCAGAAGCGGATCAAGTCGTCCAGTTGGCGCCGGAGCTCCGTGCCCACCTCCAGCGGCACGGGCAAGGACTTGGCCACCGACGCCGACACCGGAAGAGGCCGGAAGGGGCGGGGAGAGCTCCAGACAGTAGGGGATCGCCGGGCCGAACTGCCGGTGCCCGCGCGCGGTCGGGTTCACGGCGTGCGGTGTGGTTGGCTTGAAGCATGGCGAAGCGCGCACGGGTCCGAGCCCCCGAGCTGGTGGGCAGGGGCGGCTGGATCCGCACCGGTGGCCGGGAACCATCTCTTGCCGCGCTGCGCGGACGCATCGTGATCGTCGATTTCTGGACCTCCTGCTGCATCAACTGCCTGCACGTCCTGGACGAGCTGAGGGAACTGGGAAGGGCGCACCGCGAAACCGTGGTGATCGTCGGCGTGCATTCCCCGAAGTTCGCGCACGAGACCGATCACCGGGCCGTCGTGGACGCCGTCGAGCGCTACGACGTCGAACACCCCGTGCTGGACGACCCGGAGCTGGTCACCTGGAAGCAGTACGCGGTGCGCGCGTGGCCCACCCTCGCCGTGATCGACCCCGAGGGCTACGTCGTCGCCCAGTACTCCGGTGAGGGACACGCGGACGCCATCGGGCGGCTGGTCGAGGAACTGGAGGCCGAGCACGCGGCCAAGGGCACCCTGCGGCGCGGCGACGCCCCGTACGCGGCGCCCGGACCGGAGCCGACGAGCCTGCGCTTTCCCGGCAAGGCCCTGCTGCTGCCCTCAGGTGCCTTCCTGGTCAGCGACTCCACCCGGCATCAGCTGGTGGAACTGGCACAGGACGGTGAGAGTGTCGTGCGGCGGATCGGGAGCGGAGAGCGGGGCTTCGCCGACGGTCCCGCCGAGGGCGCCTCCTTCAGCGAACCGCAGGGCCTCACTCTGCTCGGCGACGGTTCCGTGGCCGTAGCCGACACGGTCAACCACGCCCTGCGCCGCTACGATCCCGGCACCGGCGAGGTCACCACCCTCGCCGGCACCGGCCGGCAGTGGACGCGGGGCGGGCCCACCTCCGGGCCCGCCCGTGAGGTCGGCCTCTCCTCGCCCTGGGACGTCGCCCTGTGGAACGGCCGGGTGTGGATCGCCATGGCCGGCGTGCACCAGCTGTGGGCCTACGACCCGCGGGACGAGAGCGTCGCCGTCACCGCGGGCACGACCGACGAGGGACTCGTCGACGGCCCCGGCCCGCAGGCCTGGTTCGCACAGCCCTCAGGGCTGGCGGCGACCGGGGACCGGCTCTGGGTCGCCGACTCCGAGACCTCCGCCCTGAGATGGGTGGACCTCGAAGGCACGGTCCGCACGGCGGTCGGCACCGGACTGTTCGACTTCGGGCACCGCGACGGCCCGGCCGCGCAGGCACTGCTGCAACACCCGCTGGGCGTGACGGCCCTGCCCGACGGTTCGGTGGCCGTCGCCGACACCTACAACCACGCCCTGCGCCGCTACGACCCGGCGACCGGCGAGGTCAGCACGGTCGCCACCGATCTGCGCGAGCCCAGCGATGCCGTGGTCGCCGGCGAGGACCTCCTGGTCGTCGAGTCCGCCCGGCACCGGCTGACCCGGCTGCGGCTGCCGGAGGAGGTCGTACGCGCGGCGACCGGCCCCCACCGCACGCGGCGAGACGTGACCGAGGTGGCGCCCGGCACCCTGCGCCTGGAAGTCGTCTTCCGGGCACCCGCCGGGCAGACCCCGGACACGCGATACGGACCCTCGACCCGGCTCTCGGTCTCCGCCACCCCACCCGAACTGCTGCGCGGCCAAGAGAACGCGGACACCGGCCCGTTCCGCCTGCTCGAAACGGACCCGGCGGTGCCGGAGGGCGTGCTGCACGTCTCCGCCACGGCCGTGTCCTGCGACGACGACTCGGAGACCCCGTACCCGGCCTGCCACCTCCATCAGCGGGACTGGCACCTTCCGATCCGCCTCGCCGACGGGGCGACGGACCGCCTGTCGCTCGTCCTGGCCGACCCGGACGACACCTGACCCCGACGGCTCCGGCCGTACGGGTCGACCGGCGGGTCGACCGGCGGGACGCGACGAGGGCGACACCCACCGCAGTGCCCGCAAGGCGACCTGCCGTGTGATCATGACCTGTCCCATTGCCGCCCGGCCCGGGGTGACCCCAGCGCTTCCGTGCCCCGACAGCCCCGCAGATCAAGGACGATCGAGAGCCATGTCTGAACGAGCGACGGAACCCGTCCTGCGGTCCCCGGGCATACCCCACCTGCTGACGGTGGGGGCCTTCTGCTTCGCGGGACTGGCCCTGCTGCTCCCCGTCTCACCGGCATGGGCCGTCGCCGGCGGCGCCGACGAGTTCGGTGCGGGACTCGTCACGGCGGTCCTGATGGCCGCCACCGTCCTGGCCCAGTTGTGTGTCAGGACGACGCTGCGCACGATCGGCTGGCCCCGCACCCTCGCCCTCGGCGCGCTTCTGCTCGGCCTGCCCGCCCTCCTGCAGAGCCTCAGCGACCATTTGCTGCCCATCCTGCTCACTACGGCCCTGCGCGGAGCGGGCTTCGGCATCGTCACCGTCTGCGGCGCCACCGCCGCGGCCGCCCTGGCCCCGCGCGGTCGCCAAGGGGCGGCCATCGGCCTCTACGGCCTCGCCGTCGCGCTGCCCCAGGTCGTCCTGACTCCGGCGGCACCCTGGCTGATGGGGACGTTCGCCCTCCCCGTGATCGTCGCCTGTGGTGTTCTCCCCGTCCTCGCGCTGCCCTGGACCCGCGCCCTCGGCCGCGCGGTCGAAGCCCGCACGGACGCTCCGCCCGCCCAGGACGGCCGTACCGGGCACCCCGACCCCGCAACCACGGTGCTCCGGCGCATCCTCCTCCCGCTCACCGTCCTGCTCCTGGTCACGGCCGCCGGCGGAGCGGTGCTCACCTTCGCCCCGCAGTTCACGAGCACCCCCACGCTCGCCGCCACGGGTCTGCTCGCCCTCACCGCCACCGCCGCCCTGGCCCGCTGGGGCTGTGGAGACCTGGCCGACAGGATCGCCCTGCGGCCGATCACCGCGCTCCTCGTCTCGACCGCGTGTGCGGGACTGGCACTGATCGCCCTGGCCGTCCGCGCGGACGGCGGGACCGTCCTGGCCCTGATCGCCGGGCTGCTCCTGCTGGGGGTCGCGTACGGGGGGCTCCAGAGCCTCACGCTGGTGCAGGCCTTCGACCTCGCGGGCACGGAGAACCGGCACGTGACATCCGTCGCGTGGAACATCGGCTACGACGCCGGCACCGGGCTCGGGTCCCTCGCGCTGGGCCTGGCGGCGCAGGCGGCCACCTTCTCCGCCGGCTTCACCGTCATGTCCGCGGTGATGGCGGCCGCGGTCCTCGCCGTCGTGCTCACCCGCACCCCGCCCTCCGGCCCGTCAGACCGACGTCAAAGGCCCTGACACACCCGAGCGCCGGTTCGCTGGTGTTCGCGCCAGGGGCGGCGGTTCTGGCACCGGCTGAGGCCGTCGCGCGGGGCGTCGAGGCGGCTGGGAGGTTCGACGCCCCGCTGGAGGGCTCGGAACCTCAAACAGGCGCTTGGCGCGTTGGCACGGCGCCGGGTGGCGTTGCGGCGGCGCCGCGCGCTCTTTCACGCTGTTGGGTGGGCCACGTGGGCGGACAGCATCCTCTCAGTACCGCACATGGAGGGGACTGCGATGGCCAGTGAGTTTCAGCGGACCAAGCTGCAGGACATGTTCAACGCCTTCGACGTGAACGGCGACGGCTGTCTGGAAGAGGAGGACTTCGCGGCCCTCGCGACACGGTGGGGCCGTCTGCCGCGGGTGAGAGCGGACGCGGAGCTGGCTGCGCGGGTCGAGGACGTGCTGCTGGGATGGTGGCAGCACCTCTCGGCCGCTGTCGACTCGGACCACGACGGACGGATCGACCTGAACGACCTCCTCGCCATGGTCGACCGGTTGCCCTCCATGCGGGGCGCCGTCGCCGCCACCGCCGACACGGTCTTCGACGCGGTGGACGCGAATGGCGACGGCCGCATCTCCCGGGGCGAGCACCAGCAGCTGGTCGACGTGTGGCACGGGCGAGGGGTCACGACCGGGGACGCGTTCGACCGGCTCGACCAGGATGCCGACGGCCACCTCAGCCGGTCCGAATTCGCCTCGCTGTGGACCCAGTTCTGGATCAGCGACGATCCTGCCGAACCGGGCAACCACATGTGCGGGCCCCTGGCGGGTCATTCCCTCCCCTGAGGGACGGAGAGCAGACCCCGGTGAGGCCGCTCGCGTCATCCTGCCTCACGCGGTCGAGCCCCGTGACCGTCTCCGGGGCCGCTTTCCTTGCCAGGTGTCGGGGGAGGGGAGGACCTCGGCGTCCGCGGCCTGCTCCGCGGTGAGGGGGACGACCCGCTGCACGAAGACGTCCGGCAGACGCACCTCGTCGAGGTCGAGGTCGAGGGCGGCCTGGGCGCCGCCGCCGTCGCCGCAGCCGCCGCCCGGCTGGGGCAGCCGCTCGACTGACGGCGGACCGGGCGGGCCTGGTGAAGGAATCCGTCATGCCGGGGCCGCCCGCGCCGTGGCGCACCCCCGCGCCACGTGCACACGATGCCCGGCCGGCCGTTCCGCTGGTGGGCGCCGGCGCTGCCGAGGAGGCCGGAAGGCGCTCGAAGAACCGCAGGCCACAAGCGGGGGAGCGCACCGTGAACTCTTCTGGCGGCGGAGGTGGGAAAATCCTTCACGCCGGCCCTGCGCGCACTCGACGAGCTCGGCCTGCCCCGGCCGGCCGTCGCCCTCGTGCTCAACGGCGACGAGGAGACCGGAAGCCTCGCGTCCCACGAGGCCCTCGTGGAAGCGGGCCGCGACTGCCGGCTCGCCATGGTCTTCGAAGGCGCCGCCGACGGCGCCATCAAGACCGCCCGCAAGGGGGTCGGCCTGTTCACCCTCACCGTCACCGGCACCGAGGCCCACGCGGGACTCGACCCCACCGCAGGAGCCAGCGCGGTGGACGAACTCGCCCGCCAGATCCTGCGTCTGACGGAGCTCCGCGACCACGCGGCCGGAACCTCTCTCAACGTCGGAGTGGTCGAAGGAGGGACACGCAGCAACGTCACGGCCGGCCGCGCCCACGCCCGCCTGGACGTACGCGTGGCCACCGCCGGCGAGCAGCAGCGCGTCGCACAGGCCCTCGACGGCCTGCGCCCCGTCGACGCCCGCACGCGCCTGGAGGTCAGGGGGGACTGGAACCGTCCCGTCTTCGAACGCGGCCAACACGTCGCGGAACTCGCGGATCTGGCCAAGACCTGCGCCCGCCGCCTCGGCCACGACCTCGCCGAGGCGTCGGTCGGCGGAGCGAGCGACGGCAACTTCCTCGTGGCAGCCGGCGTACCGGTGCTGGACGGCATCGGGGCGGTCGGGCACGGCGCCCACGCCCGTTCGGAGAGTACATCCGTGTCCGGAATGGTCACCCGGGCCGCCCTGGCCGCCACCATCCTCACGACACTCGCCGAGAAGTGACCCCCGCCTCGTGGCAGGAACGGCTGCGCCCGCAGGTCGAGCGGTGGCGCGCAGGGGCCGGGCACGGTGACGGCCGACGCTCCCGCCCGTTGCCGACCGGCGCCGCAGATGCCCCGGGCAGCCTGCGACGGCTCGCCGCGGGGGATCATCCCGGGCGCGGTCCGCGCACGCAGAGGATGCTCCCGCTGTTCCGGCTACGGACAGGACTCGCCGAACTTGACGGCCGTGAACTCGACCGGCCGCCCGTCCCATGCCGCTCCGGCCGCCGGGTTCTGCGTGCACACCTGCCAGTTCGACTCCATCAGCACCATCCGATCGTCGGCCGACGCATCGTCGACCGTGATCGACGTGCCGGAGTCGAGCGCACCACGCGCCGCCTTCACGGACTTGCCCTTGAAGTCCGGCATCTTCCCGTCCGCAGCCTCCGGCGCCTTCTCGTCCTTCGCCGGACACGTCTCCTCGAGCTTCGCCGCGCCGAAGTCGAGGCCGGTGTCCGTCGAAGCGGAGGTGCCGGCCTTGACGTTCTGGCTGCACACCTTCCAGTTCCGGTCGAAGGCCTGCATGCGGTCCCGGCCCAGCGCGTCGTGCGAGTCCAGGCTGTAGAAGCCGAGCTCCTGTGCCTTGTCCTGCGCCGACTGCAGGCCCATCCCGACGAAGTTCGGCAGCGTCGCCTTCTCGTCGTCCTTGCCCGCCGTCGGCCCCTCGTCCTTCGCCGGCTTCGCGTCGTCCTTGACCGGGTTGGCCTCGGCGGTCTCGGTGACCGTGACGGTGGGCTGCGGCTTCGCGGTGCTGTTCGTGTTCTCCTGGCCGCCGTTGCCCGCGGCACCGATGCCGACACCGGCGAAGAAGACCAGGCACGCGGCAGGGACGGCTACACGCTTCCGCGCCCACCCCGGCTTCCCGCCCGGCTGCCCGGCCGGTTGGCCGATGGGCGACGGCTGGGCAGGCGGCGGCTGGTTGTACGACATGGATCCCCCAAAGTTGAACGCTGGAATACCGTAGGCCACATGTGAGGGAATTGTGTACGAGAAGTCTGTCGCTGTGACACTCTCATTGCACACCGTCATCACTTGGGATGAGTCGCACGCGATACTCGCTCAACCGCTCGGCCACCATGGTCGCCGATGAGAAGCGACCCCAGAGCCCGCCTTTCGCGGAACCTGTCGTTTCCGCGCCCTTCATCCGACCGAGTCATGGGGCTGACCGAACACCACATCAACCGCAGCCGCCTTGACTCAGCGCGGTGCGTCCATCAGCGCGGTCACATAGGCGTCCAGCCGCTCCTCCACAGCTCGCGTCGTCAGCTCCGTCCTCCCTGCGTCTCGCCATGTCTGTGCCACCACCCGCACCTCTTCTGAGGATGCCAGCGCGTCCCGGACCAGCCAGTACAGTCGCTCGTCCGCGTCCGGGGCCAGCACCCCGCCGGCCTCCTCGTAGGCCGCGGGGAACCGCAGACCCCACGCCGGGCCGTGCAGCAGCGCGAGATTGACGGAGCAGTGCGCCACATCGAGATCCGCCGGGCCCCAGGAGGCGGCTGCCCAGTCGACGACCCCCGTGATCCGCGCATCTGCCGGACCTGAAGGCGGCACGTCGAACAGCACGTTGCCCGGCTGGAAGTCCCGGTGCAGGAACCGCCCTTCACGGGGCGGCGGGGGTCTGCGGATGACGTCGGTGGCGGCGGCCCACGTCGCCGCGTCGGCGCCCTTGGGAACGACGACGGTGTCGGCGGTCGTCAACGCCACGTAGTTCCGGGGACGCTCGGCGGGCCGCACCTCGTGGATCGCCACAAGTCGACGGGTCAGCAGAGGGACGCGCGCCTCCACTCCCTCGTCGTCGAGGACCGTCCGGCCCGGCAGATGCGTCATCAGGAGCGAGGGGTACTCGCAGTAGGCAGCGGTCTGATCGACCGCCTTCAATCGGGGGGCCGGCACGCCGGTACCCGGGAGCAGGGTCAGGGCGCCTGCCTCCCTGTTCAGCGAGTCCTCGGCGTGCCGCAGGTAAAAGGGGTCGACGAAGCTCCGCAGCACCAGGCTACGGGTGCCACCACCGGGCGTACCGATGGTCAGCCTCCGCACGTCGGCCGTGATGCCGCCCCGCAGCGCCTCGGCACCTACGATCCGCTCGCCGGCCTCCAGATGCCGGCGCACCCAGGCCAGTGTCGACGGTCGGACAGCCGCCTCCTCGTCGTGATGGGTCACGCTGCCCCCTTCGGGATGCCCGTCAGCGGCGCGAGTTGCCGAACAGCAGGCGGTAGCCGATGAGCAGGACCAGGGCACCGACGACGGCGGAGCCCCAGGTTGCGGCGTCGAAGAAATCCTTTTGTACCGGGCGGTCGAGGAACTGGGCCGACAGCCAGCCGCCGAGGAACGCGCCCGCGATACCGATCACGGTCGTTCCGATGCAGCCGCCGGGGTCCCGTCCGGGCAGGATCAGCTTGGCGATCCCTCCAGCCAGAAGTCCCAGAATCAGCCAGGCGATGACGCTCATCTGTCCGGCGCTCCTTTCCGTGTTCATGCTCATGAGGACTGGGTCCCGGACAGCCTATCTTCTACAGCTGTGTAGAGGTCATGGACGGGTGGGGCGGTCGGCCGGGGCGGCATCGGAGCCCCTTCATGACGTCTGCATTGCGGACGTGTGGCGGACAGACGCAGCGGCGCCCATGCGGCGGTGCGATGCCTTCCGCATGTGATTACCTGGGATCATGACCGTGCTCGTGACCCGCCGCCACGTCGACTACGTGCGTGTCACCACCACGGGCTGTACTGCCCGGCGCTGACGCCGACGCCCGGAGCCGACGCCCCGCTCGCGTATCAGCCCCCACCGTTCCCCTCTCCACCACACCGCGCCGCCTTGATCACCGGCCTCGTTCGAGGACCGCCGTCGCGCGCGGTGTGCTTTCCGCACCCGTTTCCCGTGCAAGGGAGCAGCACCATGAGCCAGCAGCCGATCGACTCCGTCACCGCCGGTCACACGCCCGACGAGGAGCCGTCCGCGCCCGACACCTCGGCCTGGTCCTTCGAGACCAAGCAGATCCACGCCGGCGCAGTGCCGGACCCGACGACCGGTGCCCGGGCGACGCCGATCTACCAGACCTCGTCGTTCGTGTTCCGGGACACACGGCACGCCGCCGACCTGTTCTCGCTCGCCGAGCCGGGCAACATCTACACCCGCATCCACAACCCCACCCAGGACGTCTTCGAACAGCGCGTCGCCGCGCTGGAAGGCGGCGTCGCCGCGGTGGCCCTGGCCTCCGGCCAGGCGGCGGAAACCCTGGCGATCCTCACGCTGGCCGGTGCCGGTGACCACGTCGTATCCAGCGCCTCGCTGTACGGGGGCACCTACAACCTCTTCCGGCACACGCTCCCCAGGTTCGGTATCGAGGTGTCCTTCGTCGACGATCCGGACGACGCCGAGGCCTGGCGTGCGGCGATCCGACCCGGCACCAAGGCGCTGTTCGCCGAGACGCTGGGCAACCCGCGCGGAAACGTGCTCGACGTGCGGGCCGTGGCGGACGTCGCACACGAGGCCGGTGTCCCGCTGATCGTGGACAACACGGTGCCCACGCCCTATCTGCTGCGGCCCATCGAGCACGGCGCCGACATCGTCGTCCACTCGGCCACCAAGTTCCTCGGCGGACACGGCACCACCATCGGGGGCGTCGTTGTCGACGGCGGCACCTTCGACTTCGGCGCCCACACCGAACGCTTCCCCGACTTCACCGAGCCCGACCCCAGCTACCACGGCCTGCGGTACTGGCCCGCGCTCGGTCCCGGTGCCTTCGCCGTCAAGCTTCGGGTCCAGTTGCTGCGCGACCTCGGCCCGGCCATCTCCCCGCACTCCGCGTTCCTGCTCCTCCAGGGCGTGGAGACACTGAGCCTGCGTATCGAGCGGCACTCCGCGAACGCCCAGGCCCTGGCCGAATGGCTGGAACAGCGCGACGAGGTCGCGGCCGTCCACTACCCGGGGCGGCCGTCCAACCAGTGGTACGAAGCCGGGCAGCGGTATCTGCCCCGGGGCGCAGGCGCCGTCCTGTCCTTCGGACTGCGTGCCGGAGCCGAGGCCGGCAAGCGGTTCGTCGACGCGGTCGAACTCTTCAGCCACCTCGCGAACATCGGAGACGTCCGCAGCCTCATCATCCACCCGGCATCCACCACCCACAGCCAGCTGGACCAGGAGCAGTTGGAGGCCGCCGGCGCCTCGCCCGGCCTGGTGCGGCTGTCGGTGGGCCTGGAGAATCTCGCCGACCTCAAGGCCGACCTGGAGGCCGGGTTCCGGGCCGCGAAGGGCGCGTCCTGAGCACCGTACGGACGCCTCCCCGGGTCCCTCTTCCGCCGGCCTCCGGGGCCTGGCGGGAGGGGGACCCGCCGGGGCGCCGCCAATGGTTCGGGCGTGAGACGCCGTTTCGCCTGGAGGCGGGCGGTGAACTGCCCGGACTGCGGATCGCGTTCGAGACCTGGGGGCAGCCGGCACCGGACCGATCCAACGCGGTACTGGTCCTGCACGCCCTCACCGGGGACAGTCACGTGGCCGGGCCCGCGAGCGCAGGTCATCCGACGCCCGGATGGTGGGACGGGCTCGTGGGGCCGGGTCGAGCACTCGACACCGACCGGTGGTTCGTCGTGGCCCCCAACGTCCTCGGCGGCTGCCAGGGCAGCACCGGACCGTCCTCGCCGCGCCCCGGCGGGCGGCCCTGGGGCGGCGACTTCCCGTTCCTGACGCAACGTGACCAGGTCGCCGCCGAGGCCGAGTTGGCCAATGCGTTGGGCATCGAACGCTGGGCTCTGGTGGTGGGTGGCTCGATGGGCGGGATGAGGGCGCTGGAATGGGCCGTGACCCACCCCGAACGGACAGGGGCGCTCCTGCTGCTCGCCACGACGGCAGCCGCGAGTGCCGAGCAGATCGCCTGGGCCGGCATCCAACTGCATGCCATCCGCTCCGACCCGCACTGGCACGGAGGTCACTATCACGGCACCGGCAGGGGACCGCACGCGGGACTCGGCCTGGCCCGGCGGCTCGCCCACGTCACCTACCGCGCCGAGCCCGAACTCCAGGCCCGCTTCGGCCGCTCGGCACAGGACCGGGAAGATCCGTGGGCCGGCGGCAGATACCAGGTCGGGTCCTACCTCGACCATCACGCCGCCAAGTTGGTACGCCGCTTCGACGCGGGCAGCTACGTCGCGCTGTGCGAGGCCATGAACAGTCACGACATCGGCCGCGGCCGCGGCGGCGTGCGAGCCGCACTGAGGCGGGTGACCGGCCAGACCCTGGTGGCCGGCGTCGACTCCGACCGGCTCTACCCGCCCCCGCAGCAGGCGGAGCTGGCGGCGGGCATCCCCACGGCCGACGTCCCGCGGGTCATCGAGTCGGCCTGCGGCCACGACGGCTTCCTCGTCGAGGTGGAACAGGTCGCCGCGCTCGTGGCGGAGCTGCTGCCCTGAGCACTCATGTCCTCGGCCACGCACGGCCGGCACCCGGGCCGTCCCGTTCACACGACTGACAAGAAGCTGTCACGCAGGACAGGAATGGGGCATCGGACTCCGGAGGTTTTCACCGACATGACAGTCGGAGTAGCGCTCAACGCGAGCGACGCGCGGAACCAGGTCGACGCCACCGTGGAATTGGCCCGTGAGGCCGCGGCCGCGGGGCTGCGCTCCGCCTGGTTCGGCCAGACCTTCGGCGCGGACTCGCCCCAACTCGCCGCAGTCGTCGGGCGCGAGGTGCCCGGACTCCAGGTGGGCACCTCCGCGATCCCCGTCTTCGGACGGCATCCCCTGCTCGTCTCCAGTCAGGCCCAGACCGCGCAGGCGGCCACGCACGGCCGCTACCACCTCGGACTGGCGCTGGGCACCAAGCTGCTCACCGAGGGCGGCTTCGGCCTGCCCTTCGAACGGCCCATCGCCCGGCTGCGCGAGTTCCTCACCGCACTGCGGCAGTTGACGCAGAACGGCGCCGCCGACTTCCGGGGCGAACTGCTCACGGCCGTCACGCCGGTCCCCGCCCGGGTGCCCGGCGCCGAAGCGGGTGTCCCCCTGCTGGTCGCCGCGATGGGAGCGCAGTCCCTGCGAGTCAGCGGTGAACTGGCGGACGGAATCCTGCCCTACCTGGCGGGCCCGCGCGCACTGGAGACGCACATCGTCCCGGCCCTCACCGCGGCGGCGGAAGCCGCCGGCCGCCCCGCACCGAGGATCGTCGCCCTGGTGCACGGCGTCGTCACGGACGACGTGGAAGCGGTGCGGCAGAAGGCGACCGAACAACTCGCGTTCTACGAACAGATCCCGTCCTACGCGCGTGTCGTCGAACTGTCCGGGGGACACCGGGCATCCGACGTGGCGGTGATCGGCGACGAGAAGACGGTCGCGGCCGAAGTGCGGCGCTACCGGGACGCCGGGGCGACGGAGGTGGTCTTCGCCGGCACGGAGATCGCGGGAGAGACCGACCGACGACGCACCTGGGCGCTCCTCGGTGAACTGGCCGGGTGAGACCCCACCTCCGCACGGAGGCCGCACGCTGCCGCGAGGCACGACCCCGCCGGACGAAGGAGCACGTATGAGCACACCACAGGTCACCACGACGGACCTCCGGGCCTTCACCGAGGAGTGGCTGGCCTGGTACCGCGGGCACGAGGAACGGCTCGCCGCACCGCACGGATTCATGTCGATCACCGGCCTGCACTGGCTCGACGACCGGCCCCGGCGCCTTCCGGACGCCCCGGGTGCGTGGTCCACCGACACCGACGGGATCACCGTGACCCTGGACGAGGGCGAGGAAGTCGTCGTCGAGGGCACCACCGTCCGGGGCGAGCACCGGTTCGGTGTGCTCCCCGAGCGCGGTGGCGTCGACGTGGCGTGGGGCGACTCCGTGATCGAGGTGGCCAGGCGCGGCGGACACGACATCGTGCGCCCCCGGCGTCCGGACGCCCCGCTGCGCGCCGCCTTCGTCGGCACGCCCGCCTACGCACCACATCCACGCTGGGTCGTCACGGGGCGCTACGCCGCTTTCGACGAACCGCGGCCGACCGCGGTGGGGGCCGCGGCCGAAGGTCTGGAGCACGTGTTCGACGCCCCCGGCCGGATCGACTTCGAACTGGCGGGGCAGGCCCTTTCCCTCACCGCCTTCCCCGGGCAGGCCCCGGACGGACTGACGGTGCTCTTCACGGACGCGACCTCCGGAGTCACCACCTACGCCGCCAGTCGCACCCTGAGCGTGGCCCCGCCGGCCGCCGACGGCTCCGTGGTCCTGGACTTCAACCGTGCGGTGAACCTGCCGTGCGCCTACACCGACCTGGCCACCTGCCCGCTGCCGCCGCCGGAGAACCACCTGACGGTGGCGATCGAGGCGGGCCTGATGATTCCCCGGGAACGCGGCGGGGCAGCGGCGGCGTCCTAGAACCTGCCGCACGTGACGCCCGGAGACGTCGTCGGCCCGGGCGTCACCGGACAGTCATTGCCGCAGTCTGCGCCGGTCGTGAGCGGATTCGGGGGTGCGCAGGAGTTCCTGCCTTGCATCGGGCGGGCACGGTGTACGGCCATGCCCCACTCGGACGGCAAGTCCCGTGCGGCACAAGGGTGATGAGGCCGCCCCGAGGTCTGTGCCCGTCTGCCGCTTTGACATCTCTCGCAAGTTCGTTCATATTCCTCTCATGTCGTCCGACCACGCCACCGCACGCGCCGCCATCGAGCTGGCGCTGATCGGCGTGACCCCGCTCTGCGTGGCCGACATTCTCTGTCGCTGACGTCCGCCTTCGGCGCGTACGTCGCGTTCCTCGACCTTCACGACCCTCCTCCGAGCACCCTTCGCCGTGCCTCGGGGCAGTCGATGTCCGGTGGCCGCCGTGCCCGCGCCGGGGTGATCCCCCTCGCCAGCCGTCCCCCGTGTCACCCAGCCGTCTCGAGACCCGAGCCGGCCCATCCGAGAGGTCGTCCTCCCATGCACCACCCGTCCCGCAGAACGCGCCGAGTCACCGCCGCGTTGACCGTCGGCCTGATCGTGACGGCCGGTGCGGCCGCCTGCGGACCCGACGACAACGATGCCAAGTCCGGCGGCGCCGACGCCGAGCCCCACAAGGGCGGCACCCTGACGGTGCTGAACTCCGGCCCGCAGCAGGACTTCGACCCGGCCCGCCTCTACACCTCGGGCGGCGGCAACGTCCCGTCCCTCGTCTTCCGCACCCTGACGACCCGCAACCGGGAGGACGGCGCCAAGGGCACCGAGGTCGTCCCCGACCTCGCCACCGACACCGGCCGCCCGAACAAGGACGCCACCGTGTGGACGTACACACTCAAGGAGGGGCTGAAGTACGAGGACGGCACGAAGATCACGTCCGCCGACGTCAAGTACGGCATCGAGCGGTCCTTCGCCGCCGAGCTGTCGGGCGGCGCACCCTACCTGCGGGACTGGCTGGTCGGCGGCGCCGACTACCAGGGCCCCTACAAGGACAAGGACAAGGGCAAGGACAAGGGGCTCGACTCGATCGAGACGCCGGACGAGCGCACCATCGTCTTCCACCTGAACAAGCCCGAGGGCGAGTTCCCCTACCTGGCCACCCAGACCCAGTTCACGCCGGTGCCCAAGTCCGCCGACAAGGGCACCAAGTACGAGGAGCACCCCGTCTCCTCCGGGCCGTACAAGGTCGTCGAGAACCAGAACGACGGCGAGCGGCTGATCCTGGAGCGCAACGAGCACTGGTCGGCGGAGACCGACGAGGAGCGCAAGGCCTACCCGGACCGCATCGACGTGCGCTCCGGACTCGACTCCTCGGTCATCAACCAGCGGCTGTCCGCCTCCCAGGGCCCCGACGCCGCCGCCGTCACCACCGACACCAACCTGGGCCCCGCCGAACTCGCCAAGGTCACCGGCGACAAGGAGCTGGCGAGCCGAGTGGGCACCGGCCACTTCGGCTACACCGACTACATCGCCTTCAACCCGAAGGTGAAGCCCTTCGACAACCCCAAGGTGCGGCAGGCGATCTCGTACGCGGTGGACCGCACGTCCGTGGTCAACGCGGCCGGCGGTTCCTCCCTCGCGGAGCCCGCGACCACCTACCTGCCGAACCAGAAGTCCTTCGGCTACACGGCGTACGACCACTTCCCGGCCGGTAAGTCCGGCAACGCGGCGAAGGCCAGGGAGCTGCTGAAGCAGGCGGGCTACGCGAACGGGCTGACCGTCACCCTCACCCACTCCAACGCCAAGGACTTCGAGACCAGCCCGGAGATCGCCACCGCCCTCCAGGACGCCCTGAAGAAGGCCGGTGTCACGGTGAAGCTGGAGGGCCTGGAGGACAACGACTACAAGGACACCATCCACGACGTGAAGACCGAGCCCGGATTCTTCCTGGCGCACTGGGGCGCCGACTGGCCCTCCGGCGGCCCGTTCCTGGCACCGATCTTCGACGGCCGGCAGATCGTGAAGGACGGCGCCAACTTCAACACCGGCTTCCTGAACGACACGTCCGTCAACGACGAGATCGACGCCATCAACAAGCTCACCGACCTCGACGAGGCGGCCAAGCGCTGGGGCGCCCTCGACAAGCGGATCGGCGAGCGGGCACTGACGGTCCCGCTGTTCCACCCCGTCTACAAGCGGCTGTACGGCAAGGACGTCAAGAACGTCGTGATCAGCGACTGGACCGGGGTGCTGGACGTGTCCCAGGTCGCGGTCAAGTAGGACCGGGTGAAGCAAGTCCATGAGTGAGGCCCGCGTGGCCTCCGAGGGCGCGAGGGCGAGCACCGCCACGGTGCTCGCCCCCGCCTCGGGGGCCCGACAGTTCTGGCGGCGGCTGCGCGTGCAGCGGGCCGCCCTCGTCGCGGCGTTCGCCGTCGCACTGCTCGTCCTGATCGCGCTCGCCGCGCCGTTGCTCACCGCCGTCGAGGGGCAGAACCCGACGACGTACCACCCCGGCCTCGTCGACTCGGCGCGCGGCGGTGTGCCCGTCGGCACGTTCGGCGGCATGGGCGCCGACCACTGGCTGGGCGTCGAACCCCAGACGGGGCGCGACCTGTTCGCCCGCCTCGTGTACGGCGCCCGCGTCTCGCTCGGGGTGGCGCTGGCGGCAACGGTGGTGGAGGTCGCCCTCGGACTGGTCATGGGGATCGCGGCCGGGCTCGGCAACCGCTGGGTCGACCAGGCGCTGAGCCGGTTCACCGACGTGGTGGTGGCACTGCCGCTGATGGTGATGTCCCTCGCGCTGCTCGCGATCGTGCCGAGTGGCTTTCCGCGACCGGTACTGGTCGCGAGCGTGATCGGGCTGCTCGGCTGGGGAGCCGTCGCCAAGATCGTGCGGGCCCAGACGCTGACGCTCAAGCAGCTCGACCACGTGGCGGCGGCCCGGCTCAGCGGCTGGGGCTCCTGGCGGATCGCACGCCGCGAGCTGCTGCCCGCACTGGCCGCGCCGGTCATCACGTACGCCGCGCTGCTCTTCCCGGTGAACATCAGCGCCGAGGCCGCCCTCAGCTTCCTCGGCGCGGGGGTGAAGCCGCCCACGCCGTCCTGGGGGCAGATGCTCACCTCGGCGAACGTCTGGTACCAGGCGGCGCCGCAGTACCTGCTGCTGCCCGCCGGGCTGCTGTTCGTCACCGTGCTCGCGCTGACCGTCCTCGGCGACGGGGTGCGCAGGGCTCTCGACCCACGCGCGGCCTCCCGGCTGTCCGTGGGCACCGGCCGGAAGTCCGTGAGCACCGGCCGCAAGAAGGAGGTGCGGGCATGAACGCCCTGCACGGCTTCGCCGGCTTCTTCCTGCGCCGCACGCTCGGCGCGGTGATCACCCTGCTCGCCATCTCGGTGATCGTGTACGTCGTCTTCTACGCCGCTCCCGGCGACGTCGCGCAGATCACCTGCGGGCCGCGCTGCTCACCCGCGCAGGTCCACCAGGTGGCGGAGCAACTGCGCCTGGACGATCCCCTGTACGTCCGCTACCTGCACTTCCTCCAAGGCGTCTTCGCCGGACACGACTACTCCACCGGCACCTCCGCGGAGCACTGCTCCGCACCGTGCCTCGGGCTGTCGTACCAGAGCGACCAGGAGGTCACGCAGCTCATCCTGGCCAAGCTGCCCGTCACCGGCTCCCTCGCGCTCGGCGCCATGGTGCTGTGGCTGCTGCTCGGCGTCGGCACCGGAGTCCTCGCCGCGTGGCGCCGCGGCCGGCTCGACGAGCGCGTCCTGACGGGCATCACACTGGCCGGCTGGGCCACGCCGGTGTTCGTCATCGGACTGCTGCTGATGATCCTGATCTGCGGGCAGTTGCAACTGCTGCCGTTCCCGCAGTACGTACCGTTCACCGAGGACCCGGAGCAGTGGGCCTGGAATCTGCTGCTGCCCTGGCTGTCGCTGGCCCTGATCGAAGCCGCCAAATACGCGCGCCTGACCAGGTCGGCCATGCTGGAGACGCTGGCCGAGGACCATGTGCGCACCTTCCGTGCCTACGGTGTCGGGGAGCGCGCCATCGTCGGACGGCACGCGCTCCGCGGTGCCGTCGGACCGCTGATCGCGCTGAACGCCAACGACCTGGGCACCCTCTTCGGCGGGGCGGTGCTCACCGAGTCACTGTTCGGGCTGCCCGGGATCGGCCGCGAGCTGGTGCACGCCGTGAACGTCGTCGACCTGCCGGTCGTCGTCGGCATGGTCCTGCTGACCGGCTTCTTCGTAGTGCTCGCCAACGCCGTCGCGGACGTGCTGTACGCGGTGGCCGACCGAAGGACGGTGCTGTCGTGAGTACGGCCGAGAGTCTGGTCGAGGTCACCGACCTGTCGGTCGGGTTCGGCCCCGTTCGCGCGGTGGACGCGCTGTCCTTCCGGCTGGAAAGGGGAGCGGCGCTCGGCCTGGTCGGCGAGTCCGGCTCCGGCAAGTCCACCGTGGCATCGGCCCTGTTGGGACTCCACCGGGGCACGGGCGCCGTCGTGGACGGCACGGTCCGGGTGGCCGGCGTCGACGTGGGCGCGGCCCCCGAGGCGGAGCTGCGGCGGCTGCGCGGCGGCACGGCGGCGATGGTCTTCCAGGACCCGCTGTCGTCCCTGGACCCCTACTACGCCGTCGGCGACCAGATAGCCGAGGTGTACCGGGTACACCACAAGGCGTCGCGGCGGGCGGCACGGGCGCGCGCCGTCCAGGTACTGGACCGGGTGGGCATCCCCGGGGCGGCACGGCGTTCGCGCTCGCGCCCGCACGAGTTCAGCGGCGGCATGCGCCAGCGCGCCCTGATCGCGATGGCCCTGGCCTGCGAACCGGAGCTGCTCATCGCGGACGAGCCCACCACCGCGCTCGACGTGACCGTGCAGGCCCAGATCCTCGACCTGCTGCACACGCTGCGCGAGGAGACGGGCATGGCGCTGCTGCTCGTGACGCACGACGTGGGCGTCGCCGCGGAGAGCGTCGACGAGGTCCTGGTCATGCGGAACGGGGCCGCGGTCGAGCACGGCCCCGTGAGCTCCGTCCTGGGGTCCCCGGCCCAGGCGTACACGCGACGGCTGCTCAAGTCGGTGCCCCGGGTGGACGTGCCACGCCCCAGGCACCCGGCCCACGCCGAGAAGGAGCCGGCGGCCGGGGCGGTGGTGCTGGAGGCGGTCGGACTGCGCCGGGTCTTCGGACGCGGCGCGAGGGCGTTCGCCGCGGTCGACGACGTCTCGCTGGAGGTGCGGCGCGGGGAGGCACTGGGCATCGTCGGCGAGAGCGGCAGCGGCAAGACCACACTCGGCCGGATGCTGGTGGGGCTCCTCGATCCCTCCGCCGGGCAGATCCGCCGCGAGGGCGTGGCCGTGAACGGTGTGCGTCCGGACGTCCAGATGGTGTTCCAGGACCCGGTCTCCTCCCTCAACCCACGGCGCAGCGTGGGTGAGTCGGTGGCCGACCCGCTGCGCGCCCGGGGCGAACGGGACCCGGCGGTGCGCTCCCGGGTCGCGGAGCTGCTGGAGCGGGTCGGCCTAGAACCCGCCCACTACGACCGCTACCCGCACGAGTTCAGCGGAGGCCAGCGGCAACGCATCGGCATCGCGCGTGCGCTGGCGGCCGGCCCGAGCGTCCTGGTCTGCGACGAGCCCGTTTCCGCGCTCGACGTGACCACGCAGGCCCAGGTCGTCGGGCTGCTGGACGAGCTGAGGCGCGAACTGGGCCTCGCCCTGGTGTTCATCGCCCACGACCTGGCCGTCGTGCGCCAGGTCAGCGACCGGCTGGCGGTGATGAGGAGAGGCCGGGTGGTGGAGCACGGGCCGGCGAACGAGGTCTACGAGTCACCACGGGAGGCGTACACTCGGCAGCTCCTCGCCGCCGTACCCGCTCTCGATCCGGACCTCGCAGCCCTGCGCCGTGCGGAGCGCCGGGCGCTGACCGCGACCTGACGACGTGACGCCGCCCGCCGGCCTACCGGCGCGCGGCGCCGGGCCGAGACCGGAGTCGTCAGGACCCGAGGTGGTCACCGTGCATGATCCGGTCGCGGACTCGGGGCGGCGTCAGGCCGGTGTCGGCCAGTAGTCCCGAGAACGCGGCGGCCGCGTGACGGCGAAGTACCCGGCACGGGACTCGCTCACGGCCGTCAGGCAGGATCTGGTCGCCGCGCAGGTCGCCGGTGTCGGGGACTGAGACCGGGCCGGCATGGCGGTGCGCCGGAGACCCATCGGCGAAGGCACAGGAACCCGTCCCGCCCCTCGGCGCGACGCTGCTGGGCGTCGTCGGTACGTCGCTGCCGACGCCGACTTGATCCCCATGCCCGTCCACTTGCGCGGAACAGGAACGCCCGTGCCGTCGTCGCGCAGTTCACCGGAGCCGGCCGTTTCAGTCGGTGCCTTCGGCTTCGGGGCCCCACAGCCCGACGACTCCGTCGAGTTCGGACAGTTCCGCCAGCAGGCGGTACACGTCGCCGGTGCCCTCGATGGACAGGTGCACCTCGGTGCTGCCGGTGCCGAGCGCGGCTTCCCCACCGCCGTCCCGCGGCCCGCGGTCGACCCGAACGTTGAGCACGCGGAAGCCCTGTGCCGTGCAGCGTTCCAAGGCGTGGGGGAGGACCCCGTGTCCGGGTGAGTAGGACAGGTGCAGTTCGGTCTCCTCAGGGGTGGAAATGGCCGGGATGCGGCGGACGAGCACGGGGTAGCCGCGCACGATGAGGAGGTAGGCCCCGGTCACAGCCAGGGCCAGCGCCCACAGCCCACCACCGCACGCCATCCCGACGGCCGCCGTCAGCCAGACCGTCGCGGCCGTGGTCAGCCCGCGCACGATGTCCCGCCGTACGAAGATCAGCCCGCCTCCGATGAAGCCGATGCCCGAGACGATCTGCGCCGCCACCCGGGACGGGTCCAGGACGACGTGCGACAGACCGAGCACGTTGTCGAAGCCGTGCTGGGAGACCTCCATGAACAGTGCCGCCCCGAGCCCCACCAGAGCGTGGGTGCGCAGGCCGGCACTCTTCTGCTGGACTTCCCGCTCCAGGCCGATCACCGTGGACAGGACCAGGGCCAGGCCGAGCTCGGTGAGCTGCCTCAGGCCCTGGCCGGCGCCCGGGTTCCACAGCAGCGACGCACTCAAATGCACGATCCCCTCCAATGAAGGTCGGTTCGACGGGCTGACGGGCCCGGCCTGGCGAAAGCCACGCTCGTGCCAGCCTGGCACGGCTGCCCGAGGGGGAGGCAGCGCCGACTTGCCGACCGCGTGCACGAAAGGACTTCGCCTGGAGGTGGAGTCCTCTTCCGGCAGACAAGGAAGGGGGAATCAAACACACTGTTGGAATGCAATACGCTTTTCACAGTGTTCTTACTGTGATGTAGGTACCCTGTTGCCTCGGTCCGGAGTGGCCGGGGCGATTACCGGGCGCGGTAGAGCCCGCGGCCGGCCCGGCGGATACGGGAGGTGCCGACCAGACGGTCGAGGGTGCTGCGAACCGCGTTGATGCTCCCGCTGTCGGCGTCGCGGCCCAGTGCCGCCGCGACATCCCGGGCGCGCACGTCGGCGTCACCGACGCTCGCGAAGTACTCCAGAATCTGCTCGGTGAGCCGGCCGTAGCTCCCCAGCCCGCCGTCCTCGGCGCGGGGCGCGCGTGAGGTCCGCTGCTGCGCCGTCCGCTGCCGGGGCGCCGGCTGTTCGAAGCGCGACCCCGTCCGGGACACGGCGGTGCCGCCGCCCTCGACGGACGCGTCGGTGTCGGCCGTCGCGGCCTCGGCTGCCCGGGGGCGCTCCGCGAGCGGGGGAGCGGCGGCAGGCCCGGCCGGGTCGGTGGCGCCGGCCGGGGAGAGCATGAGGACCTGAAGAGCGCTGAGGGCCCGCTGAACGGAGCCGAGGTGGGCCACGACCGCGGCCAGTTCCCGCTCGAGTGCCTGCTTCTGGACCTCCAGGCGGGCCAGGTCCTCCTGGAGGCTCTCTGCGGTGATCTCAACATTGTGCGCCGCGCGAGTTCCCGAGACCATGTGTTCCTCTCATCCTCGTCCGTACGTGCACATCATAAGCGGCAGCGCGCCCCTCACAAAGATGTACCAATTGTTGCCACTGTCCCGCAGGGAGTGCAACGGGATGCCGAGGGGAAGTCTGTCACGCCCCGGGCGAGACCCTCCACGGGCAGAAACCCCCGTGTCACACATACGGACAGCACTCGGTCTCACAAGCCAGATGCTTCGTCACCGAGGAGGCCCGTCATGGACTGGCGTGAACAGGCGAGTTGCCGATACGAGGATCCCGACCTCTTCTTCCCCATCGGCAACAGCGAAAGCGGCCCGTCGCTGATACAGGTCGACGAGGCGAAGTCCGTGTGCCGTCGGTGCCCCGTCATGGAGACATGCCTGAACTGGGCGATCGAGGTCCCGCCCATGGAGGGGATCTGGGGTGGGACCACGGAGAGCGAGCGCCGTGCCATCAGGCGCCGGTTCGCACGCCGGACGGCTCGGACGACCGTGAAGGCCGTCGCATGACCGGTCCCGGGGTGCTGGGAGCCGGACCACGAAAAGGTTATGTCACATATTCACACGGTGTCCGGTCGTATGGGAGACAGACGACCGCAAACCCTGCCGTTGGAGTGCCACCGTGAACGAGTCTGGTGAAAGGGTCGCCCAGTGGGCGAAAGAGCGGCTGGGCCACCGCGGCGGTGCCCGGGGCGCACTGCGGAAGGCCTTCCCGGACCACTGGTCGTTCCTGCTGGGAGAGATCTGCCTCTACAGCTTCGTCGTCATCGTCCTCACGGGCGTGTACCTGACCTTCTACTTCCACCCGTCGTCCGAGCAGATGATCTACGAGGGCAGCTATGCGCCACTGCGGGGACAGCCGGTCTCGGCGGCGTTCGACTCGACGATGCACATCTCCTTCGACGTGCGCGGCGGCCTCCTCATCCGGCAGGCCCACCACTGGGCGGCCCTGATATTCGTCGCCGCCGTGTTCACGCACATGATGCGGGTCTTCTTCACCGGCGCCTTCCGGAAGCCGCGTGAGCTCAACTGGGTCCTCGGGTTCTCCCTGCTGATCCTGGCCATGTTCGGGGGGCTCACCGGATACGACCTGCCGGGCGACCTTCTGTCCGGCACCGGGCTGGCCGTCGTGAACGGAACGATTCTCTCCATACCCGTCGTCGGCACCTACCTGTCGATGTTCCTCTTCGGCGGAGAGTTCCCGGGAAACGATCTCGTGGCCCGCTTCCACACCATCCACGTCCTGCTGATCCCCGCCCTCATGGCGGCGCTGATCCTCGCCCACGTCGTCCTGGCCCTCCGCCACAGGCACGCCCAGTACGCCAAGCCGGGGCGCACCAACGACAACGTCGTCGGCATACCCGCCCGGGTGTACATGGTGAAGTCGGCGGGATACTTCTTCCTGGTCACCGGCGTGATCTTCTTCGCCGCGGCGATCGCGCAGATCAATCCCGTCTGGGAGTACGGCCCCTACCGGCCCGACCAGGTCTCGGCCGGATCACAGCCCGACTGGTACATGGGTGTGGCCGACGGACTCCTGCGGGTCATGCCCGGCTGGGAGATCAGCGCCTGGGGCCACACGCTCGCCCTCGACAACCTTGTCCCGCTCCTGGCGGGCATCGGTCTCTTCGCCGCGATGGGCGCGTATCCCTTCATCGAGGCGTGGGTGACCGGCGACGACCGGGCGCAGCACCTGCTCGACCGGCCGCGCAACCGGCCCGTGCGCACCGCACTGGGGGCCGCCTGGCTGAGCGTGTACCTGGTCGCGCTGATCGGAGCCGCCAACGACGTGATCGCGACGCGTTTCCACGTCTCGGTGAACGCGGTGACGTGGGGGGTCCGCATCGGCCTGTTCGCCGTACCGCTCGTCGTCTACTTCGTCGCGAAACGCTGGGCCCTCGGTCTGCAGCGACGCGACCGCGACAAGGTTCTGCACGGCTGGGAGACAGGCATCGTCAAACGCCTCCCGCACGGCGAGTACGTCGAGGTGCACGAGCCGCTCGGCCCCGCGGAGTTGCACGTACTCACCGCGCACGAGCAGTACGCGCCACTCGCCGCGTCGGCCGAGGACGACGGCGACGGAGGGCGCAGCCGCGCGCAGCGGCTTCGGAGCCGGCTCAGCCGTGGCTTCTACGGCGAGGCGTCGCAGATTCGGAAGCCAACCGAGAAGGAGTACAAGCAAATTACCCATTCGTAGCCGTCTCACGCCGATCCACGTACCAAGAAATGCCCGGAAAGGCCGGCCGGAAGCTTTCTGACGACGCCGTCCCGACTGGTCGAATCGGCGAATGCGCCGATGGACGCAGACCAGCACAGACCAGCACGCCAGACCCCCGGAGACCGGGGGCTGGCGTGCTGGTGGCGTTCTCTTCAGCGAGTCAGGCGGCGGGGGACACCTGCTGCTCCTGGCGCACCGCGGAGATGTCGAGCGCCAGCGTCACCTTGTCGCCGACGAGAACGCCACCCGCTTCCAGGGGAGCGTTCCACGTGAGCCCCCAGTCGGACCGCCGCAGGGTGGCCCTGCCCTCGAAACCGACCCGGTGCTGCCCGTAGGAGTCCTGGCCGGCACCGCCGAAGGTGATCTCGATGCCGACGGGCAGCTCGACGTCCTTGATCCTCAGGTTGCCGACCAGGCGGAAATCGTCGTTTCCGACGGGAACGATCCCGGTGGAACGGAAGGCCATCAGAGGGAAGAGCGCGGAGTCGAAGAAGTCCGGACCGGTGAGATGCGTGTCCCGGTCCCGGCTGCCGGTGTGCAGGCTCTGCGTCTGGACACTCGCGTAGACCTCCGACCGTTCTGGCCGGGAGCCGTCGAGTTTCAGGAGTCCCTCGAACGCGTCGAACCTCCCCCGCACGTTCGAGATCATGGCGTGCCGGACGGAGAAGCCGATGGTGCTGTGGACCGGGTCGATGGTGTAGATGCCGGTCAGCGACGTGTACCGGCCGGCCGGGAAGAGGACGGTGTTCTGTGTGCGGTTCCTGAGCATGACCAGACGCTTCCTTCTGGGCGGAGTGAGGTGGCGGCGGAGGACGGCGGCACCGGGACAAGACGGGGTGGCCCCCCGGAGAGAGGGGCCACCCCGTCTGGACGGCCTGCTGCCTGCCGTTGCTACCGCTGCTGCTGCGCGGACCAGTCGGCGATCCGCGTTTCGGCGATCTGCGCGTCGGGACCGGGCAGGAGGGTGGTCTCCTGGAGCTGGGCACCGAAGTACGGGGCCTTCGGGTCCGCCACGACCTTCCGGGGGTCGTTCTTGGCGGCGAGGGCCTTGCGGACCAGCTCGTCCAGGTGGAACGCCTCGGGGCCGGCCACCTCCACCACACCGTCCACGGGTGAGCCCGCGGCCGTGCGGCCCACGGCGGCGGCGACGTCGTCGGAATAGATGGGCTGGATCCTGACCGGGGCCAGGCGCACGGTGTCGCCCTCGGTCGCGGCGTCCGAGATGCCCTTCATGAACTCGAAGAACTGCGTGGCGTGGACGATGGAGAACGGGATCCCGGACTCCTTGATCAGCTCCTCCTGCACCTGCTTGGCACGGAAGTAGCCGCTCTCCTGGAGCCGCTCGGTACCGACCACGGAGAGTGCGACGTGGTGGGTCACACCCGCTTCCGCCTCGGCCTTCAGGAGGTTGCCGGTCGACGTGCGGAAGAACTCCATCACGTCGTCGTCCGCGAACGAGGGGGAGTTCGAGACGTCGACCACGACGGAGGCGCCCTGTAGGACCTCGGCCAGGCCCTCACCGGTCAGGGTGTTGACGCCGGTGTTGGGAGCGGCCGGCACCGCCTCGTGGCCGTGCTCGTTCAGCTTGGCGACCAGCTTCGAGCCGATCAGGCCGGTCCCGCCGATGACTACAACCTTCATTGTTCGGATCCTCTCCGAGTTCTCTCCGCGCGGCGAAATCGTGGGAAACGCTTCTCCGCCGCATCGGTCGATTTCGTTCTTCACTGAGAAAGACAGAACGCCGAGTTGTTTTGTGACACCGCACCCGGACGAATTCAGAATCTTCCGGGTCCGCGTGCCGGGATGCCCGCGGTCTATTCCACGAGCTTTCCGTCGGCCGAGACCTCTTCCATCAGAAGGGAGATCTCGTCCGGAACGGGACCGATGCTCTCGTGAGTGATTCCCGCCGTGGGGGACCACACCAGGTTCACCCGCAGCGCGGGATCCATCTGCGGGTAGTCGCTCCGGTTGTGGCACCCGCGGGTCTCCCGGCGTTCGAGGGCCGCCTCGAGCGTGGCCCGTGCCGCGAGCGCGGCGGACTTGAGGTCGAAGGCGTGGGCCAGATCCTGGAATCCGGCGATGTCGGGGTGGACGCCGACGTCCTCCATGCGCTTCTCGATCGCGGTGAGCTCCGCGAGCCCGGCGCGCAGCCCGTCCTCGTCTCGTACGACGCCCGCGTGCTCGGTCATGGTGTTGCGGATCGCGCGCTGGAGGGCCCGCACGTTCTCCCGTCCGTCCGCCGCGAGCAGTTCGTCGACCTCCGCCCGTGCCTCGGCCACCGCGGCCGCCGAGCGCGGCTGCGCGGTGAGCTCCTGGGAGTAGGCGGCGGCCGCCCGGCCCGTGATGCGGCCGAAGACCAGCAGCTCGATGAGGCTGTTGCCGCCCAGGCGGTTGGCGCCGTGCAGGCCGCTCGACGCCTCGCCGATGGCGTACAGACCGCGCACGTCCGTGCTGTGGTCCTCCGGCCTGACCCACACCCCGCCCATCGAGTAGTGCGCCGTGGGCGCGATCTCGATCGGCTCGCGGGTGATGTCCAGCATCTGCAGGTCCAGCAGCGTCTGGTAGACCCGGGGCAGCCGGTTCATGATCGTCTGCCGGGGCAGGTGGGAGACGTCGAGCCAGACGCCGCCCTTGGGCGTGCCGCGCCCCTCCTTGATCTCCGTGTACGAGGCCAGGGCCACCCGGTCGCGGGTGGAGAGTTCCATACGCACGGGGTCGTAGCGGTTCATGAACCGCTCGCCGAGGGCGTTGCGCAGAACGCCGCCCTCCCCCCGAGCGGCTTCGCTGACGAGGGTCCCCGCCGCGTTCTCCGGCTCGATGATGCCCGACGGGTGGAACTGCACCAGCTCCGGGTCTCGCAGCCGGGCACCGGCTTCCACCGCCAGCCGGAACGAGTCCCCGGTGTTCTCGTCGCGCCGCGAGGACGTACGCCGCCAGATACGGGTGTGGCCGCCCGCCGCCAGAATGACGGCGTCGGCGTGGATGAGGTAGCGCTGCCCGTCCGTGAGCCCGAAACCGTAGGCCCCGAACACGGCACCGTCGTCCACCAGGAGCCGGGTGATGTACACGCTGTCGAGCATGGGAATGCCCAGCTGGGTCGCCCGCCGGATCAGCGTGCGCTGGATCTCCAGTCCCGTGTAGTCGCCGGCGAAGGCGGTGCGGCGGAACTTGTGTGCGCCGAAGAAGCGCTGGGAGATGCGGCCGTCGTCCTCCCTGGCGAAGGCCATGCCGTAGCGTTCCAGGTCGTCGATCCCCAGGGCGGCGCCCCGGGTGACGATCTCGACGGTGCGCGGATCGGCGAGGAGGTAGCTCTCCTTGAGCGTGTCGGCGGCGTGCTGCTGCCAGCTGTCCTCGGGGTCCATGGTGGCCAGGGCCGCGTTGATGCCCCCGGCGGCCAGGGCCGTGTGCGTGTCCTCCTTCGGGCGCTTGCCGACGGCGAGGACGTCCATCCCGGCCTCGGCGAGCTCGATGGAGGCCCGCAGACCGGCCCCGCCCGTACCGATCACCAGCACCCCGGTGGAAAGACGTTGTTCGGTGATAGCCACGATTGCTCCGATCGATTGGGTCGTCACCGACTACGACCGGCCGGTCCCGGTGTTTGTGACACGGCCCGGATCAGGGCAGCAGGCTGTCGAGGGGGACCCCGGGATCGGCGAGCAGAGCGTCGTCGACGTCGGCCCGGGACCGCACCAGAGCCCGGATGGGATCGACGACGTCCCACACGTTGACGTTCATGCCGGCGAGCACACGACGGCCCGACATCCAGAACGCGATGAAACGCCGTGTGGCCGGATCGCCGCGGAAGACCACACGGTCGTATCCGCCGGCCTCCGTGTGACCCGTGTACTCCATCCCCAGGTCGTACTGGTCCGTGTAGAAGTACGGCAGCCTGTCGTACACGGCGTCCTGGCCGAGCATGCTCCGCGCGGCCGTCTCCGGCTGGTTCAGGGCATTGGCCCAGTGCTCGACGCGGACATGACGGTCGAGGAACGGGTGATAGGCGTTGGCGACGTCACCCGCCGCGTGGATCCCGGGCACCGAGGTCCGCAGGTGCTCGTCCGTGACGATGCCGTTGCGCACCTCAAGGCCCGCCTGCTCGGCGAGCCGCACGTTGGGGGTGATGCCGACGCCCACGACGACGGCGTCCGCCGCCAGACGCGTACCGTCGGCCAGCAGCACCCCGTCCGCGCGGTTCCCCGTCCCGGTGATGCGCTCGACCTCCACGCCGGAGCGCAGACGGACGCCGTGCTCCTTGTGGAGTCCGGCGAACACCTCGGCCGCCTCCCGGCCCAGCACCTTGAGCAGAGGCAGGTCCCCGTGCCCGAGCACGGTCACCTCCGCCCCCGCCGTCCGTGCGGCGGCCGCGGTCTCGAGCCCGATCCAGCCGTCGCCGATCACCACGATCCGCGCGCCCTCGGTGAAGGCGGACTTGAGCCGTTCGCTGTCACCCACCCGCCGCAGATACAGCACGTTCCCGAGATCCGCACCCGGTACCCGCAGGCGACGCGGAGAGGAGCCGGTGGCCAGCAGGAGCCCGCCGTAGGACACCCTGCGGCCGTTGTCGAGCTCCACTTCCCTGGCCGTCGGATCGACGGCCCGCACGCTGGTGTCCAGGAGCAGGTCCACGGCGTTCTTCGCGTACCAGTCCTCGGGGTGCACGAAGATCGAATCGCGCTCCTCCTTGCCCAGCAGGTAGCCCTTGGACAGCGGGGGGCGGACGTAGGGCGGCTCCTTCTCGTCGCCGACGACGAGAATCGGGCCGGTGTGGCCGTGCTCCCGCAGCGCCTCCGCCGCCTTTCCCGCGGCGAGTCCGCCCCCGACGATCACGAAAGTGTTCACAGATGACACGGTGTTTCCCTTCTCGGATGTCGCATTGCGAGGCGCGTGGCCCTCGGCCAAGTGACCGGGCATCTGAGCCTGCTGTGACATTGGGGCCGTGCCTCCGGCGGTCGCGGTGGTGTCACATCAGCAGGGCCCGAGCGGTCTTAACGGCTGGCCGGGAGTACCGCGCTCGCGGACGGAGGAGGACGGGATGACGTACGTGATTGCGCAACCCTGCGTCGATGTCAAGGATAGAGCCTGCGTCACGGAATGCCCCGTGGACTGCATCTACGAGGGCGAGCGGACGCTCTACATCGACCCGTCCGAGTGTGTCGACTGCCACGCGTGCGAGCCGGTGTGTCCGGTGGAGGCGATCTTCTACGAGGACGAGCTCCCGGAGCAGTGGGCGCACTACCGTTCCGTGAACGCCGAGTACTGCCAGGCCGTCCAGGAGCCGGACGCGCTCGGGGGCACCGGCGGCGACCACCGTTTCGTCGCCGAGCTGCCCCCGCAGCTTTCGCGGAGGATGAAGGAGACCGCCGTGTTCACCATCCGGAAGGAAGCGGCCGCCGACGCCGATCTCTGGTTTCCCGGCTGACCGCGTCGCGCATGGGGCGCGGCTCGGGTGAGTCCCGATGCGCGCGGCGTTCAGGTCAGGGAACGAGAGTGACGGTCGCCGGCGTTCCCTCACCGGCCATCCTGGCGTAGGGACACAGCGCGTCCGCCTTCTCGATGAGGGGCGTGGCGACCTCCGGGACGACACCGGGCCACCTGACCACCAGATCGACGCGGAGCAGATACCCGCCGTCTCCCGGATCCCGGCCGAACGCCACGGTCGCCTCGACACGGATCGCGGACGGATCGAGCGCCTCCTGCCGCGCGACCAGGCTCAGGGCGCCGTGGAAGCAGGCCGCGAAGCCGGCGGCGAAGAGCTGCTCGGGATTGGTTCCGTGCCCGTCGCCGCCGAGCGCGGCCGGCATCCGCAGGTCGAGGTCGAGAACCCCGTCGTCCGACCGTGCTCGTCCGGAGGCCCGTCCGTGGGCGGCCACGCCACCACTGACCGTCACCGTCGTCGTGTAGATGGCGGAGAAGGACTCGCCGTCGAAGTCCTTGTCCGTCGACAGGTCCGGCAGTCTGATGTGCTCGGTCATCTCGTGACCCCCCGGGCCGGAGTCCCGACTCGCCGGGCACAACCGCTCACACCGCAGAGGGCGGGACCTGCCGCGCCGCTCATGGCTGTCGTCACGTCGTCTGTCCTTCAGGTCTTGAGGAAACCGCAGGTTCGGGCAACCAGATGACCGACGAGTGGCCGTGCTTGTGACAGACACGGCGGGCCCCTCGCCGCCCCCGAGCCCGAGGGCCGTGCTCAGCCCGTCAGCGACGCGACGTACGGCGCGAGCTTGGCCGGGTTCATCACCCACATGATCCTGTCGATGCCCTCTGCCGAGACGTCGACGGACAGCAGTGCCACCGGGTCCTCGCCGAAGTGCACCAGAACCGCCGGCCGGCCGTTGGCCTCGACCCAGCGGACCTGCGCCTGCGGCCAGAAACGGGGCGCGAAGGCGACCAGGTACCTGGCGACGCGCGTACGCCCGAAGACGGGGATCTTCGATGCTCCGCGCACTCCTCCGCCGTCGGAGTAACTGACGACGTCCTGGGCGAGGACGTCCTCCAGTGCCCTGAGATCCCCGGTCCGTGCCGCGGCGAGGAACACTTCCAGCAGGCGCTGGTGGGCGGACCGGCTCACCCGCTCACCGCGCTCTGCGGCCAGGTGCTTGCGGGCCCGGCTCACCAGCTGGCGGGTATTGGCCTGACTCGTCTCCAGGATCTCGGCGATCTGCCCGTAGGGGTAGTCGAACGCCTCCCGCAGAACGTAGGCGGCCCGCTCCACCGGATTGAGCTTCTCCAGGAGGTGGAGAACGGCCAGCTCGACCGCCTCGGCCCGTTCAGCGCCCATCTGCGGATCCGCGCTCGTGTCGACGGGCTCGGGAAGCCAGGGACCGACGTACGTCTCGCGCCGCACGCGGGCGGACTGGGCGGTGTTGATCGCGAGCCGCGTGGTCATGGTGGCCAGAAAGGCCGCGGGTTCGACAACCCGGCTGCGGTCTGCCTTCTGCCATCGCATCCAGGCTTCCTGGAGGATGTCCTCGGCCTCCACCGTGCTGCCGAGCACGCGATAGGCGATGCCGAAGAGCCGCGGACGCGACGCGACGAAGTCCTCCGTCGCCTTCTCCAGTGCGTCCACATCGTCCCCAGAGCGCATTGACATCCCTTCCGGCCCGGAGCACCCATGCTACAACCGGCACAGATGGGACGCATGGGCGGCTCGGAGGGCCCGAACCACGGGAACAACGTGGTACTCGATGTCACACGAGGAGGGCCGTCAGGGCGCAAGCCGGGGCGGGGACCCGCACCCGTGTCACAGATCCGCGTTCCGTCCGGTCGTAGTGGGCGGACCGTAACGACGTGTCACCCAGGGTGGAGAAGGTGGATCATGCGGGTCACTCGCCTCCGGAAACCGCACTCGTCATCACGCCCGGACGAGACGCGTTCCCTGCCACCACGAAAGGTGTCCACAGCCCCCGACTCGGTGGGCCTGAACACGCTTCCGCGGCCCGTCGCCGTGGTCGTGGGCGCCGGCGGCGTGCTGGGCGCGGCACACGTCGGCATCGGGCACGCGCTGGAGGAACGCGGGTTCGTACCGGACATGATCATCGGGACTTCGGTGGGCGCGCTGAACGGCGCCATCGCGGCCTCGCGCCCCGACGGGGCGGCATCGTGGCTGGAGCACGCGTGGAGGGAACTGCGCCGCCGGGACGTGTACCGGCTTGCCCATCCGTCCTCCCGGGCCGGCCTCTTCACCGACCTGGGGCTGCGCCGGCTGATCCTGCGGGCCGGACTTCCCGCGCGCATCGAGCAGTTGACCGTTCCGTTCACCGCCGTGGCCACGGATCTGGTCGCCGGTACTCCGGTGCTGCTCGACCACGGCGACCTCGAATCCGCCCTGCTGGCCAGCACCGCCATCCCCGGGATTCTGCCGCCGGTGGAACGCGGGGGCAGACTGCTCGTCGACGGCGGGGTGACCGCCTACGTCCCCGTGCTGGCAGCCCTCGAAGCGGGCGCTTCCAGTGTGGTCGTGGTGCCTACCGGGCCGGAGAGCTCGCCGCTGCCACCCGACGCCCCGCCTCTGCGGGCCGGCGCCATCGCCGCACGGGCCGGGGTACTGCTGCTGCACCACCAGATCGAACGCGACCTGCACGAAGTGGCGCGGAGCATCCCGACCGTAGTGCTGCCGACCGGCACCGAAGACTGGCCCGCCCCCTGGGACTTCGGCCACTCGCAGCGGCTGATCAGCGCCGCCTCCCGGACCGCCGGGCACTTCATCGACGCGCTGCACGTCACCGGTCCGGGCCTGTACCGGATCGAGGGCGCCGAACGGGCCGTGCCCGGCGCGCGGATCGCTCAGAACGCCTGGCAGCCGAGAACACAGCACGAGGCCCCAACACAGCACGAGGCCCGAACACCACACAAGACCTGAACACAACAGGTCAGGACCCAGAGGAGATTGATCTGTGAGCACCGTCGCGTTCCTCAACATCGGTATGCACGGGCACGTCAACCCGACCCTGCCGGTCGTCTCCGAACTCGTCGGGCGCGGCCACACGGTCACCTACCACACCTGGCCGGAGTTCCGTGAGGAGATCGAGGCCACCGGTGCCGATGTGCACCTCTACCCCGGTGGTGCCCCTCCGCTGCCCGATCCCGTCACCCCGCTCACGCTGCTGGAGGCGCTCGCCGGCACCGCCGTACGCATGCTGCCCGCCGTCCTCGACGACCTCCGCGGCATCGGCCCCGACCTGGTCGTCCACGACAGCGCCTGCCCCTGGGGCGCGGTCGCCGCGCGTGAACTCGGGGTCCCGGCGGCGTCCTCGTTCACCACGTTCGCCTACAACCGGCACGTCCCCAGCCCCACGAGCGCCTCGTGGGACCTGCTCACCGCGGCGCGTACCCGACCGCGCAGCCTCCGGGGCTACGTCCGCTCACGCCACGAACTGCACCGGCGGTTCGACACCCACGACGTACCGCTGGTCGACCTCTCGGGCATCCGCCAGCCGCTCAACCTGGTGTACACCTCACGCGAGTTCCAGCCCGACGTCCAGGAGTTCGACGGCTCCTACCGGTTCGTCGGTCCCAGCCTCGGCGCCCGGCCGCACGACCCGGCCTTCCCCTTCGAGCGGCTGCGTGATCCGGTGCTGTACGCCTCCCTGGGCACGGTGTTCGACGCCGACCGCCGCCTGCTGCGCTGCTTCGCCACCGCGCTCGCCCCGCTGGGCGGCACCGTGGTCCTCTCCACCGGCAGGACCGACCCCGCGGCGCTGGAGCCACTGCCGAAGAACGTGATCGCGCGCTCACACGTGCCGCAGACCGAGGTACTGGAACGTACCGCCCTGCTCGTCACGCACGGCGGGATGAACAGCGTGAACGAGGCCCTGTACGCCGGAGTCCCGATGCTGGTGATCCCGCAGGGCGCCGACCAGCCGCTGGTCGCGGGGCGCGTCACCGACCTCGGCGCCGGTCTGTCGATGCGGCCCAGGGACGTCTCGGAGGAGACCGTCCGCTCGCTCGCCCGGCGCCTGCTGGACGAACCCCGGTTCCGGAGGGCCGCGCACACCATGCGCGACGCCCAGCACCGGGCGGGCGGATTCCGGCGGGCCGCCGACGAACTGGAGCGGTACCTGCGTACAGCGCGTCCGCTCCGGCCGGCAGTCGCCGACCGGCCGCAGCAGGGGTGACGCCATGTCACCCGCCGTCGTCGCACTGCTTCTGCTCGCCGGACTGTCGGAAGCCGCCGGACGCATCATGCCGCTCCTGGTGTGCCGGCCAGGCGTGTCCCCAAGGAACGTCGTCGGACTGATGCTGACCGGCGCCGTCGTCGAAGGCGCCGTGCTCGCGCTGTGGCCGCTGACCGCGCTGACCACGGCCGAACTGCTGCCGGCCTCCCCGTCCGGGGACGGCACACTGGAGTGGACCCCGGGCCTGCTCGCCCCGTTGCTGCTCGCCGCGGTACTCGCCTTCCCGCTGCTCGGCCCCCTCCTCCATCTGCTGGTCTTCGCCGGAGTCGGCGCCGCACTCACCGGCCCGCTGGCCGCCACGGCCGGGCTGGGCTGGTGGACCGCCGCCGGCTGCGTGGCCGCGGCCGGAGTCGCGCTCGGCGTCGCGGTGGAGGGCGTCCGCCGGCTGGTCGTACGCCTCGGCGCGACCGCTGCCCCGGAGCCGCTCGCATGAACCACTTCCTGCTCTGGGCCGCCCTGCTGGGACCGGCCCTGCTCGCCGAGGGACTGCTCGCCCGGTACGAGGTGCTGGCCTACGGCGCCGGCTGGCGCGACCCCGTCACCACACTCCCGGAGGGCATGCCCTACGCCCGCGGCGCGGCACCCGACGATCCGCCGAAGGCCTATCTGGTCTACCTGGACGGCATCGGAAAACGGCGCGTGCGCGACAGCCGCGACGGCGGCCAACTGGTCAAGGCCGTGATCGCCGCAGCACCCGAACTGCGGGTCCTGGGCCAGGTCCAGCCCTATTCGCCGCTCGCCGACCCGCTCGCCGACCGCCCCGTGTGGGCACGGCTGCGCCGCCATGTCGGGCTGCTCCTGTTCCTGCACAACGTCATGCAGATCTTCGTCGCCGCCGACCGGCGGTACCGCCCCCTGTACAACCGGGCCGTCGGCTCCCAGATCGCCACGCAGCTACGGCTGGCCGGCTACCGCCCGGGCAGCGGCACTCCCGTGGTGCTGCTCAGTTACAGCGGCGGCGCACAGGTCGCCACCGGCGCGGTCGACGAACTGCGCACACGGCTGGCCGCCCCGCTCGTGCTCGTCATGTTCGGGGCGTTCCACAACGGGGCCAACGACCTCAGCCGCGCCGAGCACGTGCATCGACTGACCAGTGCGTACGACCGTGTCGAGCGGGTCGGCACCTGGATGTTCCCCCGGCGCTGGCCGCTGTTGCGCCGCAGCGCCTGGAACCGTGCCGCCCGTGCCGGGAAGGTCACCGTCCACCGTCTCGACCCGGCCACGCACGTCGGACCGCGCAGTTACATCAGCCCGACCGCCCTGCTGCCGGACGGCCGCAGCCATCTCGACCGCACCACCGAGACCGTGATCGCGATCGTGCGCTCCCACCGTGCCGCGACCGCGATGACGCAGGACCCGGCGCCCTGAACGGCGACGGCCACAGAGGGCCGGAACCGTCGAAGGCGGTGCGGGGCGACGTCCACTCGTCGCCCCGCACCGCCCGTGTGTTTCCCGCAGCCGCAGCCGCAGTTACGGCTCAGGACCGGGAACCGGGACCCGGCGGGACCACCGAGTCCCCGGCCGGGTCACCGAGGGGCCGGCCGTAGCGCCCGCGGGCCTCGGTGACCGTCCGCGAAGAGACCTCGCCGGCCCGGGCGAGCTGGTCCAGGGCGGCGATCACGATCGACTCCGCGTCCACCCGGAAGTAGCGGCGTACCGCGTCCCGGGTGTCCGACAGGCCGAACCCGTCCGTTCCGAGGGAGGCGTAGTCCTGCTCGACCCACTGGCTGATCTGGTCGGGCACCTGGCGCATCCAGTCGGTGACGGCCAGCACCGGTCCCCGCACACCCGAGAGTGCGCGCGTCACATAGGGGGTGCGCTCCACGCCGTTCAGCCGCTCCCGGTCCGCGCAGAGGGCGTCGCGGCGCAGCTCCGTCCAGGACGTCACCGACCAGACGTCGCCGTGCACGTTCCACTGGGACCGCAGGAGTTCCTGGGCCTCCAGCGCCCAGTGGATCGCCGTGCCGGAGGACAGCAGCTGGATCCGCGGGCCGGCATCGGGGAACTCCGCCTGCCGGAAGCGGTAGATGCCCCGCACGATGCCCTCCTCGATGTCCGGCACGGGAGGCATGGCGGGCTGCCGCTTCGGCTCGTTGTACACCGTCAGGTAGTAGAAGACGTTCTCGGGCCGCTCGCCGTACATGCGCCGCAGCCCGTCCTTGACGATGACCGCGATCTCGTAGGCGAAGGCCGGGTCGTAGCTGACCGCCGCCGGATTCGTGGAGGCCAGCAGGTGGGAGTGCCCGTCGGCGTGCTGCAGCCCCTCACCGGTCATCGTCGTACGGCCCGCGGTCGCCCCGATGACGAACCCGCGCCCCATCTGGTCGGCGAGCGCCCAGAACTGGTCGCCGGTCCGCTGGAAGCCGAACATGGCGTAGAAGATGTAGAACGGGATCATCGGCTCACCGTGCGTGGCGTACGAGGTCGCCGCCGCGGTGAACTCGGCCATCGAACCGGCCTCGGTGATGCCCTCGTCGATGAGCTGGCCGTTCTTCGACTCGCGGTAGTACAGCAGCTGGTCGGCGTCGACCGGCTCGTACGTCTGCCCGTCCGGCGAGTAGATCCCGGCGGTCGGGAACAGGGACTCCATGCCGAAGGTGCGGGCCTCGTCGGGAATGATCGGTACCCAGCGCTGCCCCGTCTCCTTGCCCTTCATCAGGTCCCGGACCAGGCGGACGAGGGCCATCGTGGTGGCCACCTCCTGGTTGCCGAAGCCCTTCTCCAGCGTTTCGAAGGGCTTGGCCGGCGGCTGCTCCAGCCGGCCCGCGACGACGCGGCGCACCGGAGCCGGACCGCCCAGGGCGGCACGCCGCGCGCGCAGGTAGCGCACCTCCGGCGCGTCTTCGCCGGGGTGCCAGTACGGCACCAGATCGCCGCTCAGCGCACTGTCCGGAATGGGCAGTTCGAGCAGGTCGCGCATCTGCCTGAACTGCGCCATGGTGAGCTTCTTCATCTGATGGTTGGCATTGCGCGCCTCGAAATCCGGCCCCAGGGTGTGCCCCTTGACGGTTTGGGCGAGGACGACGGTCGGCGATCCCCGGTGCTCGACGGCGGCCCGGTAGGCGGCGTACACCTTGAGTGGTTCGTGGCCGCCGCGCGACTTCTCGAACAGCTCGGTCAGCTGGGCGTCGCTCAGCCCGGCCGCGATGCCCGACAGCGCGTCGCCGGTGAAGAAGTCCTTACGGACGTAGGCGGCGTCCCGCGTCGCGTACGTCTGCATCTGCGCGTCCGGCACCTCGCCCAGACGGTGGACCAGCGCACCGGTGGTGTCCTGCGCGATCACCGGGTCCCAGGCCTCGCCCCACAGGGACTTCACCACGTTCCAGCCCGCCCCGCGGAACCGTGCCTCCAGCTCCTGCACGATCTTCGAGTTCGACCGGACGGGACCGTCCAGCCGCTGGAGGTTGCAGTTGACGACGAAGGTGAGGTTGTCCAGTCCCTCACGAGCGGCGAGCGCCAGCGCGGCCATCGACTCGGGCTCGTCCGTCTCGCCGTCCCCGAGGAAGGCCCACACGCGCGAGGCAGAGGTGTCCTTGATGCCCCGGGCGTGCAGATACCGGTTGAAGCGGGCCTGGTGGATCGCGGCGAGCGGGCCGAGCCCCATCGACACGGTCGGGAACTCCCAGAGCCACGGCAGCCGCCGGGGGTGCGGATAGGAGGGCAGCCCGTGCCCGTCCGCCTCGCGCCGGAAGGCGTCCAACTGGTCCTCGCTCAGGCGTCCTTCGAGGAACACACGGGCGTAGATCCCGGGCGAGGCGTGCCCCTGGACGTACAGCTGGTCGCCGGAGCCGTCGCCGTCCTTGCCCTTGAAGAAGTGGTTGAAGCCGATCTCGTAGAGCCAGGCCGCAGAGGCGTACGTCGATATGTGACCGCCGAGGCCCAGACGGGAGCCGCGGGTGACCATCGCAGCCGCGTTCCACCGGTTCAGGGCGGTGATCCTGGACTCCATGGCGAGGTCGCCGTCGAAGGGCGGCTGGGCGGCTGCCGGGATCGTGTTGATGTGGTCCGAGGAGAGCAGTCCGGGCAGGCGCACACCCGACCTGGCCGCGTGCTCGTGGACCCTTCGCAGCAGATACGCCGCCCGGTCCGGACCCGCGTTGCGCACCACGGCGTCGAGCGAGGCCCGCCACTCGGCGGTCTCCTCGGTGTCGCGGTCGGGTACCTGGTCGAGTTCACTCGTGGGCGCGGACTCTGCGGGCTGGGCCGGATCGCTCATGTCGGTCTTCCTGTCACGGTGTCGGGAGGGGAGGAGACCGGCCGCGGGACGGGACGCGCCGTCGGTGTCCGCGGCCGACGGGTCGGGGACGGGCCGGGGGCCGGCGTCGCCAGGAGGCGTCACCGCAGGGCGAGCCACTGGTCGAGGGTGCCGTGGCCCACGTGGGCGTCGGCACCCGGGAGCAGCGTCCGCTCCCCGAGCACCGCGCCGAAGAACGGGGCGTGCGGGTCGGTGACCACACCTCGCGGGTCGCCGTGCGCCGCCTGCACCTTCGCGGTGAGTTCGTCCAGGCGGTACTGGTCGGGCCCGGCGACCTCGCGGATGCCGAACAGCGGCACGCCCACGGCGGCATGGGAGACCGCGGCGGCGACGTCGTCCGCGGACACGGGGCGTACCAGCGCGGGCGCCACGTGTACGCCGTCGGCGTGCTTGGCCGAGCGGGACAGTGCGTCCACGGACTCGAAGAACGGCGTGGCCCGTACCACGGAGTGGGGTATCGGGGAGCGCCGCACCCGCTGTTCCTGGAGCGCCTTCGCACGGAAGTAGCCGCCCTGGACCCGGTCGGCGCCCACCACGGACAGCGCCACGAAGTGCTCCGCGCCCGCCGCGGCGGCGGCCCGCAGCAGATTGGCGGTCGCGGTGTCGAAGAACTCGGCACTCGCCCGTTCGCCGCGGGAGGGCGCGTCGGTGACGTCCACGACCACCTCGACACCTCGCAGGGCGTCGGCGAGCCCCTGCCCGGTGATGACGTCGACACCTTCGGAACGGGACACGGGGACGGCCTGCACACCGTGGTCCCGGAGCCCGGCGACCGTCCTGGAGCCGATCAGCCCACTGGCTCCTGCAACAACGACTCTCATCTGAGGTCTCCTCCGTCGGGGGCCGACGCCCCGCTGATGCCTGCATGGCGGTGCTGGTGGAATCCGACCGCTCATCACACGTACGACCGGGCTGCCGACGTTGTTGTGACATTGCGGACGGGACCCGCCGGTGTCACAGAACCACCCGGTGCCCGGTCAACACGGGGAGACCGTCATGAGATCCACGGAAACGGAAGGTGCAACACAGTGTCCGAGAACCACGCAGCTCACGCGCATGGAGCCGGGGAACACGAGGAGGGGGCGAGCTGGACGACCGCGGCCAGGATGCTCCAGGACGCCTCCCCGATCACCATCCCCGACGGCGCCTCGGCGATGACCATCGAGGTCGAGTGGGAGCCGGGCGACCCGGGCACCCCTCCGCACCGCCACTCCGGTCCTGCCTTCGGCTACGTCGTCGAGGGCGCGGTCCGCTTCGAGTTGGAGGGCGAGCCCGAGCGCGTCGTCGAAGCCGGCGGCACGTTCTGGGAGCCGGGCGGCGACGTCATCCACTACCAGGACGGCAACGCGCTGACGGACGCGCGGACCCGGTTCGTGGTGACCATGATGTGTGCTCCCGGCAAGCCCATGCTGGAGCTGGTCGACGAGGCCGAGCTGGCCCGCCGGACGCACCTGCGCGCCCCCCGGCCCACCACCTGACCTGCGGGCCCTGCCCGTGCAGGTCGGCCGAGGCGCGACGTTCATGAGTGCCACTGACACCGTGCACGGCATGCTGAGCGTCCTGTTCGCGGCCGCCGTGGTCCACGGCCTGCGACAGGCCGTGTCGTCCAGGACCCCCGGATGGCGTGGGCGCGTCGACCACCTGCTGCACACCGCCATGGCCCTGGCCATGGCGGTGATGCCGTGGAGCTGGGGCGGTGTGCTCCCGGAGCCGCCCCAGACGGTCTTCTTCGCGGCCGCCGCACTGTGGTTCCCGCTGTCTGCGGCGGGACCGCTCCGGGACTTGCGGCCGGGCATGGTCGCCAGACGGCTGCCCCAAGCGGCCGGCATGGCAGCGATGGCGTGGATGACCCACTCCATGGCGGGCTCGTCGCACGACACACTGGCCGGCGGGCTCCCGGAAGCGCACCACTCCGCCGGCTCCGCGCATCCTGCGGGGGAGACGACGGCCGCGGACGCCGTCGGCGCGGCACTGGCGCTGCTCCTGCTGGCGTACGCGCTGTGGTCACTGACCCGGGACATGCCGGCGCTGCGCACCCCGAGGCTCGTCGAGACGCACGGCACCGGCGCCCCGGGGACACGGCACCCCTACGCCCGCTTCTGGGAGGGCTCGATGGCCCTGGGCACGGCCGTCATGCTGCTGATGCCGCACTGAGACCGCCCGGCAGGGCCGTCACGGCGTCACAGGGAGCCAATGACGGCCTTGCCGCGCATCAGGAAGTCCGACAGATAGCCGTCGTGAGGCACACCCGGCGCCATCCAGTAGGTCGGATGCCCGCCGAGATACACGTTGGCGATGGTGGGTTCCGCCAGCAGTGCGTCGACCAGTGGGCCGGCACTGGTCAGGGCCGACAGGACCGGTGTGCCGCGCAGTGGGGCGATGCCGTCCGCCCGGCTCCACGGCGCCACCCGCACACAGGGGAAGGGCAGTTCGGTCCGCAGCTGCACGGCGTCCGCCCGGGAGACCAGGTGGACGGCCGGCCGGAGCACGGCGCTGCCGTCCCCGAGATCCTCGGCGACGCCCTCCCCACCGAGCAGCGCCCGCGTCCCCTCGGCCACGGCACGCAGATGGGAGTCCAGCGCACGGGCCCGGTCCAGCGACTGCACGGGGAGCACCGCACGCTCGTCCTGCGGAGGCAGACGGGGCAGCGCGGACAGACGGGCCGCGAGGGCCTCGGCTGCGGGGCGGTACGTGCAGGAAGTCGCCCCCTCCTCCTGACCGAGCAGACGGCGGAGGTGTGACAGCGGACGGGCACCGGCGCTTCAGCCTCGGGGGCGCGCGTCTTCTCCGAGGACCGACAGCAGCCGGAGATTCACGTGGCTCTCCGTGCCGGGTACCGCGGTGAAGACCAGCAACCGCTGCGACTGATCGGGGTCGACCAAGGTCTGGCAGTGCAGTTCGAGCATGCCGACCTGCGGGTGCCGGAAACGCTTCGGAGCACAGGAGGAGCCCAGCACCGGACGCCTGTCCCACAGGGCCGCGAACTCGGCGCTGGCAGTCCGCAGTTCCTCCACGAGTTCCCCCGCGCGGGAGTCCCTGCCGTCGTGCGCGTACGCGCCGTGGAGATCCGCGACCAGGAGGCGGCTGTGCTCCGCGTGGTCGCTCTCGGGGCGGATCAGGCGGGAGGCGGGCTCGGTGAACCAGCGGTAGTGCAGGCTGCGGGCCCAGCCGGTGAAGGCCCGCTCGTCCCCCAGCAGCGCCACCGCCGTACGGGTCTGCTTGAGCGTTTCGCCCAGGTGGTTGACCACTTGTGCGGGGGTGTCCTCCAGTCGTTCGAGGATGCGCATCATGCCGGGACCGACGTGGTCGCCGCGCCGGATCCTGCGCGGAGCGACGTGCCCGGCGAGCCGGAACAGATGGTCCCGCTCCTCCAGGGAGAGGCGCAGGCCGCGCGCGATCGCGGCCAGCATCTGCTCCGACGGGTGCGGCCCCCTCGGCTGCTCCAGCCTGCTGTAGTAGTCCGCCGACATGTCGCACAGCGCCGCCACCTCTTCGCGGCGCAGGCCGCCGGTGCGCCGACGGCGCCCGCGGGGCAGGCCGACGTCCTCCGGCTGGAGGGCGTCGCGACGGGTTCTGAGAAACGCCGCCAGCGCGGCTCGGTCACCTGTGTCCACTGTCCGTGGTCCTCTTCGTCCTGGCCGTGTCAGACGGCGGGGAACGCGACGCCCGTGAGACGTTCGGAGACCTGCCAGAGCCGGGCCGCCGTCGCCTCGCTGCGGGCCGATCCGTAGATCGCCAGCCGGGTGGGGTCGCCGGTGAACTGGCCCAGACCGTCGGGGCCGTACAACTGCCCGCCGCCCGCGTCCGGACTGGTGGCCGCGTGGAGGATCGGAAGTACTCCCCTGTCCACGGACTGTACGAACATGCCCCAGCGCGCGAGTCGCCTCACAACGGCCTCGTGCGGCGCGGGACGGGAACGGCCGAGGCTGGGCCCGGAGGCGTAGAGGTTGGTCAGCGTCGTGCCCGGATGCGCGGCGTTGCTGACGATGCCCCATCCGCCCGCCGTGCTGCGGCGGTCCAGCTCCAGTGCGAACAGCAGGTTGGCCAGTTTGGACAGGCCGTACGCCCGTACCGGCGAATACCGGTGGCTGCTCTGGAGGTCGTCCCAGACCGGCTTGCCGCTGCGCGCGGCACTGCTGGTCACGGTGGTGACACGGGCTTCTCCGGCCCGAAGCAGTGGCATCAGCCGTCCCGTGAGCGCCATGTGGCCCAGATGGTTGGTGCCGAACTGCAGCTCGTACCCGTCCGCCGTCGTGTGCCGGGTCGGCGGCGCCATCACCCCGGCGTTGTTGACCAGGAGATGGACGGCCCTTCCCTCGGTCTCCAGCGTGGCGGCCAGCTTCTCCACAGAAGCCAGGGAAGCCAGGTCGAGGGCGCGGGTGCTGACCTCGGCGGCCGGCTCCGCCGCACGGATACGGTCGACGGCCGCGGCACCCTTGGCCTCGTTGCGCACCGGCAGGATCAGTTCGGCGCCGGCGGCCGCGAGCCGCGTGGCGAGCCCCAGGCCTATCCCGTCGCTGGCTCCGGTGACGACGGCGAGCTTTCCTCGCATGTCCGTCACGGTCACTTCCTTCATCACAGACTCCTGTCGTGCGGTCGACTGCTCGGACCATCAGGGTCGCCGCACGGGACGTCCTGATCCATGTGACGCCGGACCATGGTTCAAGGCCGAGCCGGTGCCTGCTGCCACGCCTGCTCCGCGCGGCGCGTCGCTTCGTTCCGCGTGATGGCTCAAACAGTGTGGGTATTTCGATGGCAACTACACTCACACTGTCTTCGGTTGATACGGTCACCCGTGCCACAGGGTCTCGATCCGCCAACCAGGTAAGGAACAGGCGATCTTGGACGTCTACCAAGCGGTCACCAGCAGGCGAGCGGTGCGAGGTTTCACCGACCGCGAAGTCCCGAGGGAGGTGCTCCAGCGCGTCGTGTCCGCCGCCGCTTGGGCGCCGTCCGCGTCGAACATCCAGCCATGGCACGCCTATCTGCTGACAGGCGAGCCGCTGTCCGATCTCAAGAAGCAGGTGCGCGAGCGCATAGCCACAGGCGAACCGTGGGACGAACCGGAGTACGTGCAGTATCCGGCCGAGCTGAAGTCCCCGTATCGCGAACGACGGTCCGCGTTCGGTGCCCAGCGCTACGGCTCGCTCGGGATCGCGCGCGAGGACTGGGAGGCCCGCCAGCGGGCCGCCGTCGCGAACTGGGAGTGCTTCGGCGCACCTGTCGCCCTGTTCTGCTACATCGACCGGGACCTCGGACCTGCCCAGTGGTCGGACGTCGGGATGTTCCTGCAGACCGTCATGCTGCTGCTGCGCGCCGAGGGGCTGCACAGCTGTGCGCAGATGGCGTGGGCGAAGTACCACACGTCCGTCGCGGAGATCCTTTCGCCTCCGGACGACCTCCTCCTCTTCTGCGGAATGTCCATCGGGTACGAGGACCCGGCGGTCAGTCATCCCCGTACGGGCCGGGCGGAGCTTGAGGAGACGGTCACCTTCGTCGGCTCCTGACCCGGTCGGGGAGCAGGGGACGGCATTCTGAGCCCGGAAGAGTCCGGAGGTGATGTCTTCACCCACTTCCGGCCTTCCCCGCCACGTTCCGCCCGGACATCTCCTACTGCTCCCCGCCGTCCGCCTCGGGTACCGAGTGACGCAGCTTGTGCAGACTGGCAGTGATCATCCCGATACGCGTGTCGACGTCTCGGAGAGCGTCGCTCAGCATGCCCAGGCGGGCCTCCAGCAGGGCAGCCTCGGCGGCCAGGAAGACGCCGGCGCCGGCCGGGTCCGCGTAGACGTCGCCGTGATCGCGTGCTGTTGACATGTATGTTTCCCTTCCTCGCCGAACAGGTGCGCGCAGGCGCCACGCACACCACCGAGGAAGTGACAGGGCAGCCGGGCGATCTGTGACAGACGGACGCTCGCGGCAGGAGATCCCCGGCCGGTGACCGGCCTCGGCCGGGCGCGAGACGGGTTTCGCCCCGCGCCGGAGCAGCGATGTCACAACATCTCCGCCCGTCCGGTCTAGCTGTCGAGCCGGCAGAGGAACCGTCTCTCAACGACCGTCGCTCGGGCCGTGCGACGCGGTGCCGGGGCGAGAGGAGGCAAGCCGCATGGACCACTCCGACGACCCGGTGCCGATTTCCGAGTTGCTCGACGAGCGGAAGCACCTGCTGGATGTCGCGTACTGGATGCTGGGCAGCGGTGGTGCGGCCGAGAGCGTGATCGACGAGACCTACCGGCACTGGTACCAGCTGTCCGATGCCGAGCGGGCGGGCATCGCCGCTCCGCGAGCATGGCTTGCGAAGGTGGCCGGCGGCATCTGCCTGGCACGGTTGGCCGTGCCGGAGCGTCCGGCCTCCGCGGCAGGCGGTCGGGCGGCCGGGACCGATGAGGCCGGCGCACTGGGGGAGGAGATCAGTGAGGTACTGCTCAACGCGCTGGACGCCCTCTCCCCCCAGGAGCGGGCCGCGTTCGTGCTCAACGGTGTGTTCGGGATGGCGCCGGGCACCGTCGCCGACGTGGTGGGGCAGTCGGAGCCGGAGGTCGCCGAACTGACCCTGCGGGCCCGGGACAGCCTGCGCGCCCGCCGCGCCCGCCCCACGACCGCCGCGGAGCACGACGCGGTGGTCCACAGGACGCGCCGGGCCTGGGCGACGCGGGACGAGGCGCTCCTGGCGTCCCTGATGGCGCCCGACGTAACGGCGTTCTTCGACGGTGGTGGCAAGATCCGGGCAACGATCAAGCCGGTACACGGCACGGAGCGGGTCGCCCGCTGTCTGCTGGGATTGCTGGACCCGGGCTCACGTACCACCCTGCGGGCCCAGTCGGTCAACGGACGGACGGGGCTGGTGATGCGATACGACCGGCAAGTGGTCGCCGTCATCAGTCTCGACGTCGCCGCTGACCGGATCGTGCAGGCGTGGATCGTCCTCAACCCCGACAAGCTCCGCTCCTGGAACCGGCCCCCTGCCGAGCACCCGTGAGCCGCACGCGTTTCCCGGCGGGTACGAGAACGGCCTCCAGCCGGGCGGTGCTTCCGGTCCGCCGCCGACAGGAAGGCGTCGAGAAGCTGCCAATGCTCCGCCGCCCCGACGGTCGCCCGCTGGTCCGCCCAGAGATGCCTGCGGGCCCTGCTCACGATCTTGCGGACGTTGACCGGGGTCAGCCCCAGGATCTCCGCGATGTCGGCGTAGGCGTAGTCGAACGCCTCGCGCAGGACGTAGGCAACCCGCTCCACGGGTGACCGCTTCAGTTTCATTGACCTGGCAGCGTGTCGATATGTGACAGGTTCGGCCTGGCGAACCCCGGCGTATCGCCGAGGCGGCCCTTTGACGGCCGGCTCCAGGGGCTCACAAGCCCCGACAAGGGGCAGCGTGACGACCACCACGTCACATCCAACATGCCTATGTTGTCAACATTGTGACGGAGCATCAGCAACCGTCGTGTTCGCGAGAACCCACGGAGGAAGAGTGCGTAACACATCGATGAGGTTCCGGCTGGCGGCGGTGGCGCTCGTAGCCGCGTCCGCCGCGGTCCCGGGAGCGGCCGTGCCGGCCGTGGCCGGTGACGCCTCGGTCGCGGCGGACGGCCCTTCGGCCGCCGTCTGGGGCTTTCCCGGGGAGGGAAGCGACTGGAAGCCGGTGACCTACGGGGGCGGGGCGATCACCAGCCGGTCCACCCCGGGCGAGGCACGCGACGAGCGCGGCAACATCCTGCACGCCTGGCGGGGCGCCGACAACGACTACATCTACATCGCGTTGAACAACGGCCCCTCCCGCCGGCTGCCCGCGGGGGCAGGCGCGTTCGCGCAGACCTGGACACCGCCGAAGGTGATCTGGACCGACGACGGAGGCCGCGGGAACTTCAGGATCTTCCACACCGGTACGGAGGGCCACGTCTACCAGCACCGCGTCCAGCTCGACGCGAGCTACCAGCTGCCCGGCGACCTGCCCGACCCGACCAAGATCCCCAACGACACCCGGACAAGCAACACCCTGCCCGTGGGGGCCGCCGCGCTGCCCGACAACTCGTTCATGCTCGCTTGGAACAGCCAGTCGAACGACGCCGTCTGGACGACGTACTACAACGGTGGAACCGCCACCTACACCTCCCCCCGCGTGGTTCCGGGCGCCCTGAGCAAGGACGCGCCGGCGCTGGCCGCCCAGGTGGACTCGGGGAACGACCCCGCTCCCTGGAACCAGATCGTCCTGGCCTTCACCGGCACCGACAACAACATCTACATGTCGCGGCAGAGGTACGGCTCTTCCACGTGGACGAGCCCGTTCAAGGTGTACGCCTCGGGCACCCCCGGCTACACCAGAAGCGGTCCGTCCGTCGCGCTCTCCCGAAACGGCTATGGCGTGATCAGCCTGACCGAGGACCGTGACCACACGATCGGCAGCTACATCATCTCGCGGGACGGGGGGTGGAGCGGGTACTACGAGGAGAACTCGTTCGCGAACACCTACGGCAGGACCCCGCTGGCCGTGATCGCCGGAACCGATCTCTACTACGTCATCAACGGTACCGGCGGGGGACGGAACGGCGTCCTGTGGAAGGCGGTCTACGACTTCGCGGCCATGCCCAAGCCCCCCGCCCCGCAGTGGTGACGGGCTCCCGACGATGACGCCACCTGTCGAGGTCTCGTGAAACACAGCCGAACAGCGATGAGCCTTCTTCCCGGCCTGCTGCTGTCCTTCCTGACGCCGGCGCTCGCCCCGCCGGCGTCGGCACTCGCCCCCGCGACGCCCACGACCGCTCCCGCGCCGGCCGCGCCAACGGCCGGACCGGGGGCAGTCGGCCCGGACCTGAGCCACGCGAACCGCACCGTCCCCCGTGCCGGTCTGCCCGACTGGTCGCGGACCGGGTATCGCGGCGGCCTGGAGCTCCCGGGCAGCGGCGACCTGACCGGCGATGCCTCCTGCCGCATCTCCAGCGGCGAACTCGCCTCCACCTACAAGGTGATCGGGGACGACGGGGCCGACGACACCGCCGGGCTGCAGAAGGCGATCGACGACGTCAGGAGCAGATGCTCACCGAACGCGAACTTCCACCGGCTCTCACTCATCGAGTTGCCGTACGGGCGGGTCGACATCTCCCGCCAGATCTACGTCGACGCCAACTTCCTGACCATCAGGGGCATGGGCTCGGGAGACGGCGGCACCCGCCTGGTGTTCCGCCCCGACCTCAGCACACGCTACGACCAGACGGTCAACGGCCGCTGGGACCAGGAAAGCATGACGGCCGGCAACGCGCCCGACATGGGCAACGGCGGCTGGATATGGCCGGGGCGGGGAATGTTCCGGGTCCAGACCCGGGAGGTGGCGGCACGGTACCAGGACGAATGGGAGGTGCTTCCGCCCCTTCCCGGCCGCAAGGACCTCTTCGAGAGCAGCGTCAACCAGCACTGGGTCTCCGGCTTCAAGCTCGCCGCACCGCCCGACGACCCGGGCTTCTCGGGCCGCCGGGGCGGCAACGCGGTGCGGCTGGATCCGAAAGCCGACACGGACAAGTTCAAGCCGGGCGGCTATGTCTGGGTGGGGGCGGCCAACAGCAAGAAGTTCTACGCACAGCAGGGCATCACCGATCCGAGCATGATCGAGGCGCTCCACATGCGCCAGCAGATGTTCCGGGTCACCCGCATCGACGCCACCACCAAGACGATCACGCTGGACGAGCCGCTGGAGTGGGACCTGCCGGTCAACTCCGAATCGGACGGCTCCGAACCGCTGAACGGCAGCGGCAATCCCTACCCCAGCAAGATCACCCCGCTGAAGACCGTCGAGGGGGTGGGGTTCGAGGACTTCGCCTTCACCCAGGACATGAACGGACTGCCCAAGATCGGCGGCCAGGAGACCTACTCCCTGAGCCCCGACCAGGCCAGGAACAACTACGGCAACATGGCCCCGGAGTACGCGATGCACGGCATCGTGTTCAAATGGGCCGCCAACAGCTGGGCGCGAGGGCTGAGGGCCACGATGACCGGCTCGCACCCGATCGTCACCGAGGTGGCGCGCAACCTGCAGATCGAGCGCAACAGCTTCGACGGCGCGTGGAACAAGGGCAAGGGCGGCAACGGCTACTTGCGCGGCAGCCGGGTCTGGGACTCGCTGTGGGCCCACAACCTGAGCCGCAACCTGCGCCACTTCACCTTCCAGTGGTCGGCCAGCGGCAACGTGGCCTTCCGCAACGACCTCGACTCGGACCTGAACCTGCACGGCGGCTGGGAACACGGCAACCTGTTCGAGCAGAACACGGTGCGTATCCCCTACGAACACCGTTCGGCGAGCTGCCGGGCCAACTGCGGCGGGGAAGGCGGTGAGATCGACGACGGGACCTGGTACCCGATCTGGTGGGCCGCCGGTCCCAAGGCAGGCAAGTGGGCCGGTTCCTCCGGTCCGCAGAACGTCTTCTACAACAACACCCTGATCAAGCAGACCACCCCGAACGGCCCCTTCGAGCCGTACGCCCCGTACGGCACGCAGCCCGGTGTCGCGTTCCAGTTCGGTTCCGACGGCCTGCGTCCCGGGGAGTTCCTGCCCCTGGGCCAGGACGGTCAGGCCATCGCGGACTGGACGGGCCGGGAGACCCTGGATTACCGGGGCCAGGGGGTGGCGACGCTCGACCTCGGCAAACAGCACTCGTTGTTCCTGCGGGACACCGGCGGCGAGACCGACCCCCGTCAACAGAACCGCCGCAAGGTGATCACCTGGAACATGCAGGGCGCAGGCACCACCGACGACGCCGGCGAGTACGAATCCAAGTACGACGCGGGGGTGCTCGGCATGATGGCGCGGTACGAGGCCGACATCATGCTCCTGCAGGAGGCAGGGTCTCCTCCCGGGGGCGAGACCGGCGACAGATGGCTGGGGCAGGAGCACGACATCCAGCAGACGCAGTACAGCCGGGGCCTCGACTACGTGGGCAACCACATCAACCCACCGGTCCGGCAGTACCTCATCAGCGGGACGCGCAGCCGGCCGGCCGCATACCTGTACTGGCTGCACACGGACACCTCCACCGTCGGGGTCAACCGCGTCAACCTGGCCATCGCGACGTCCAACCCCGTCGAGCGCGACGACGTCTTCGTGGTGCGGGGAGCCGTCGACCAGTACGGAGTCGCCACGAGCCGGCCCGCGCTCGGCGTCCGCGTCAACGGCGTCGTCTACTTCACGGTGCACGGCTGGTCGGGGTCCGGCAACGACGCCCCCGAGCTGCTGGCCAACATCCGGACCAGGATGGCCACCGCGGGCCCCAACAACACGCCGCTGCCCTGGGTGGCGCTCGGCGACTACAACCGCCTCCCGCATCCCGGCGCGCAGAACTCCCTGTACGACCGGCTCTCCCGTGACGCGCCCGGGCAGTGGCAGGTGATGGCCCCGTCCCTCGGACAGCCGACCCATCCGACCGTGCCGGACCCCGAACCCTATGTTCCGGACCCCTTGGATCCGGAGCCCGCGGAGCCGCTGACCACCACGCCGAGAATCCTCGACTACGCGGTCGCCCCGTCCGGTGCCGACGCGCCCCAAGCCACAGGCATAGGCCGGGTCGACGAAGAAGTCAGGTCGGACCACTACCCCGTTCTGTTCGAAATCGGCAATCTGCCGGAACCCCCGAGCGCCAGGGCGCGGCCGGTGAAGAAGCTGCCGACGCGGGCCGTGCTCCGCAATGCCAAGACCACCAACGTGGCCACCTACGGCGGCTACACCTCCCAGGTCGTCGACGAGCCGTTCAACCGGGCCGATGTGCCGATGCAGACGTTCAGTCTGGACGCGGTGCCCGAGTTCCCCGGCCACTACCGCCTGGTCTCCGTCGACGGCAACAGTTACCTGGGACAGCCGGACGGTGCCCGCGACGCGCGGATCGCACTGAACCCGAACGAGGAGACCGACCAGCTCTGGCACCCCGTCGACCAGGGAGACGGCACATGGATCCTGGAGAACATGGTCAGCCACCAGTTGCTCACGTCCCTGAACAGCGGTGCGGCTCTGGTGGCTCGCGACTTCGACAACTCGGGTGCCCAGCGCTGGTTCCTCCAGGACCCGGTCACCGAGGCGCCGAGAGTCGACGAGATCCTGCTCGAGGAGTCCACACCGCCCCTGATGATGACGGTGGCGGACGGCCGCACCGAAGAGGGCACCGCGGTGGACGTGCGCTACGACACCGAGGCGGGAAACGAGGGGTTCACCACGATCTACGCGGACAGAACCGGTGACGACCACTGCTACTACCTCGCCTACGGCGGGAAGTACGTCAACGCGACGGCGACCCGGGCACTGCCACAGGACGGCAACAGGGTGACGCTGAACACCTTCCGACCCAACGACGACGGCTACCTGTGGTGTGCCACGTTCAACGAGACGACGATGTTCCTGAGCAACCACACGGCCCCCGGCGAGCGCCTGTACCTGGACGCCCACGGCGAGAACCAGCCGTTGACGCTCCACACGTACACCCCCGGTCTCCCGGTGGATCTGTGGGCCTTCGACCCAGTCACACAGTGATGCCGGCACACAGCGACGGACGGACCGCGGCCGGGACGCCGACAGCCACTTCACGTGAAGTCGGTGTCACAGCACGCGGTTCCGCCCGGTCAGTGGTGTGAAACCGAGAAGACAAGAACTGAGGACACCGTGCGTGAGATCCTTATCGTGGGCGGCGGCTACGCGGGCTTCTACACCGCGTGGGGCCTTGAGAAGAAGCTGCGCAGGGGCGAGGCGCGCGTCACCGTCGTCGACCCGCGTCCGTACATGACGTACCAGCCGTTCCTGCCGGAGGTGGTGGCGGGCTCCGTGGAAGCCCGTCACGCCGCGGTGTCACTCCGCCGGCACCTGCACCGCACCCGCCTGATCGCGGGCGCCGTGACGAAGATCCGCAACAGTGACCGCACCGTCACGGTACGCCCGGAGAACGGGCCGGACTACCAACTGACCTACGACATCCTCGTCATCACGGCGGGCGCGGTCACCCGCACCTTCCCCATACCTGGCATCAGCGACCAGGCCTTCGGCCTGAAGCACGTCGAGGAGGCGGTGGCCGTCCGGGACCGGCTGCTGACCTCGTTCGACCGCGCGGCGAGTCTGCCCGAGGGATCCGAACGCAAGAGGCTCCTGACCGCCACCTTCGTGGGCGGGGGCTTCTCGGGTGTGGAGGGCTTCGGCGAAGCGCTGTCCCTGGCGACCGCACTGCTGAAGCACTACCCGGAGATCAGCGCCCGCGAGCTCCGCTTCCACCTGGTCGAGGCACGTGGCCGCATCCTCCCCGAGGTCACTGACGGGCCGGGCGACTGGGTGGTCCGGTCCCTGCGCAAGCGGGGCGCGCAGGTGCACCTCAACACCCAGCTCGTCTCCGCCGAGGACGGACACGTCGTGCTCTCGGACGGGACGGAGTACGACTCCGGCCTGATCGTGTGGGCCGCGGGCAACGCGGCCAACCCCGTGGTGCACAACCACACGGACCTCCCGGTGGACGAACGGGGACTGCTCGTCGTACGGCCCGACCTGCGCGTCGGAACGGAGACGGACGCGGTACCGGACGTCTGGGCCGCGGGCGACGACGCCTCCGTGCCCGATCTCGCGGCGGGCCGGCCGGGGGCGCATACGGTCCCCAACGCCCAGCACGCGGTACGGCAGGGCAAACGCCTCGCCAAGAACATCCTGGCGTCACTGCGCGGAAGGCCCGCCAAGGACTACGTCCACCGCAGCCTGGGAGTGGTGGCCACTCTGGGCCTGGGCCGGGGTATCTTCCAGTACCGGCGCCTCGTCATCAAGGGCTTCCCGGCATGGCTCATGCACCGCGGCTACCACGTGCTCGCCGTACCGTCGTGGGAACGCAAGGTACGCGTGTTCGCCGTATGGGCCACCGCCGCCTGCTACGGCCGGGACATCGTCTCGCTGGCCTCGGTGCAGCACCCTCGGGAAGCCTTCCTGACCAAGGGCGACCCGCACCGCGGCGACCAGCCGGCCGACGCGCCCGTCGGATGAACCGATTCATCATGAGTGAACATGAGTGAAGAGGCCTCCTTGATCACACGCTGGAGCGCGCTCGACCGGCTCCACCGCCGGATCGATGCGACCGTCGAGCGGCACCTTCACCAGCGGCTGGGCCTCGGCGTCAGCGAGTTCCGCGCACTGGCGGCTCTGGACAGCGGCGATGCCGGGATCCAGCCGCTGCAGCTCCGGGACCTGGCCGCGCAGGTCGGCCTGAGCCAGTCCGCCACAAGCCGCCTGGTGACCCGTTTGCGGGAACGGGGTCTGATCGCCACGAGCACCCCCCCGCACGACCACCGCAGTGTCGAACTCCGGCTCACCACCGTCGCACAGAAGGCGCTGCGGGTCGGTGCGCCGGTGCTCGCCGACGCGGTCTGCGAAGCGGTACGAGACCTTCGCGAGGAGGACACCGACCGCGCCCTGCTGCGCTACCTCCAGGAGGGCCCCGGGGCATGATCGACGGCCGTGTCGGCATTCCGGTCGGCGGTGGACGGTGCGCTCCACGACGACGCCACCCAGTCGTTCTCTACTTGATAAAAGAAGGCGGTGTGTCCGGGCGGATACCGGGCTCTCCGGGACACGGCCCGGACCGTCGCTGATATTCGTGAGTTCTGCTCGGCGCGTCACGCTTCGACCTCCGGCCCGGTCTTATTGGGTGCAACCCTTTCCCCATGACCGACTTCCCGGAGGAAACGCCGTGAACGACATCATCCTCGAACCCGCCGCACAGGAATTCGCCGACGCGACCGCCAAGCCGCCGTTGCTGTACGAACTCGGCGTCGACGGTGCCCGCAAGCTGCTGGACGACGTCCAGGCACAGCCCGTCGAGAAGCTCGACGTCGAAGAGAAGTGGACCACCGTCCCCGCCCGAGTCGGTGAGGTGAGGGTGCGTGTCATCAAGCCGGTCGGCAGCACGGGCGCCCTGCCCGTGATCCTCTACATGCACGGCGGCGGCTGGATCCTCGGCAACGCGGGCACCCACGACCGCCTGGTGCGCGAGCTGGCGGTGGGCGCGCGGGCCGCCCTGGTCTTCGTCGAGTACGACCGTTCGCCGGAGGCGAAGTACCCCGTAGCCATCGAGCAGGCGTACGCCACCGCCCAGTGGATCACCACCAAGGGCGCGGAGGAGGGCCTCGACGGCTCCCGCATGGTCGTTGCCGGCGACTCGGTCGGGGGCAACATGAGTGCGGCCCTCACCCACATGGCCAAGCAGCGCGGTGACGTGACCTTCCTGCACCAGTCTCTGTACTACCCCGTCACCGATGCGGCCCAGGACACCGAGAGCTACCGTACCTTCGCGCACGGTCCGCACCTGACCGCGAAGGCGATGGAGTGGTTCTGGGACGCGTACACCACCGATCCCGCCGAGCGGGCCCAGGTCACCGCGTCCCCGCTGCGGGCCACCCTCGAAGACCTCCAGGGCCTGCCCCCGGCGTTCGTCGTCGTCGACCAGAACGACGTCCTGCGCGACGAGGGAGAGGCCTACGCCGGCAAGCTGGTCCAGGCCGGCGTGCCGACCGTCAGCCTTCGCTACAACGCCGGCCTGCACGACTTCATGATGCTGAACCCGGTGCGGGGCACCCAGGCGTCGAGTGCGGCGATCGAGCAGGCCGTCCACGTGCTGCGCAAGGCGCTGGGAACCGACTGATCCACCTCGGAGCGGCACCCCGGGAGGACCGGCACCGAACTTCCCGGACAGGAAAGTACGGGATACGCCAGAACAGCGAATCGGGGGTCCGTTCGCGACACCGCCGCAAGCCGGAACCACGAATTCGGCAAGTGGCGACCCGTTCGATGAAGCGCGTATTCGCCAGTAAACGAAAGGTCACCGTCATGAATGCGCAGAACCCCACCATCGTTCTCGTCCATGGTGCGTTCGCCGACTCCTCCAGCTGGAATGGCGTCGTCGAGAAACTGCAGTCCCACGACTATCCGGTCACGGCCGCGAGCAACCCGCTGCGCGGACTTGCCGACGACGCCCAGTACGTCAGGCAACTGGTGGCCTCCATCGACGGCCCCGTCGTGCTCGTCGGCCACTCCTACGGCGGCTCGGTGATCAGCGGCGCCGCCAAGGGGCTCGCCAACGTCAAGGCGCTGGTCTTCGTCGCGGCCTTCCTGCCCGACGAGGGCGAGAGCGCGATCGCTCTCTCCGGAAAGTTCCCGGGAAGCACCCTCGGCGAGGCACTCCGCCCGGTTCCGGTCACCCTGCCCGACGGCAGCCAGGCCGCGGACCTCTACATCGACACGAGCAAGTTCCACCAGCAGTTCGCCGCCGACGTACCCGCGGGAACAGCGGCGGTCATGGCCGCCACGCAGCGGCCCGTGACCGACGCCGCGCTGGCGGAAGGCGGCGCGGCCCCGGCGTGGAGGGACATCCCGTCGTGGGTCCTCGTGGCCACCGAAGACCGGAACATCCCGCCTCGGACGCAGGCCTTCATGGCCGAGCGGGCGGACGCCACCGTCGTCAGCGTTCCCGCCTCCCACGCGGTCAGCGTCTCGCGTCCGGGGGACGTCGCGCGCCTGATCAACGAGGCGGCCCAGGCCACCGCCTGAGCGGCCGGCACCCGCGCCGCGTCGGGCGGGGTGGGTGCCCACGGCCGCCCCCGGACACGGATCGCACCGCGGGGAGCGGCCCGGGGCGGGCTGGACGGAGACGGAAACGACCGGTCACCGACTCTGGAGTACACCATGGACACGGAGAAGCAGGCCGCCCGTGGGCTGGTCGACATAGAAGCCTTCCTCCACCGGGAGGCCCAGCTCAGGGCGGCCCGCCAACGGGTGGAGGACTTCACCGCGAGAGCGGATGGACTGACCCTCGAACAGAGGCGACGCATCGAACGGTGGTACCTGGAGGAGCAGCGGTATGTGGCCCACATGGTGACGGAACACATCGCCGAAAGCCTCAACGCTGCCGAGGAGGCGCACCGCGTCCGGTTCGGGCGATGGCTGCGCGGAACGCTGGTCGGCACGGTCCTCATTACCCTGGCGACGTTCGTGTGCACGGCCGCCGTGGTGGGAACGATGCACTGATCCACCCCGGAGCGGTGATCGCCCGCCCTGCGGCGAACGCGGCAGGGTACGAACTACGGCATCACTACGTATCGGACCACGGGTTCTCAATGGTTCGCTCGCCGCCGATGGGCGCGAGGTTGGTCTCAGCAGCATTCCCGAGCTGCGTCCCACCCAGCGGAGGAGCCGACCGTGGACACGTACCTGACGAAGACCGGGACCACGTCGGTGGCGGGTCGCGGTGTGGCGGCCCCGGTCATCGACGACCTGGAGGACGCGGCATCCCTGTTCCTGCAGGACCGGCCGTCACTGCTCAAGATCGCCTGTCGCATCCTCGGCAGCGTGAGCGAAGCCGAGGACGTGGTCCAAGAGGTGTGGCTGCGTCTGCAACGCACCGACCGCACGGTGGTGAAGAGCCCGTCCGCGCTGCTCCGGACGATCACCGTCCGGATGGCGATCAACGCGGGCCAGTCGGCCAGGCGGCGCCGGGAGTACTCCGCCACCCCGTGGCTGCCGGAGACGCCCGACCCCGAGAGCACACCGGAGGCGGTGGCCGACCGGCAGGACGCGGTGGAGCGGGCCAGCGTCCTCATGCTGGAGACGCTGACACCGCGGCAGCGCGCTGCGTTCGTCCTCAGGGAGGGGTTCGCCTACCCGTACGACCAGATCGCCGCTCTCCTGTGCATCAGCGTCGTCAACGCGCGGCAACAGGTCGCACGTGCTCAGCAGCGTCTCGGCGCGGGGCGTCGGCGTCAGCCGGTGGACTCCGTCACGCACCGCCGGTTCGTGCAGGCGCTTCTCGCGGCCGCACAAGGAGGAGACCTGAACCGTCTGGAGCGTTTCCTCGTCGTCGTCGTCGACGACGACGACGACGGCGGGCGGCCCGGCTGCCCGCCCACGTGACGACCGCGCCGCACCCCGTCGGAGAGGCCGCGGCGGCCGTCCGACGCCGCGACCCGCACCGGTCAGAGCGCCGTACGCAGGACACGGCGAGAGGCGATGCCGAGCTTGGCGTACACCTTCCGCAGGTGCCACTCCACGGTGTGAGTGCTGAGGAACAGCTGGGCGCCGATCTCGGAGTTGGTGAGCCCGTCCCGGGCCAGACGCGCGATCTGGGTCTCCTGCGCGGTGAGGGCCGGGGCGGCGGCGACGCCGGTGCGCCGTGCCACCGACTCGCCGGTGGCTTGCAGCTCCCGCACCGCGCGCTCCGCGAAGGCGTTGGCTCCGAACCGTGTGAACAGGGCGTGCGCCTCACGCAGTTGCTTCCGGGCGTCGGTGCGCCGGTTCTCCCGGCGCAGCCACTCCCCGTACAGCAGGTGTGCCCGGGCCAGTTCCGCTCCGGCTCGCGTGCGTTCGAGCCGCTCGACCGCCTCGCGGTACAGGCCGTCGGCCTGGTCCCCATGGCCGAGCAGCGCGCGGGAACGTGCCTGGACACCCAGCGACCAGTCCGTGGCCGCCGCGCCCGTCGTCCGGGCCAGCCGGGCCATCGCGGCCTCGGCCGCTCGCGGACGGCCGCTGCGCACCGCCGCCTCCACCAGTTCGACCAGCCCCCAGTTGGCCGCGACCAGGTCCTGCGGGTACGCACTGGCCTGCTCGGCCGCGGCAAACGCCTCCTCGTAGCGGCCCATGGAGTTGTGGAGCACGGCTTTGGCCCGCTGAGCGATGGCCACGCCGATGCCCTCGCCTCGGTCGACGGCCTCGTCCATGCTGGTCGCGATCAGTGCCGCGGCCTCGGCCGCGCGTCCCTGCCAGGCGGCGAGGGTCATCGTGCCGTAGGGAACGAAACCGCTGCCGGCGGCTTCCTGGACCCTGCCGACCTCCGCGAGGAGCAGCGCCGCCGCGTCCAGTTCTCCGGCGCAGGTGTGGACGACCACCCGAGAGTTGAGTGCGAGCGGCAGCTCGGCCAGGGCGCCCACGGCACGAGCCGTCCCCACGTGCCGGGTCGCCAGGTCCGCCCAGCCCTCGTCGTCCCACATCTCGGCCGCCAGTGCCGACGCCAGCCACGACCAGCGCAGAATCTCCTCCGAGTCGGTCTCCTGGCGAAGTGCGCGCACCGCGTCACGGGACACGGCCACCGCCTCGCGGTATCCACTGGTGAACCGGGTGGCCAGGGCCTCCAGGAGCAGGTCGGAGTTGCGCGGCGGCCTGGTGCCGGACGGTGACGTCCTCTGCGCCGCCGCTGCCACCTCGTGCACGGTCGTACCGGTGGCGAGGCGCCCGGCGAACATGGCGGCGGACACGGTGTCCAGGAAGGTCTCGCGGGCCATGCCGACGTCGAGCGGCACCAGGCGCCGCGCGGCGTCCAGCAGGAGGGGGAGGGCCTCGTTGCCGCGGCTTCCGGTGAAGGCGATCTGCGCTTGGAGAAGGTCCACACCGGCACGACCCAGCTCGTCCAGGGACCCGCTCCTGGCGAGGGCCAGCAGATCACGGGCCGCGGCGGGCGCACCGGCGCGAAGTTTCGCCCGGGCCGCAGCGAGGGCACGTGTCGCCTTGCGCCGCGGCTGTGGACTCAATACGGCAGCGTGGGCGAGAAACGCCGCAGCCGCGGCGGTGCCGCCCCGTGCGAGTGCCCGACCGGCCGACGACTCCAGCGCGGCGGCGACCGTCTCGTCGGGGCGCACCGTCGCCCTTGCCAGATGCCACGCGCGGCGGTCGGGGTCAAGGACGGGATCGGTCACCTCGGCAAGGGCACGGTGGGTCTCCCGCAGGTCCGCGAGCCCGGCCGACCGGTAGACGGCCGAGCGCAGGAGCGGATGCCGGAAGCGCACCAGGGCGGCGATGTCGAGCAGTCCCGCCTTCACCGCGGGGTCGGCCGCACCGGGGTCGATGTGCAGCCGTTCCGCCGCGCGCCACAGCAGGTGCACGTCGCCGATCGGCTCGGCGGCGGCGGTCAGCAGCAGCCGCTGTGTCGCCGACGGCAGTGAGCGCACCCGCTGCACATAACTGCGCTCGATGCTGCCGGTCACCGGTCCCGGGTCGGGCCGTGCGAGCCCGTCGGCCGGTTCCGTCTCGCCGCGGCCGTGGGGGAGTTCCAGCAGCGCCAGGGGGTTGCCGCGCGCTTCGGCGAGGATGCGGTCGCGGATGCGCTCGTCCGCCGGACCGCCGGCCGCCGCGTCCAGCAGTGCCCGGGCGTCGGCGTCGTTCAGGCCGCCGAGGGTCAGTTGCGGCAGCCCGGTGAACTCGTCCCGTCCCCGGTGTTCACGGGAGGCGAAGACCAGCGCCAGCGGCTCGGCGAGCATCCGTCGCGCCACGAACGCCAGCGTCTGGGCGGATACCCGGTCGAGCCACTGAGCGTCGTCCACCAGGCAGAACAGCGGCCCCTCGTCGGCCACCTCGGTCAGCAGGCCGAGCACAGCCAGACCCACCAGGAACCGGTCCGGCGGCGGGCCTGCGCTCAGTCCCAAGGCCGTAGCCAGCGCTTCTTGCTGTGGTTGCGGAAGGGAGGTGGCACGTCCCAGGAAGGGGGCGCACAGCTGGTGCAGTCCCGCGAAGGGGAGCTCCATCTCCGACTCGGCGCCCGCCCCGCGGGCGACGCGATGGCCGGTTGCGCGTGCCGCCAGGTGGTCGAGCAGCGCCGACTTGCCGATTCCGGCCTCACCGCGCAGAACGAGAACGGCGCTCCGTCCGGCCTCCACTCCCAGGACGAGCTCGTCGAGGGCACCGCACTCGTGGTGTCTGCCGCGCAGCCGCTCTCTGCCGTCTCCGCTCACTTGCTCCCCCTCCGGCACGGGGGGAGCATAACAACACGGGAGGTGGACCAAGCCGTGGAGCGGCGCAGGAGGACGGGTTCCCTTCGACCACTCCCACCTGCGTGTTTGCTTCGCGGGGCCACACGGTCCTACGGCTCCGGAGGCCGGCCCGGCAGCCTCGTTCCGCCGGCAGGGTGCCCCGGCTGGGTTTCCTCGGGTAGACAGGACGGATCAGAATCATTCGGAACCAAGGCGGACACCGTGACGGGAAGCGTGCCGCTGCGCGGTCGACGACGCGAGCTGGCGGAGCTGGATGCGCTGGTCCACAGGGCCCGCGCCGGCCACAGTGAGGCCCTGACCGTCTCCGGCGAGGCCGGCGTCGGCAAGACCGCCCTCCTCGACCACCTCACCGCGAGAGCCGGCCCGCACGTCCGCGTGGAACGCACCGTGGCCTCCCAGTCCGAGATGGAACTCGCCTACGCCGGCCTCCAGCAGCTCTGCGGCCCCATGCTGGGGTCGGCCGCGCGGCTGCCCGCTCCGCAGCAGGAGGCGATCGAGGTGGCGTTCGGACTGCGCAGCGCACCCGCGCCGAGCCCCTTCCTCGTCGGACTCGCGGTGCTGGGCCTGCTCACCGAGGCCGCACAGGACCGGGGGTTGCTGTGTGTCGTCGACGACGCACAGTGGCTCGACCAGGCATCGGCCCGGGCTATCGCGTTCGCCGCCCGGCGCATGGACGTGGAGGGCATCGCCCTGGTGCTGGCGATGCGCTGGGTGGACGAGGCGTTCGCCGGCCTTCCGCACATGATCGTCGAAGGACTGGAGTACGAGGACGCGAGCGCTCTGCTGCGCCTCGCGGTCCCCGGCGGCCTCGACCGTCGGGTGCGGGAGCGGCTTCTGGCGGAGGCACGCGGCAACCCGCTGGCCCTGCGGGAACTGCCTCGGGCCCTGAGCCCCGCCGAGATCGCCGGCGGCTTCGCCCTCACCGGCTCGCTGCCGCTGGAGAGCCGGATCGAGCAGAGCCTGGTCGTGCAGCTCGCACCGCTACCCGTACCGGCGCGCCTTCTGCTGTTGCTGGCGGCAGCCGACCCCACCGGCGACCCCGGCTTGCTGTGGCAGGCGAGCGAGCTGCTGGGACTGAAGCAGGAAGCCTTCGACGCCGCCAGGGACGCCGAGGCGCTCGTCGTCGGCACGCGCGTCGGCTTCCGCCATCCACTGGTGCGGTCGGCGGTGTACCGGGCCGCGTCACCGGAGGACCGGCGGCGCGTCCATGCCGCGCTGGCGGACGTCACCGACCTCAGTCGGGACCCGGACCGCCGGGCCTGGCACCGCGCCGGCTCGGTGCTGCACCCGGACGAGGAGGTCGCCGCCGATCTGGAGCGGTCCGCCGTACGTGCCCGGACCAGGGGCGGCGCGGCGGCCGCGGCCGCGTTCCTGGAACGGTCGGCGGAGCTGACGCCCGACCCGCCACGCCGGGTCCAGCGCATCATCGCCGCCGCCGAGGCGAAACACGATGCGGGCGCTCCCGAGTCGGTTCTGAGCCTGCTCGACGCTGCCCACGGCCTCCCGCTGACCGCTGCACAGGAGGCGGTGACCGCCCGCCTGCGTGCCCGCGCCGGGTACGCGCTGCGCCGGGACAGCAGCGGTCCGCAACTCCTCCTGGCCGCAGCGCAGGGCCTGGAGAGGCACGATCCCGTGCTGGCCCGCGACACCTATCTGGAAGCACTGGCGGCGGCGGTCTACGGGGGCAGGCTCGGTGACGCCGAACAAGTTGCCGTCGTCTCGAACGCGATCCTGGAAGCGACCGTCGACGAGGGGCCCGGCAACGCACGGGACTTGATCCTGCGCGGTCAGGCGCTGCTCGCCGCCAAGGGGCAGGAAGCCGCGATCGAAACCCTGCGCCGGGCGCAGCGCGCGCTCCTGGAACAGGCCCCCGACTCGCTCGGACTGCACTGGCTGTGGTTCGCCTCGCGCGCGGCGCAGGACCTCTGGGACGCCGGTGCGCTGCGTGCCCTGGCCGACCGGCAGGTCAGACTCGCTCGTGCCGACGGTGTCGTCACCGTCCTTCCCATCGCCCTGAGCCTGCTGATGCTGGCGCAGACGGTCGACGGCGACCTCGACGCGGCGGAGGCTTCCTGCGACGAGATCGACGCGATCAAGGACGTCACGGGCAATAAACTGCCGCCGTACGGAAGGCTGTTCCTGGCCGCGTACCGCGGGAGGGCGAGTGAGGTGGCGCGCTGGGCCGAGCGCATCCGGGCGGACGCGTACGCACGCGGCGAGGGGTACGGACTGAGCGCGGTCAACTTCTCGGAGGCCATCCTCCACAACGGCCTCGGCGCCTTCACCGAGGCGGTGGCCTCCGCCGGCCGTGAGCTGCCGTACACGCACGAGCTCAATCACGCGATGCGTACCCTGCTCGAACTGGTGGAGGCGGCCACCCACACCGGCGACCGGGCTCTCGCCGAGCACGCGGTGGACAAGCTGGCCGGCGTGACGCGTCCGGTCGGGAACACCTGGGCGACCGCGGTGCTGGCCATGGCCGAGGCGCAACTGCATGAGGGCGACGAGGCCGAGAGGCGCTACCGGGACGCGATCGACGGCTTCGAGGCGGAGCGCATCCCGATCATGGTGGGCCGTTGCCGTCTGCTGTACGGAGAGGAACTCAACCGCCGGAAACGGCATCCCGAGGCGCGTGAGCAGCTCAGGGCTGCGCACGGACTGCTGACGGGCTTGGGCATGGAGGGTTTCGCCCGTCGGGCCGCGGACGAACTACGAGTCAGTGGTGGGACCCCGCAGGTCCGGGTGCGTGGATCAGCTGTGCAACTCACCAACCAGGAGCTCAATGTCGCGCGCCTGGCGCGGGAGGGGCTGACGAACCGGGACATCGGCGCCCGGCTGTTCATCAGCGTCCACACCGCGGAGTACCACCTGCGCAAAGTGTTCGCGAAGCTCGGCATCAAGCGGCGCACCGAGCTGAAGACCGCCCTCGCCGAACTCGACCAGTCACCCACGGACATCTGATACCGGGGGCCTTGAGCGCGGTGTGCCGGCGGCCACCCGAGCACGGGGGCGGCAAGGTCCCGTCGCGGCGGCGGAAAGTCCATGTTCGACACTTTCCGAACTTGCGATAGCGTGGCCCTCATGCCTGATCACTCCACCCCTGCCGACAGCGAGATCGGCCTGCCGCGCCTGCTGGGAGTGCTCAGCGATCCGACGCGGCTGGGGATCGTCCGTATCCTGGCAGACGGCGCTGAACGAGGGTGGGGGCAGTTCAGTGCACCCGTCGCCAAGTCAACGCTCAGCCACCACCTCAAGATGTTGCGCGAGGCGGGCGTCACCCAGACCCGTCAGGAGGGCACTCGCTGCTTTGTGAAGCTGCGACGTGATGCCCTCGACGCCCGTTTCCCCGGACTCCTGCCGGCCCTGCTGTCGGCCGCGGTCGCAGACCACATCGGGGAACACGTGAGCGAACGTGACGAGCACGGGTAGCCACCCTCATGAACGCGTCGGGGCCCGTGGACGGTACGTGATCACGCCCCTCGGCCGGGCGCCGTACCCGGGTCGCCGAGCAGACCGGCAAGAAAGGCATCCGGGTCCAACCGGCTCATCTCCGCACCGGCCGGCACGATCTGGTAGGTCCGTTCCAGCCACTCCGCCAGCGGCGGTGCGGGCATCTCGAACAAGGCGGTGACGTCGTAGGAGCTGAGCTGCAGCCAAGCCGACTCCTCCTCGCCCAGATACGACGGCCACACCTGAACATCGCCGATGCCACTGGTCGATCGGAGGCCTTGGTCCAAAAGGTCGCGGCCCACCTGCCACGTCACCCTGGGGCCGTCCTCGTCGATGAAGAAGGTGATGCTCACGAGAAGGGGAGCGTCGGGGTCGAACTCGAACTCGCCCCGAACGGACTCCCACGCCTGACTGCTCACCATGCGGTGGAGCTCCAAGGACAGGCGGAGACCCTGTGAAGCCTCGGGCTGCGTCTGCACACGCTGATCATTACCACTCATGAGGATGTGTTTCCTTCCTTGAGGACCTGGCGACGCCACCACTCTCGCGCACGACGTGATATAGACACATCAGTACTTCGACAGTGAGAAACGGCAGGTCAGACCGGAAGAGAGAGCACCTGGACCGTGATCGTGGGACAAAGGGACGCGAGGGAGCCCCGGCATGGGCACGACGTTAGGTCGGACGACTGCGTTCTCCGACGGCACCTGGTGGGCATGACACACTCTGTGTTAAGAAGCTGACACCGGCTTTGGCGGTCGCCCACAGCACCGTGTCGTCCGCCTCGCAGACACTGTGACGAACGACGAGGAGCTACTTCTGCTCCGGGAAGTCGGCATCGCGCATCATGGGCCGTCCGTCGTCGAGAGCCGCGAGTGCCGTGGCCAGCTTGCCTCGGCTGGTGATACCCAGGCGCGGATAGATCCGGTAGAGGTGGGCTCCAACCGTGCGGTGGGAGATGAACAGACGCTGACCGATCTCCCGGTTGCTCAGCCCCTTCGCAGCCAGCATGGCGATCTGCATCTCCTGGGGAGACAACTGCTCACCGGAGCTTGCGGGGCGTCGGACACTCGACTCGCCGGCAGCACGCAACTGCTCGCGGGCCATGTCGGCCCAAGGCTGCGCACCGACCCGGTCGAACTCGTCGCGGGCGAGCCGCAGAGGTTCGCGGGCATCGACGTTGCGTCGCTGGCGACGCAGGCGAAGCCCCTGGTGCAGATGCAACCGGGCCCGCGCCGGCGTCCAGCCTGCCGGCATCGTCTCAAGCGCGGCGGCGTACCGCTTCTCCGCCGTGTCGTCCGGCGCCAGCACCGCATCGGTGTAGGAGTGAGCCACCAGCATCATCTCCGAAGGCAACCGGCGTGCCAGATCGGGTAGTTCAGCGAGGAGGTCCCGAGCCTGCTCGACGGTTCCGGCGGCAACGGCGGCGTCCGCGAGATCCGGTGCCAGCAACCAGCGACTCACCGAGTGGTAGTGCGGGTCGGCTGGATCGAACGCCCGCACGAGAAGCTCGTACGCTTCGGAGGCACGACCGTCGAAGAGAGCGAGCAGACTGTCGACCTGCTGAGCCATCACGGTGACGAAGGGAGCACTGGGGAAGAGGTTGTGGGCGCGCAACTCGCGCACTGCGGAGTCCGCCGCTTCCCGGTCACCACGCACTGCCGCCACCAGGCCCGCGGTTGCCTTCAGACCCAGCCAGACGAGCCACTCCCCGGTCTCCTCCGCCAGGCCGAGGCCTTCGCCCGATTCCTCGCGGGCACGGTCCAGCTGACCGAGATACACGCGGGGCCAACTGCCGGCCAGGGCGCGGGCGAGCAGTCCGAGCCTGCCCTGTGACCGCCATGCGGCAGCAGTCATCGACAGATACCGGGCAGCGCGGCCCATGTCGCCCACGACCATGGCACCGCTGCCGAGGAAGTGCAGGGTCCGACCGTCCCGAGGGTCCGGGTTGATTCCTTCGAGACGTGCGATCACGTCCGCACCGTGCTGGTAGGGCTGGGTGTACGCCCGGACGGTCAGCACATGCGGAGCGTCCGGGTCGGGGTTCCACCGGCCCAGTTCCGCGGCGGCCTCGGCACGGACCCGGGCGTCGCCGTCCTGGAAGAAGCACCGTGCGGCGGCACGCCACAACAGGTCCTCCGCGACGTTGTTGGCCTCCGCGTCCATCGCTCCGGCCGCGGCGTCGACCATGTCCCTGATGCGGCGGTGGGGCTCGTCCGCCTCCAGGCCCGCTCTGTCGGACACCACCAGGAGGCGCGCCCGTTCAACCGGCCCGAGTATGTCCATGTCGGCACGGCTCAGGAACTCCTGCGCGGTGATCCGGTCGTTGATCTCACCGGCCAGTTCGGCCGCCCGCACCAGGATGCCCGTCCGCCGGCGGGGATCACGTACGAGGTCCGCCGCCTGTCGCAGGGCCGGAATGGCCGACGCCGTCTTGCCCCGTGCCAGTGCGGCGTCGGCACTGTGCTCCAGCCGCTCGGCCAGTTCGTCGTCCGGGCCGATCGAGGCCGCCGCCCGGTGTACGAGCTGGCGGTCCGGCATGTCGTCCAGCACCGCCGCCAAAGCAGCGTGCGTGGCGAGCCGGTCGGCGATCGGAGCGCGGGTGTAGACCGCCGACCGCATCAGCGGATGCCGCCACTCCGGCGTGCGGCCCGCCAGAACAATCAAGCCCGCGTCGATGGCCTCCTGCAGAGCGTTCAGGGAGACGGGAGCGCCGCACACGACGCCGGAGACGTCCAGCAGACGGTCCAAGGGTGTCGTCGGCTCGGCCGCCAGCGTCAGCAGCAGCGCACGGCATTCACGGCTGGCGGAGTCGGTGCGTGCCGCGAAGGCGGCCTCCAGCCGTTGCGTCAGAGGTAGTTCGTCCACCGGCCCCGAGATGTGCTGCATCGCCTTGGGCAGTTCGACCAGCGCCAGTGGGTTGCCCGCAGCGCGGTCCAGAACCAGCGAGCGCAGGGGCGTCGGCAGATCCGGGGCCTTCGAGTCGAGCAGCGCGACGGAGGCTTCCGCGTCGAGCGGGGACAGCCGGAGGTCGGGGTGAACGCCCAGACTGTATTCCTCGGGGGAGTGGACCCGAGCAGCCGCGATCAGAACTATCTGCAGGTCACCGGTTCGCCGTGCGATGAACCTGAGCACATCCCGGCTGGAGGAGTCGACCCATTGCAGGTCGTCGACGAGGAGCAGGAGCGGCTGTCGGTCGGCTGCTTCTGCCAGGAGTTCCAGTGCGGCCAGACCGACTTTGTAGAGGGGTGGCTCGTTCTCCGCGGCGCCGAAAGCACCGTTGAGCGTCTGCTGGTGCAACGCCGAGAGGCTCTTGGGCCCTCGCATGACCGGGTGCAGCAACATCTGCAGTGCGGCGAACGGCAACCACTGCTCGGTCTCGACCCCGGAAGCAGACAGCACCCGGAAACCACACCGAGTGGCATCCTCACCAACTGTGCCCAGCAGAGCCGACTTGCCGACACCGGCTTCCCCATGTACGAGCAGCGCCGTACCACTGCCGTCCGCCGCCCTGTCCAGCAGCGCACTCATGGAGCGTCGTTCCGCGTCTCGACCGATCACGAAACGTCTCCTGAAACGGGCGGCACTGGGGATTTTTCTTGCAGGGCACGCTACCACAGCTGCATCAGTCAAATGACTCTCAAACGACTATCAGACGGCCCACCCGGTCACGCGGAATCGGCGAGGCGCGCCGGGCGAACGAGGGCCGCAAGGCGGACTTCGCCCTGCTCGCCCCAGATCGCTCGGCGCTCGCGGCATCAGATGAGTTCCAGACCTCCGTCAACGGTGACGACCTGGCCGGTCGCGTGGCGCCCTGCCGGCTCAGCCATCCGGAGAATCCAGTGCGCCATCTCATCGGCCGTCGCAATGCGATGAGTGGGGATGCGGTCGCGTTCGTAGGCGTACATGTCGTTGGCGGCCTCCGGGGTGAGACCGGCGTGCAGCATGACGTCGGTCCGGGTGGGCCCGGGGGCAACGGAGTTGACGCGGACACCTTCGCCGGCGAGTTCCAGGGCCCAGCTCCTCGTCATCTGTTCGATGGCGGCCTTGGTGGCCGAGTAGTGGGCGCCGCCGGCCATGGGGCGGTGACCGTAGGTGCTGGAGAGATTGATGATCGTGCCGAACGTCTTGCGCAGATGCGGCAGGGCCTCGTGGGCCAGGAGGCTCGGAGCGACAACGTTCAGCGCCAGCAGGTCGAGGATCACCTTCTTGTCCGTCTCGGCCAGCGGCATGACCGCCGTCGCGCCGGCGTTGTTGACCAAGTGGTCGAGACGTCCCCAACGCTGCACGGCGGTGTCGACGACTCTCGCGGGTGCACCGTCCGCACAGACGTCGACGGCAAGGACCTCAATGTTGTCGCCGGCCGCAGCCGTCTCCTTCAACGGTTCCTCGCGGCGCCCCACCCCGAGTACATGTGCGCCTGCCTCGGCGAAGGCGACGGCCGTGGCCCGCCCGATGCCGGACCCCGCGCCGGTCACGATCGCCACCTGCCCCGCGAAGGCCGGATTGATCGAGTTCTCTGTCACGAACGCTCCTTGTTCGAAGTTCGTTGTACATAGAACACTATGTGGGGCCAGTGTGTTCGAGTCAAATGCACACGTGCACGGCATGGCGGCGGATCACAAGGTGCACTCGCCGTCGAGCAGCCCCGACCCCGACTACATGTGGCAGACGGGGCGGGCCGATCCGAGGATCTGGCGAGACAGTCCAGGTGCCGGGGACGACAAGCACTGCCTCTGCCCGTGGGGGACGAGTACACGTGTGAGGCTCTCGAGATCACCGGTGTTGGCCGCGGTCCGGAACGCGGCGACCAGGCGACGGTGTGACTCGGCGGGGACCGGCTGCCGGCGGCCGGCTTTGACGAGACGGAGCTGCGCGCGGCGGACCAGTTGCCGTGCATTCGCGACGCTGACGCGAAGCACCTCCGCAAGATCGGCATAGGCGTAGCCGAACCCCTTCCGGAGCACGTAGGCGGCCAGCCCGTCCGGCGTGAGCCTGGCCATGAGCAGAGCCAGGGCCTCCTCGACCGACACCGTCTGCTCGGCGTACAGCACGGGATCCTGGCCGGTCAGGTCGACGAGGTGGACCAACTGCGACTCGCTCGGAATCTCGTGGCGGTGCCGCGCGGACTGGACGACGTTGAGGGCCAGACGGGTCGTCGTCGTTGTGAGGAACGCCGCCGGGTTCTCAATCCGTGCCCGGTCCGCGCGCTGCCAGCGCAGCCATGTCTCCTGAACCGCGTCCTCGGCTCGCGAGACGTCGCCGAGAATCTGGTGGGCGACGCGGAACAACCGTGTCCGCTGGGCCAAGAAGATGTCGAGGGCCGGGCCCAGGTGGTCCTCGGGCGACCGGGTGAGAGGGACTCCGGCCGGCGTCGTCGTCTCAGGGCTGGGCGCGGACATCAGGAACTCCTCGTGGTGGACGGCGCCCGTCGAGGGCGATGGCTCCACACTCGGTCCGTGACAGTGTTCACCGCGCCCCGGAAGTCCGTGGTGTCATCCGGGGGGTACCGCACCGGTTCAGCCGGATCGCACCATGTCCACGTTCCTCGCGTCCGTGGTCGCAGCACTCGACAGTGCGCTCGGCAGCGCACGACGGGAGTTGATCCCAAGCTTCGTGTACACCTTGCGCAGGTGCCATTCCACGGTGTGAGGGCTGATGAACAACTCAGCGCCGATCTTGGGGTTCGTCATGCCGCTGGCGGCGAGAGCCGCGATCTGAGACTCCTGCGGGGTCAGAGCGGCCGCCAGGTCGGTGGTCCGCACGCGTACGTGTTCGCCAGTGGCGAGCAGTTCTCGGCGAGCACGTTCGGCGAACGCCTTCGCCCCCATCCCGTCGAACATCCCGTGGGCGGTGCGAAGGTGCTCCCGCGCCAGTGAACGGCGGCGGCTCCGGCGCAGCCACTCGCCGTACAGCAGGTGAGTGCGTGCCACCTCCACGACCACGCCACCGCGGGTGAGCTCGTCGATCGCGAACCGGTACAGCTCGTCAGCCGCGTCGCCGTCGGCGAGAAGGGCCCGGCTGCGTGCGGTGACGCCACCGGCCCAGCCGGAATCGGTGGCCCGGGTGAGTTCGACCAGCCGGGCGAGCGAGGCGTGGGCCTGGTCGAACTCGCCGCAACGGGTCGCGGCCTCGATGTGTTCGACCAGCGACAGGCCGAAGAAGTTGAAGCCGTCGTGCTCGATGCCCGAGCGGGCGGCAGCCAGAGCGTCGTCGTAGCGCGCCAGGCCGTTGAAGAGCACGCCTTGGATGTAGCCCGTGGCACCCAGGAGTGACACCTCGCCACGTTGCGCGGCACTGGCCCTTGCGTCCTCGATGAAGCCGGCGGCGATCTCCTCGTCACCTCGCCAGGCGGCGAGGACCAGCGTGGCGTACTTGTGCGGCGCGTGACCGGTCGCGGCGGCGATCGCGTCGGCTTCCTCGATCATCCGAGCCGCGCCGGCGAAGTCGCCGGTGTGGATGTGCACCCCGCTGGCGTAGACCAGAGCCGGTGGCAGGGTGCCGAGTGCTCCGATGTCGCGAGCAAGACGTACCGCACGGGCCGACAACGTGTCCCACGCTGTGAGGTCCCAGACGTAGTGAATGACCGCTTCCAAGGCGACCGGGGCCAGGAGGAGCCAGCGCATCGTGGCCTCCCGGGTGACGAAGCTCTCGCGTGCGAACGGCTCCAACGCGCGGCGCAGGGCTGGGCCGCCCGTCTCGTAGTCGCCGACGAGGAGCGTAGCCACGCCATCCAGCAACAGGTCGGCGGCCTCGGAGCCCGAGGGAGGTGCTCCTGAACCACGTGCCGCGATCGCTGCGGCCCGAGCGCCCGTCGGCCCGTGGACCCTGCCGGCGAATATGGTCGCGCCGATTGCCTCCAGGTACGTCTCGCGCGCCAACGACGACTTGGCAGCAGCGAACTTCGCCGCGGCGTCGAGGAGCAGAGGTGCCGCCTCGTCGCTGCGGCTGCGGGCGAAGAGGATCCTGGCACGCAGGCGCGCCAGGTGGGCCCGGTCCAGCGGACTGAGCGGACACAGTTCGGCCAGTGTCGCCTGCTCCGTGGCCCGGTCCGGAGAGGCAGCCGAGAAGTGTGCCTCCGCGGCTGCGAGGGCTCGGCGTCCTCGGAGCCAGAGGTCCGGCGTCAGCTCGGCCGCCCGCTGCAGCAGTACGGCCTCGGCGGCCACGCCGCCGCGTTGGCGAGCCCGGCCGGCCGCCTGCTCCAGCCCGGCCGCGACCTCCTCGTCGGCCTCATCGACGGCCTGCGCGGCATGCCAGGCACGCCGGTCGGGATCCAGGGCAGGGTCCGTGGCTTCGGCAAGCGCCCGGTGCACCAACCGGCGTTCCTCGGGCTCGGCCTGGTGGTAGACCGCCGAACGCGCCAGCGGGTGCCGAAACCGAACGGACTCACCGAACTCGATCAGGCCGGCTGCTTTGGCCGGTGCGGCGTTGGGGGTGATTTTCAGAGTGGCGGCTGCGCGGAACAGCAGACGGGGGTCACCGACCGGTTCCGCCGCGGCGATCAGCAGCAGCGTCCGGGTCGACACCGGCAGCGAGGCCAACCGGCTGGCGAAGTCCCGTTCGACACGGCTCGACACCGTCCCTTCGACAGTTGGGGAACCCGAGGGCAGGCCGTACGCCAACTCGGGGGCGCTACGGCCGCGGGAGAACTCGAGCAACGCGAGGGGGTTGCCGTGCATCTCGGCGATGAACCGATCCCGGACCCGCTTCTCCAGCCGCCCACCGACGGCGGTCACAAGGAGTTCTTCGGCCGCGCCGTCATCGAGACCGCCGATCCGCAGCTCCGGCAGACCGACGAGTGCGGCCTGCCCCTCCGGCTCCCGTACCGCGAACGCCATCGCGACCGCCTCGGCCAGCAGCCGGCGGGCCACGAATTCCAGCGTCTGCACAGACACCTGGTCGAGCCATTGCGCGTCGTCGACCACGACGAGTACCGGCCGGGTCTCCGAGGCCCGGGTGAGCAGGGTCAGCACCGCGAGGCCGACGAGGAAGCGGTCGGGCGGTTCTCCGGCCGCCATCCCGAACGCCACGCGGAGGGCGTCGCGCTGGGGGCCGGGCAACGCTTCGACGTCGGCCAGAAACGGCGCGCACAACTGATGCAGACTGGCGTAGGGCAGTTCCATGTCCGCCTCGATGCCCTGTGCCCGCGTCACGGTCACCCGTGACGCCTGGTACGCCACGTAGTCCAGCAGCACCGACTTCCCGATGCCTGCTTCGCCGCGGATCACACAGACGCGGGACTCTCCCCTGCGCAGGGCAGCCAGCAGGTCGTCGAGCGCCGTGCACTCGCGCTGTCGGCCGACCAGGATGGGAAGCGTGTTGGCTGCCATATGACATTGCTCCTAGGGTCCGTCGTCAAATGGTGTCCGATCAGGGCCCACGGTGGGTGATACGCCGTCGTGAACCGTCCAGTACCCGGTGGGTTTCGTGGAGCCGTCCGGCCTCCCAGGGTGTCGGGGCACTCCCTAGACGATACTAAGAGGTCACAACATATGCTGTTAAAGCTGTGGACGCTTGCTCCAGTGTTACCGTGTGAGAGGACAGTCCGCGGACACCGCCTGCCCGTGAGCGCAGGAACTGTTCGGGGGCCGGGGCCACCACAAGGGTCAACGGGGACCGGGGAGAAGACGGTGATCAAGCGGACCGGCGATCTGGAAAACGCCATCCCGAAACTGCGGGTCGCTTCCCCGCACGGTCAAGAGTACCGAGCCCAGCGTGCGACATGGTGTCTCCGTCTGCTGACGGCGACTTGACTCCCTGGCCTGACAGCATCGGAATTCAGTGAGCCGTCACCTGGCGCAGACGCCGACGGCTACGTCCCAGAACGTTGACCGGCGAGCACCCGCTGTCGTGGGCGGCGCGGGATCCGAACCCGGGAGCGGCTCTGCGCGGCGCCGTGGCGAAGCATGGCCGAACTGAACTGAGAGGGGGGACGGCATGCGAAGGGTGCGGTAGACGGTGGTCAGGCCGATCGGAATGCCTGCGGCCTCGGCCGCCGCGTGCAGGGATCGTGCCGAGACGAAGTCGGTTCGCGAGAGCGGAGCCGCGCATGCACACCTCCCGGTGGACGACGCCGTACCAGGCGGACCGGGCCGGGTGATGCCGTGGCTGCGACCATCACCCGGCCCGGGGTGTTTCAGACGGGCAGCCCCACCCCGTGCTGCTCGTGCACGCAGGCCTCGTGGGCCTCGGGAACGTCCCAGACGGGGAAGGGGTCCTCGCCGCCGGTCCACTCACCGTCGAGCAGGCAGTCCGCCAACGCCGAGTGCAGAGCCGCCGGCTTCAGTTCGATGCCGATGAACACGAGCTCCTGTGCCCGCTGCTCGGGTGCCCCGGCGTCGCTGATGCCGGCGGGCTCGAAGCGGGCGACTGACCCGGCCTGGGACCACAGGCCGGTCACTCCGGGGCGTCCGGCCAGTGTGAAGAAGCCCTTGCTGCGCAGGACCGTCCCGAACTCCCCGCTGTCGAACCGCTCGGCGATCAGCCGCCACAGCCGGCCCGGGTGGAAGGGCCGGTCGGCACGGAACAGGGTGGAGGAGATCCCGTACTCCTCGGTCTCCGGGACGTGGTCGCCGTTCAGCTCCCGCACCCAGCCGGGTGCCTGCTGCGCCTGTTCCACGTCGAACAGGCCGGTTCCGAATACGTCCGAGGCGCGCACCTGTCCGCGGACCGTCTCGACGAGGCGTGCCCCTGGGTTGAGCCGGGCGAGGACGCCGCGCAGCCGTTCGGCGGAGGCGCCGTCGACGAGGTCGAGCTTGTTCAGCACGATCACGTCGGCGAACTCGACCTGGTCGATGAGCAGGTCGCTCACGGTGCGCTCGTCGTCCTCGAAGGGCGCGAGGCCCCGCTCGGCGAGTTCCTCGCCAGTGCCCAGCTCGGCCAGGAAGTTGGCCGCGTCCACCACGGTGACCATGGTGTCCAGCCGGGTGAGGTCGTCCAGCGTCGCCCCGTCGTCGCGCGCGAAGGAGAAGGTGGCGGCGACCGGCATGGGCTCGGAGATGCCGCTGGACTCGATCAGCAGGTAGTCGAAGCGTCCTTCCCGGGCGAGGCGGTCCACCTCTTCGAGGAGGTCGTCACGGAGCGTGCAGCAGATGCATCCGTTGGTCATCTCGACCAGCCGCTCCTCCGTGCGCGAGAGGGCGGCCTCACCGCCGCGCACCAGCGCGGCGTCGATGTTGATCTCGCTCATGTCGTTCACGATGACGGCGACCCGCAGTCCGTCGCGGTTCGCCAGCAGATGGTTGAGCAGGGTGGTCTTGCCCGCTCCGAGGAACCCGGAGAGGACGGTCACGGGCAGGCGGTCGTACGGCATGCTGCGTCAGTCCTCCGGGCGGAGAAGACCGCGCTCGTAGGCCTTCCGCAGGTGCTGGGGCACCAGGTAGGTGCTTCCGCCGACGGTGACGGGGGCGAGCGCCGGGGTGGTCGCGCGCCACTGGGCGCGGCGGTGCCGGGTGTTGCTGCGGGACATCTTGCGCTTGGGAACGGCCATGACGGTCCTTTCGTCGGCGGGGAGCCGGGAGGGGGTGAGGTGGGGGTCAGCGGCTGGAGTAGGGGAGCAGGGCCATCTCGCGGGCGTTCTTGACGGCCGTGGCGATCTGCCGCTGCTGCTGCCGGCTGACCCGAGTGACCCGGCGGCTTCGGATCTTGCCGCGGTCGGAGATGAACTTCCGCAGCAGGTCGGTGTCCTTGTAGTCGATGTACGTGATTTTGGCGGCGTCGAGCGGGTTCGGCCGGTTCTTGCGGGCGAGGGCGGACTTGGCGGGGCGGGGCACGGGATCTCCTCGGTCGTTCGGTCGGGGTGGGTCAGGCGACGGTGTCGAGCAGCTGGTCGAAGCCGGTGGGCCGCGGCCAGGCGTCGGGCCCGGAGGCCGGCTCGTCATCCGGGCCGGTGGACAGGTCGTGGTGCAGGGCGACGCTGCCGGGCACCTCGTGCAGCAGCTGTGCGACCGTCTCGCGGCGGGCGTCGGCATGCATTCCGCCGACGATCACCACGGGCATCGGTCCCTCGGGGGTCATCGCGTGCCCCCGTCCCTTCCGTAGCGGCGCTCGAAGCGCTCGACACGGCCGGCGGTGTCCAGCACGCGTGCGGTGCCGGTGTAGAAGGGGTGGCTCGCGGAGGAGGTCTCGACGTCGACCACCGGGTAGGTCTGACCGTCCTCCCACTCGACGGTCTTCTCGCTGGTCATCGTCGAGCGGGTCAGGATGGCGAAGGCACCGGCCTTGTCGCGGAAGACGACGGGGCGGTAGGCGGGGTGGATTCCGGGCTTCATGGGGTGTGTCCCTGGTTCGGAGTGGGGGCGGGTGGAGCCGGTGCGGTCAGCGTTCCTCACGGAAGTCGACATGGCGCCGGACGATGGGGTCGAACTTCCTGAGGACCAGCCGGTCCGGGTTGTTCCGGCGGTTCTTGCGGGTCACGTACGTGTAGCCGGTGCCGGCGGTGGAGCGGAGCTTGATGACCGGGCGTAGTTCGTTGCGAGCCATGCGGGTAGCATACGACAATGATTTCCATTACCGATACGCAGGTACAGAGAGGCTGAACCCTTATGTCCGCCCACTGCCAGCTGACCGGCGCCGAGCCGGTCTTCGGCAAGAAGATCTCCCACTCGCACCGGCGCACCTCGCGCCGGTTCGACCCGAACATCCAGAACAGGCGGTACTGGCTGCCGAGCGAGGGGCGCAATGTGCGCTTGCGCCTGAGCGCGCGAGCCATCAAGACCGTGGACGCGATCGGCATCGAGGCCGCTGTCGCCCGGATCCGAGCCCGTGGGGAGCGTGTCTGATGGCGAAGAAGAGCAAGATCGCGAAGAACGAGAAGCGGAAGCTCGTCGTGGCCCGCTACGCGCAGCGGCGTGCCGAACTCAAGGCCGTACTGATCTCGTCGAGCACCACGGATGACGAGAAGGCGGCCGCGCAGGCGGAACTCCGCCGGCAGCCCCGGGACGCGAGCGCGACCCGCGTGCGCAACCGGGACAGCGTGGACGGTCGCCCGCGCGGCCACCTGCGCAAGTTCGGCCTCTCCCGCGTCAGCGTGCGCGAGCAGGCCCACGCCGGATTCCTGCCGGGGGTGACGAAGTCGTCCTGGTGACGGCCGGACGGGAGGGGGCGGCACGGGTGTGCCGCCCCCTTCTCGTCTCGACCGCCGCCGCGCCCGGGGGCGATCGGAGCGAGCGCCGGGACCGGGATGTGGCACGGCGTGTGCAAGACGAGGCTTAGCGGCGCGTGTAGGTGGAAACGACTAACCCCGGAACGATTGTCGTCACCATCAGGCGGCGGCACGTGAACCTGGGGAGGGTACGTGGCGAAGGACGCGCCCCTGTATCTGAGGCCGCGGGTGGAGCCGCCTCTCGCCTCACTGCTCGGGGAGGTGGGATTACTGCACTCGCTGGTGGACGCGCTCGGTTCACCGCTGAACGTGCTGCTCCCCGAGGTGGTCGCGGAGAACGCCGACCGCTTCGTCTCCGTGTACCGGCGCCACCGACTGTCCGGGCGGGTCTACTTCGCGCACAAGGCGAACCGTTCCAGCGCCCTGGTGCGAAGGCTGGCCGCGTGCGATCCGGCCGTCGTCGGCGTCGACGTGGCCTCCCTGGGCGAGCTTCGGCACGCGCTGGGCTGCGGGTTCACGGGGGACCGGGTGATGGCGACCGGGCCCAAGGACCCGGAGTTCCTGTGGCTCGCGGCCCGGGTGGGAGCGACGGTCAACGTGGACTCGCCCGGCGAGCTGCGGCAGTTGGCCGGGCTCGTCCGCGGACACGGCCTGGGCAGGACGCGCGTACTGGCGCGTCTGTCGGGGTTCGAGTCGGACGCCGGCTACGGCGGGTCCGGCACACGGGTCCTGTCGCGCGGCAGCCGGTTCGGCACGCCGGTCGCCGAGGCCGAGGCGCTGTGGTCGGCGCTGGAAGAGCACCGGGACGCCGTCGAACTCCTCGGTCTGGCCTACCACTTGGACACCACCGGCCTGGAGGAGAAGGCCCGCGCCCTGGAGCGATGTGTCCTGCTGATGGACGAGTGCCGGGCGCGCGGTCTGACGCCTGGCACCGTGGACATCGGCGGGGGGTTCGGCGTCGGATACCTCGCCGAGGCCCCCGAGTGGGAGCGCTGGACCACCGCGCTGAGCGAGGCCGTACTCGGGGTACGCCCGCCGATGACCTGGCGCGGCCACGGCTACGGGCTGCGCGCCGACGGCGGTACGGTGCGCGGCACGGCGGCGCTCTACCCCGCCCACCGGACCGTCGCCGGGCCCGGTTATCTCGACGAGCTGCTCTCGCGTCCGGCCCCGGCCCTGGGCCGGGCGCCGGCCACCCTGCTGCTGGAACACCTGAACGACCTGTACATCGAACCGGGACGGGCCCTCGTCGACCAGTGCGGGGTGTCACTGGCCCGGGTGCTGGAGGCGCGGCGCACGGACGACGCCCCCGACCGGTACCTGGTGCGCCTGGGCATGAACGCCGGGGACGTCAGCCTGGAGGAGCACGGCGTGCTCGTGGACCCCGTCCTGCTGCCCCGTGACGGAGCCCCGGGTGAGCCGTCCGGTGACGGCGCCGGAGGGGACCGTCCGGTCGCCGTCCACTTGGTCGGAAACCTGTGCCTGGAGGCCGACCTGATCACCCGGCGGCTGGTGTACCTGCCGCGGCTGCCGCGCCCCGGGGACGTCCTGGCCTTCGTCAACACCGCCGGGTACGTCATGGACTTCCGCGCCCACCGCGCGCAACGGCAGCCCGTCGCACGGACGGTGGCGGTCACGCGGGAGGCCGACACCTGGCGCTGGTGCCCCGACGAGGACTACTGGCCGCTCATACACCCGGAGAAAGGGCCGTCTTGAGGTACGACAGCATCACCGACGCCATCGGCAACACACCGCTGGTCCGCATCGACGCGTCCGTCCACGGACTGAGCCACATCGACCTCTACGCCAAGCTGGAGATGCTCAACCCCTTCGGGTCCGTCAAGGACCGGCCCGCCTGGCACATGGCCCGTCCGCTCCTGTCGGAGGCGGCAGGCGGCGACGCCACGGTCGTCGAACTGTCCAGCGGCAACACCGCCAAGGCCCTCGCGCTCCTGGCCGGCCTCAACGGGCTGAAATTCAAGAGCGTGACCAACCGGATGCGCGTTCCCGAGATCAAGGAACTGCTGCTCCTGCTGGGCGCGGAGATCGAGGAGCTGCCCGGACGGAGCGAGTGCCTGGACCCCACGGACACCGACGATCCACTGACCCGCTTCCACCAGGCGCTCTCCGAGCCCGAAAGCACCTACCTGCACACCGACCAGTACTTCAATCCGCGCAACGTCGAGGCACACGCGACCGGGACCGGACCCGAGATCGTCAAGGACCTGGACGGCCGGGCCCCCGACTGGTTCGTCGCGTGCGTGGGCACGGCGGGCTCCTCGACCGGTGTCGCCAAGGTGCTGCGCGAGCACGACCCGCGGGTGCGCGTGCTCGGGCTGGTCGCCGACAAGTCCGACTTCGTTCCGGGCATCCGCACCATCGACGAGGTGCACCAGGTAGGTCTGTTCGACCCGGCTACGTACGGCTCCATCGCGTCGGTCACCTCCCAGGAGGCCATCGACGGCATGGTCACGCTGATCCGCCGCTGCGGGCTGCTGTCCGGGCCGACCGGCGGCGCGGCCTACCAGGGAGCGGTCCGTGAACTCGCCCCGGTCGACGCCGAGCTGGCGGGCACCGGGCACCGGCAGACCGCCGTCTTCATCGTCTGCGACCGGGCCGAGAGCTACCTGAGCTACGTACGCGACCGCCGCCCCGAGCTGCTCGGCAGGGCGCGGCGCGGCCACTCGGCCGCCTCGCTCACCGACGCCGAGATCCGTGCCGAGGCCCGTACCGTCGCCGTCGAAGAGGCGCGGCGGTGGCTGGCCGAGGGCGAACCCCGCCCGCTGGTGATCGACCTGCGCGGACCGCACGCCTACGCCGCCCTGCACATCGAGGGCTCGGCCAACATCGTCGACGAGGTCTTCGAGGAACTGGTGCGGACCGGGCTGCCGTTCAGCAAGCGCACCCCGGTACTGCTCGCCTGCCCCGTGGGGGAGAAGTCGCTGCGCTACGCCGCACTGCTGACCCGTATGGGCCACCCCGACGTGCGCAGCCTCGCGGGCGGCATCGTGGCCTGGCGGGACGCGGGCGCACCGCTGGTGAGGGAGTGAGCCCGATGCCCGGCGAGACCACCGACGACGGCCAGTCCTGGCAGGCCCTGGCGCGCGCCCAGTTCCCCATCGTCACCGCCCACCCGGAGCTGGCCTACCTGGACAGCGCGGCGACCTCGCAGAAGCCGCAAGCCGTCCTGGACGCGGTGTACACCTATCTGACGACGACGAACGCCAACGCGGGACGCGGTACCTACCCGTGGGCCAACCGGACCACGGAACTGGTCGAACTGGCCCGCGAACGGGTCAAGTCCTTCCTCGGGGACCCCGCGCCGGACCGCTCCACCGTGCTCTTCACCGGCGGGACCTCCGAGGGGCTGCGCACCGTCGCCCGCGACTGGCTCACCGGACACCTCACTGACGGCGACGAGATACTGGTCCCGTTCGCCGACCACCAGGCCAACCTCGCACCGTGGCTGGAGGCGCAGCGTCTGCTTTCCGAGCGCGGCACCGAGGTGCGGGTGCGGGCCCTGCCCCGGCAGGCCTCGGGCGACTACGACCACCGCGCCCTCGCCGACGTCGTCGGCCCCCGCACCCGCTTCGTCGCCGCGACCCACGTGCACCACGTCTACGGCGGCGACATGAACGTCCACCGCATCCGCGCCGCCGTCGGCCCCCAGGTACCGATCTGCCTGGACGCGGCACAGAGCGTCGGCCACCTGCCGCTCCGGCTCGACGACCCCGCTCTCGACGTCGACTTCGTCGTCTTCTCCGGGCACAAGGCCCTGGCGCTGCCCGGCACCGGAGCGGTATGGGCGCGCAACACCCGGGGGCCGGCCCTGTGGCCCCGGGGCTGGCAGGGCACCCCCAACACCGCGGGGATCGTGTCGCTGCTGGCGGCGTTCGACTGGCTCGACGCGGTCGGCGTCGACCGCATCGCCGCCCACGTCTCCGCTCTGGCCGGCCGTCTGACCGACCGCTTGCGCCGGCTGGACGCCTACGAGGTCCTCGGCTGCCCCGCCAGTCTGGCCGCCGACACCGCGCTGCCCGCTGCCCAGCGACGGCACGGCATCGTCACCTTCCGACACCGCGACATACCCTCCGACGACCTGGGCTTCATCCTCTTCAGCCACGGCTTCATGGTCCGGGCCGACAGCCTCTGCCAGGCGGGCGCGGACGAGAAGGAGGGGTCCGTCCGGGTGAGCCTGCACGTCTACAACACCGTTGCGGAGATCGACCGCCTGCTGGAGGTGCTGGCTTCCTTGGAGTGAATGGTTATTGATAACCGTTTCCACCTGTAGATTACGCGGTAGTCGCAAGAGGTGGGAGACGGAAGAGGTGCGCGACCGGTGAGCGTGAGCACGGAGACGGCCAGGACCTGGGTCGAGCGCTGGGAACGGCAGCAACAGCGGTACGCGCTGGACCGCGAGGAGCGCTTCACCGTCATCTGTGACGTCGTGGAGCACGTGTGCGTCGACCGTCCCCGGCCGACCCTCCTCGACCTCGGCTGCGGCCCCGGATCCCTGTCCGCCCGGCTCGCCCGTCGGCTGCCGGAGGCGGAGATCGTCGCGGTCGACATGGATCCCATGCTGCTGGAACTGGCGCGCGCGCATCACCCGGACGTCGCACGCTGGGTGAACGCGGTGATCGGCGAGGAAGGCTGGACCGGCGCCCTCGGCCTGGAGCACGGGCTGGACGGCGCCGTCACGACGACGGCCCTGCACTACCTTCAGGCCCCCGCGCTGCTGAAGACCTACCGGAGCATCGCGGCCCTGCTGCGCCCCGGCGGAGCGCTGATCAACGGAGACCACTTCCCGCCGGACGCGCGCTCCTGCTCCGACCTCACCGCCCATGTGGGGCGCCGTCGGGCGGAGCGCGCTGGCGACGGGAGCCACGAGGACTGGGAGTCCTGGTGGTCGGCGGCGGCCGCGGACCCGGAGCTGGCGAACCTGTTCGAGCAGCGTGAGCGCAGTCGCTCGTCGTCCAGCGGCGGAGGCGAGAACTGGCACCTGCCGGTGAGCCGCCACGCCGAACTCCTGCGGGAGGCGGGATTCGGCCGCGTCACGCCGGTGTGGCAGGTGGGAGACAGTTGCGTGCTGGTGGCCCTGAAGGACTGAGAGCGCCGGACCCGCTCGTGATCCGGTCCCTTCACAGGGCGAGGCTCATCAGGATCTCGTCGCGGTCGTCGCCGGGTGCCAGACGCAGCGCGCCCGGCCACCGCCCCACCTCCGTCCATCCCGCTTTGCCGTAGAAGACTTCGAGCCCCAGCCCGGACCGCACCGTCAGCCTGAGCCGCTCCAGGCCCATCTCCTCCCGCGCGATCCGGCGGACGCGGTGCATCAGCGCGGCCCCGACCCCCGAGCCCCGGAAGCGCACCTGCGTCTGCACGTGGTTCACCGTGCCGCAGTGCGCTTCGAGCGGATGCGTCTCACGCCGGACGAGCAGCCAGCCCGCGAGGGCGCCGTCGACGGTGGCCACCACCAGCCTGCGGCGTTCGGGCGCCAGTTCACCGGCGATCCGGTCCACGGCGGCTTCCATGTGCGCGGAGGTCAGCGGCGGCAGCGGGCAGTCCGCCGGGATGACCGCCCCGCCGGCGTTGGCCACCGAGGCCCAGCAGGCGGCCAGTTCACGTCTCATCGACGAGGAGAGCTCGGACGGCCGGGTGAGCTGGGTGAAAGCGGGTGCGGCGACTTCGGATGCTGTCACGCGCATCAGCTTGTCACGGGTGTGCCCTTCACCGTGCCGGCTCCTCGGGACACGGCAAACGGCTTTACGCGGTAGGCGCGGACAGACTTTATTGAAAATGATTACCGTCTCATATAGCTTGACGTGGTCACGCTCGAACGAGGGGTGCGCCGGGACTTCGCGTGCCCTGACGGAGTGCGTGCCGCGAGCTGTCATGACGGGATGGGGAAGATGGGATCACTGGCACGTTCGGCGTGTGTGGTGGGAGCGCTGGGGCTGACACTGTCGGGTCTTCTCTCGGCGAGTGCCGAGGCGTACGGCGCCGGTCGGGTGGTGGGCGGCGCTTACACGGCGGACGCCGGCGCCGCCGCCGTCGCGGAGGATGTTCACGACGAACGCATCGTCATCGACCAGGGGCATGTCGACGCCGTGGCCCCTCGTATGGTCGACGGCACGTTCCGCACCCTGTTCAGGGACAGCAGAACGAGCGACGTCGTCTGGCACGAGCCGGAGTCGGTGATCATGCACCTCACGTCCCAGGGACGGGAGGTCGTTCCCGACCCCGCCGGCGGTGCGGCGTTCATCGGGGAGGCGGGAGATGTCTACTACATGATCCCGCAGGTGCAGGACTCCGCTTTGCTGTGGGCGGGGTGGAGCACGGAGGCGTTCGCCTCGTCGTCGGTACAGGGGAAGTTGAGCTTCTCACTCGACCAGGTCGAGGGGCCTGGAGGCGTGCTCGTCTTCGGTTGGTCGCCGTTCGGTGAACCTCTGATGCGCTTCGACTCCCGCGACGGGCTGCCGGACACCTACGGGGTGCCCGCTGTGACCCACGAGCACGCCAACTGGGTCTTCACGGAACCGGGCGTCTACCGCCTGACCTTCACGGTCGCGGCCACGCTCGCTTCCGGTGAGCGGGTCGAGGACAGCCAGACGTACACCATGGCCGTCGGGGACATCGATCCTGACGATGTCCCCCTCCCCGGTGACCCTGGCGGCGACACCGGGGGAAGTACGGGGGGTGGCACGGGTGGTAGCTCGGGTGGCGACTCTCATGGCGGCACCGGCGGTAGCTCAGGGGGTGACACCGGCGGCGATGCGGGAGGTGACTCGAACGGGAGCACCGGCGGCGACTCGGGTCAGGTGACCGGTGGTGGAGCCGGCGACGACTCGGGTGACGACACTGCGGGTTCCTCGGGTGGCGACTCGGGCCCGGGAACCGGCGGCGCCTCGGGCAGTGCGGGCGTTACGGACGGCTCGGGCGGCAGCACCGGCACGGGCCTCGTCGCGAACGGCGGCGAAGGCGGCGTGGGCAGCAAGGAGTTGGCTCGCACGGGGGCAGAGATCGCTGTTCCCCTCGGCGCGGGGGGCGCGGCTCTCCTGCTCGCCGGTGCCGGGGCCGTGTACATCGGCCGGCGCAGGACGCGTGCGGCGGCGACTGATCACCACTGAGGCAACACCCGCCGTCCGAGGAAGGAAACGTATCGCGATGGGACCAGTCATAGACCATCGATGGGCAGTGGCAGTAGTGGGTTCCCTGGCTCTCGCAGCCGGTGTCGCACCCGCCGCGACGGCGGCCTCGCCGGAGATCGGATCCGGAAGCTCCCCGGTCTCCACCTCGGCCGACGTGGTGATGGCGTTGGACGGCGACAGACTGACCCTGGATCTGGGGCAGCCGGGCGTCGGTGACCGCGCTGACGCAGAAGCGGGCAGCGGCTCCCGCGCGGCGGTGCCCGCGGGCGGCCACCACGGCGCCGAGGGCGGAACGGACACCGCGGCGGCCGTGCCACGGTGGGACACCACCCAAGTCCCCGTGGGGAGTGTCCAGGACGGTACCGTCACGTGGGCGCTGACGGAGGCCCATGGTCCGGGCCACGTGACGGTCTTCGAACCTGAGCCCGAAACGGCATCGGCTTCCCCCGGCCCCGACGCACACGTGCTGTTCGACAGTCGTGACGGGCTGCCGGACACCCAGGAGCTGGCGGCGGGGGACACCGGTGCGGCGGTCTGGGCCTTCACGGAGCCCGGCGAGTACACGATCACCTCGCAGGCGACGGCCCGGCTCACTTCGGGCGCTGTCACCACCGCCACGTCCGAGTGGACGGTGACCGTGCCTGCCGGTGAACCACGGCCGACGAAGTCTCCCGAGGCGTCGTCCGCACCGTCGGCTTCACCCGGCGACCCGCGAAAGTCCGCCCGCCCGACGCTCGCCGCCCCGGAGACCGCCGCTTCTAAGAGTGTCGCCAAGGCGGCGAAAGCGGACATCTCCACCGAGCGGGTGGTCATCGCGGACGGCCATGTGGACGCGGTCGCCGGCAAGATGGTGAACGGGACCCTGCGGACGCTCTTCAAAGACAGCCGCGACCCCTCCCAGATCGTGTGGCGGGAGCCGTCTTCCGTCGTCCTGCACGTGAACCCGCAGGCGAAGCAGAAGGTGCCACAGGACGGTGCCTACGCGTTCCTGGGCGAAGCGGGAAGCAGCTTCTGGCTGATACCGCAGGTACAGCAGCAGGGTGTGGTCTGGGCGGGGTGGAACACCGAGGACCTGACCGGTGACGACCTCAAGGGTCCCATCGACATGACCCTCACGAACGTCAGCGGTCCCGGCACGCTGGCGATCTGGGAGACCGCCGGCCTGGGAGCCCCGGACGTGCTCTACGACAGCCGGGACGGACTGCCGGACGGGCAGAAGGTCAACCTCGGCGTCCACGCCCACGCCAACTGGGCGTTCAGCAAGGAAGGCACGTACAAGGTGACCTTCCGTCTCAGCGGCACGCTCGCATCGGGCGGAACCGCCTCCGACACCCGTACGTACACGTTCGCGGTGGGAGACGTCGACCCGGGCACCGTGACTCCCGGCGGGGGCGGCACGGACGGCGGCGCCACGGCGTCGACGGGCGGCGGTGGAACGTCCACCGGCGGCGGTGGTGACACGGCGCCCTCCGCCGGGCCGGACTCGGAGCCCGGCGCCACCGAGGGAAGCCTCGCCCACACAGGCACGGGAGGGGCGCTGCCGCTGGCCGTGGGCGCGGGTGCGTTGGTGGTCGCGGGTGTCGCCGCGACCGGGCTGGTGGCGCGGAGGAGGCGTGCTGCGGCGCCGGGCGGCGCCGGTTCCTGACCGAGCCCCTGACCGGGGCCCCATGTCCGACGCTGCTCGACCCGGCTTCCGCGGTCGGGCAGCGTCGTCTCTCTTTCCGTCGGGCCTCCGGCCTCCCGAGAGGGGGGGCGACTCCTTATCTAAAATGACTATCGTTATCATTAATGCTGCGTACTTCGCTTCAGTGAATGATCCACCCTGAAAGGCACTCATGACCCTGTCCCTGGGGCGCGTCACCCGGCGCGCCCGTCAAGCAGCCTCCCTGTTGTCCCTGGGGGGCGTACTCGCCCTGGCGGTCGCCGCACCGGCCGACGCGGCGAACGGTCCGGCCGACGGCCGCACGGTGTTGGGTGCCGGTCAGCACGTCGACGCCGTGTACCCGGTCGTCAAGGACGGTGCCCTGGCCGTCCACTCACTGACGGACAAGGGCGAGACCGAACCCGACGACATCGCCCTCCATATACCCGACACCAAGACGTCCCACGTCACACTGCCCAAGGAGTACTCCTTCCTCGGCAAGGCGGGCTCCGACGCCTGGATCAGTCCGCAGACACAGGACATGTCCGTCGTCTGGCCGGGCTGGTCCTTCGAGGGCATCGAGCCCGGTGTGCTGAAGGGCACGGTCAGTATGGACTTCGAGGGCTTCGCCTACGCCGGCGAAGCGAAGTCCCCCACGTTCGCCGTCACCCAGCCCGGCGGGTTCGGCAACAAGAAGGTCAGCCAGCTCATCGTCCCCGGGTCGGCGTTCACCAGCGTGTCGGGCGAGGTCGGTTCGCACACGCACGCCAACTGGATGTTCACCGCCCAAGGCACCTACGACATCGACTTCAGCGTCCACGCGACCCTCGCGAACGGCAAGGCGCTCGAGGACACCGCCACCGTGCGCTTCATCGTCGGCGCGGTGCCGGACGAGCAGAAGGCGCCGGTGGCCCAGGAGGTCCGCCACTACAGCGAGGGCGCCGACGACCTGCTGGTCACCCCGAACAAGGTGGATGGAGAGTACTTCGTCGGGCAGACCGTCAACCTGACGGCGGCCTCGGACAAGGCCGAGGAGGACTCCGAGTACCGCTGGCACGTGAGGAAGGCCGGTGAGAGCGACTACACGGCGGACCCCGAGCAGCGGGAGGCGGTCTACACCACGAAACCGGACCGTGCGGTCGACGGCACGCAGGTCTACGCGGAACTGTTGAAGGACGGGAAGGTCGTGCAGACCTCCGAGCCGACCACCGTGCACGTGCGCGCGCTCGACCCCACCACCACCCTGACGGTCACGCCCGACCGCAAGACGTACCACGAGGGCGACACGGCCCGGTTCACGTCCGTCCAGAAGCCGGAGACCGACGACGAGCACTACCACTGGTACCTCAAGCATCGCGGTGAAAGCGCGTACGAGTGGATCGAGGAGTCCAGGCTCGCCGACCAGGAGCTTGAGGTGACGAGGGAGCTCGACGGCGCCCAGGTCGTCGCGCGGCTCTTCAACGCCGACCACGCCGTTCTCGCGGAGTCCACGCCGATCACCCTCTCCGTGGACGGCGGGAGTGCCACGGTGTCTCCGGTCACCGTCGAGATCGACCAGGACACCGAGCGGCACGCGGCAGGGGGGAAAGCCACCTTCACCGCCCAGGTGAAGAACGCGCCGAAGCACTACTCCGTCTCGTGGGCCGTGCGCCAGAACGCGGAGAACCCCTTCACCGAGATCGCCGGAGCACACGGAAAGACGCTGACGCAGTCCCCGCCCGTCGGCTGGAACGGCGCCCAGATCATGGCTTCCGTGAAGAACGGCAAGGGTGACGTGGTCGCAGAGGGCACCGTGCCGGTGCTGAAGGTGACGGAGACCGGAAAGTCCGGCGCGCAGAAGTCCGCCGCCGACAAGCAGTCCGACTCGTCGGGTGCGGCGGTGTGGTGGACGGCCGGAACCGTCGTCCTCGTCGTCCTCGCGGCCTTGGCCGTCTGGCTGGTACGGCGCCGAAAGGACCGTACGCCCGCCGCCGAGCAGGTGCAGTGACGGGCCGGCGTCCGCGGCGAAGACATGGCGGGCGCCGTGATCCACCGGTCGGACCCCAGCTCCGGCCGACCTCTTTCCCTGGGCAGCGCCGGGTCCGTCCACGACTCGGCGCTGCCCCCTGCCACCGGAGTTGGTGCCCTATGCATGTGCCCCGTCCGGCAGGGCGGGCACTGGCCGTGCTCACCCTGCTCACCGTCACAGTGACCGGTTGCAAAGGTCACGCCCTATCGGGCGACGACGAGAATCCTGATGCCGCCCTGCGCGTGGTGGCCACGACCGAGATCCTTGCCGACCTCGTCCGGCAGGTCGGCGGCGACCGGGTCCACGTCGACTCCGTCGTCCCGCCGGGCGGTGATCCGCACTCGTACGAGCCCACCCCGGCCGACGCCGACGCGGTGTCCAAGGCCGACGTGACGTTCACCAATCATCTGCTGCTCGAAGAACACGCGTTGATCAAGACGATCGATTCCAACGCTCGCAAGGGCACCCCGAACGTGTCGCTCGCCGAGGCGTCGGAGACCTACGGCGCCAACGTCATCCCGCTCGTCGAGGACATCGGACTGGACGTCATCTGGCTGGGACTGCGCGTTCGCGGAGAGGGTGCAGCGGCCGGCGCGACCCGCTCTTCCGACATCCAGCTCTCCGCCACCGACGTGGAAGGGCCCGGAGACCTCGTGGCCTACCTCACGGAGTCACTGGGGCAGCCGAACGTCTACTTCGACTCGTCCGACGGCCTGAGCGCGAAGGACACCACCACCCTGCCCCCGGCCGCCCACACCCACCTGAACTGGGCCTTCACCAAGCCCGGCGTCTACAGGCTGACCCTTCAGGCCAAGCTGAAGAACGCGGGCGCGACGGCGAAGCCCGTCGGAGAGGGCACGTTCACCTTCGCGGTGGGGGTGGACCCGCACACCGTGGCCGACTCCGGGGACACCATCCTCGACGACGGCCACACCGATCTGACCGTGAACATCGACACCGGCAAGATGTCGGCTTACACCGACGCACGGACCGACGGCAAGAAGCAGGAGGAGATCCCGCCCGCGGACGTCGTGATCGACGTTCCCAACCGGGCCCTGGACAAGGTCCCGTCGGGGGAGCAGTTCTCGTTCCTCGGCGAGCCCGGCGCGGAGATCTACCAGCTTCCCCAGGCGGTCCTGGGCAAGCACGTGCACGGAGAGATCGATCCGCACCTCTGGCAGGACGTCGAGAACGCGAAGGCGTACGTGCAGCTCATCCGCGACACACTGAAGAAGGAGGACCCCGAGGGCGCGGCTCAGTACGCGGCGAACGCCAGGAGCTACGAGAGGGAACTCGACGAACTCGACGCCTACATGGCCAAGCAGATCGGCCGCATCCCCTCGGACAGAAGGCAGTTGGTCACCACCCACGACGCCTTCGGCTACCTGGCGGACGCCTACGGCATGTCGATAGCCGGCTTCGTCGTCCCCAACCCCGCCCAGGAACCGAGCGCGGACGACGTACGGAAACTGTCCCGCACCATCAAGAACCTCAAGATCCCGGCAGTCTTCATGGAACCCAACCTCGTCCAGCGCGCCACGGTGCTCAACCAGGTCGCGGAGGACCAGAACGTCAAGGTGTGCATGCTGTACGGCGACGCCTTCGACGACGACGTCCGGCACTACAGCGACATGATGCGCCACAACGCGGACGAGCTTCTCTCCTGCCTCGGGGGTGAGAAGAAGTGAAGGGCACCGCACCGCGTTCCGCCGTCACGGCCCTCGCCGCGGCCCTCTGCTTCTCCCTGCCCGCGGCACTCCCCGCCGCGGCGGCCGAAGGCGCCGGGTCCGACACGGCCACCGGACGCACGGTGATCGGAGACGGACACGTAGACATCGGACCTCGGTTCGCCGAGGACGGCTGGGCCGTGGAGCTCCGTGACGACACGGTCGACCCCGCCGTGTGGCGCGACACGGACGACGTCGTGCTCCAGGTCAAGGACACGGCCAAGATCGAGGTGCCGACGGCGGAGGAGTTCTCCTTCCTCGGCAAGCCCGGCGACGACGTCTGGGTGCTGCCGCAGGCCCAGCGGCAGGGCGTGGTGTGGCCGGGCTGGAACAGCCAGGACCCGCAGGTGGCCACCACGGTCGAACGCGAGGTGACGTGGGAATTGACCGACGTCACCGGGCCGGGCGACTTCGTGCTGTTCCTCAACGGCGCCTTCGGCACACCCGAGGTCGTCTTCGACACGGGCGAGCGACTGGCTCAGGAGACCGGCATCGAGGTCAACAGCCACGTGCACGGCAACTGGGCCTTCACCAAACCGGGCACCTACCTGCTCGACGTGCGGATGACGGCGACCACGAAGGACGGCAAGACCCACGAGAGCCGGCGCACCCTGCGCTTCTCCGTCGGCCCGCAGAACCCGGACAGCACCTTCACGGCGCAGGCTTCCGCGAGCCCCGACGACGCCCGGAAACCCCGGAGCACCTCCGGCTCACCGTCTGACGCGCAGTCGGACAACGGCAGTTCCTCCACGCCGCTCTGGGTGGGGGTCGGGGCGGCGGCCGTCGTGGCGGCCGTCCTGGTGCTCGTCGTGCTGCGGCGGGGGCGAGGTGACTCGGCCGGCCGAGGGCCCGCGGCCGCACCCCGTACGGCCGCGGCAGATCCGGATGAACCCGGCAAGGAGAAGGGGGAGAGCGATGAGCCGTCCTGAGACGACCGGCACGCCCGTACTCGAAGTGCGCTCGCTCGCCGTGGAACTCGGTGGCCGACGCGCCCTCGACGCGGTGGACCTGGCGGTCCGCACCGGTGAACTCGTCGGCCTGATCGGCCCCAACGGAGCCGGCAAGACGACGCTCCTGCGTGCGGTGCTCGGGCTGCTCAGCCCGCAGGCCGGCACCGTCCTCCTCGACGGCCGGTCCGTGGACCGGGCCAGGGGCGACGTGGGGTACGTACCCCAACGGCACGAGTTCGCCTGGGACTTCCCGCTGTCGGTGGAGAAGGCGGTACTCACCGGGCGGGTTCACCGCATCGGGTGGCTGCGCAGAGCCAGGTCCACGGACCGTGACGCCGTGGCCGAGGCACTCGAACGGGTGGACATGACCCACCTGCGGCACCGTCCGATCGGCGAACTGTCCGGCGGACAGCGCCAGCGGGTGCTGGTGGCCCGCGCGCTGGCACTGAATCCCACCCTGCTGCTCCTCGACGAGCCGTTCACCGGCCTCGACGTGCCGACACAGGAGTTGCTGACCTCACTCTTCGGGCGCCTGCGTGAGGAGGGCAAGGCACTGCTGATGACGACGCACGACCTGCCGGCCGCCGCGGACATGGCCGGCCGGCTGTGTCTGCTCAACAGGACGGTCATCGCCGACGGCCCTCCCGAGACGCTGAGAGAGCCCTCGGTCTGGCTCCGCGCCTTCGGTGTGGCCGGTTCCGACCAGTTGCTGACCTCCCTGGGGGTGACGAAGTGAGCGCCGTGACCGACTTCCTGGCCGACCCCTGGCAACACCTCTTCATGCGGCGTGCCTTCGCGGTCGCCGTCATGTGCGGCGTGGTCTCCGGAGTAGTGGGCGCCCACGTGGTCCTGCGCGGCATGGCGTTCATCGGCGACGCCGTGTCCCACTCCGTCTTCCCCGGCGTCGCCATCGCTTTCGTCTTCCAGTTCAACCTGGTCGTCGGCGGCGCCGTGGCGGGACTGCTGACGGCGTTGGCCGTCGCGGTGTTCTCCCAGAACCGGCGGCTGAAGGAGGACACGGTCATCGGCGTCTTCTTCGCCGCCGCCTTCGGCCTCGGGATCGTGATCCTCAGCACCGCACCCGGCTACAGCGGATCACTGGAGTCGTTCCTCTTCGGACAGATCCTCGGCATCAGCGACGAGGACGTCCTCACGGTGGCCGTGATGGGGCTCGTTCTTCTGCTGCTCGCAGCTGCGGTGCACAAGGAACTGGTCACCGTCAGCCTGGACCGGGAGACCGCCCGGGCCGCCGGGCTGCCCGTATTCGCCCTGGACATCGTCCTCTACGCCCTGGTCACCGTGACCGTGGTGATCTCCCTGCAGGCGGTCGGCAACATCCTGGTCCTGGCCCTGCTGATCACACCCGCCGCGTGTGCGCGGCTGCTCACCGACCGGATCGGCGTGATGATGACGCTGGCGCCGGTGATCGGCGGCCTCTCGGCCGTGACGGGGCTGTACCTGTCCTACGCCTTCAACCTCGCCGCCGGTGGGCTCATCGTGCTCGTCGTCACGGCCGTATTCATCGTCTGCTGGCTCTTCGCGCCCCGGCACGGCCTGCTCACGGGCCGCAGCCGCCGTGGAAAGGACGGAGAGACGGCGGACCGGGACGGTGCCGCCCGGCCGAAGGCGTCGGACGAGAGGGCGCCGGTCGGAGAATCGGCAGGGGCGTGAGGCCGCTCCGTGAAAGGCCGTGGGGGTGGTACCGCCTGTGAAGGCGGTACCACCCCCACGGCCTTGTGAGGCCGGGCTCCCGCTCAGCCGACGGTGAAGTGGTAGTTCACCGCGTCCGAGCTGACGGTCGTGCCGTCCAGCAGCGTGCCGGTCGCCTTGAAGGTGAGCGCGTACTCGCCCTCCGCCTCGAACGCCCAGTTGGTGTGATGGTGTTCCCCGGCCGCGACGTTCACGGAGTCGGGCAGTCCGTCACCACTGTCGAACCGCTTCGCGGGCCCGCTGCCGCCGACGTCGAACACGCTCACGTCCGCCGGCCCGTCGACCGCGGTCAGCTGCAACCGCACGCTGTCGCCCTGGAAGACACCGGTGTCCACCTCGTGGGCGGCCCAACCCGCGTACAGCAGGTCGGGGTTGTTGGTCTGGGGGAGTATCCACACGGGGTCGCCCGGGGATCCGAGGAACGAGTAGGCGGAGCCCGCGGGGACGGTCGTCTCGGCCTCGGGCTTGACGTGCAGGACGACGTCGGCCGGGTCGTGCTCCACCTCCGTCCCGGTGGTCTCCTCGGCCAGGACGAGCTCGAGGGCCCCGTCCTCGTAGCCGATGTCGACGACGTCGACGTGCCCTTCGGAGAGAGTGATGGGGGCGGCCTGCGCGGGAGCGGCCGGGAGGCCGACAGCGGCAACGGCAGCCCCGGTGAACAGCGCCGCACGAGTCATGGTCGAGAGCAAAGCACCCTCCTGGGGTTGATGTGAACATGAGCAACGTAGATGCATGTGATAATCGTGTTCAATAACGGTGAGGGTGGCGTAACTCTCGTTTGAAGCCGGAGCGCGTGCCGCATCGCCCGCGAGGCGGTCGTTGGTTGAAGATGGAAGTCGTTTTCGTCTATCGTCTGGTTGTCGTGCCGTCCATGGCGTGCACGGCTACCGGGGAGGGCCCTCATGACCTTGTCAGATCAGGTATCCGGACACGAGAGAGTCAGTGCGGAGCGGGACCGGTGCGTAGGGGCGGGAAAGTGCGTGCTCGCCGCGCCCGCCGTCTTCGACCAGGACGACGGGGACGGGCTCGTGCTCGTCCTCGCCGAGCAGCCGCCGGCCTCCCAGTCGGACGCCGTGCGCGAGGCCGTGTGGTCCTGCCCGTCCGGAGCTCTCACCCTCTATTAGTTCTCGGCCGGACCGATCGCTCCCGACGGCACGACCGTCCGTACGCGCGCTCGTCGTCCACCGGCCACCCGCCCTCGTCCGGGCCTCAGTTCATATGCCGTGGAGATCTCCCGGTGCCCGGTTCAGCTTGCAGAACGTCAAGGAGAGACATGTCCAGACAGTTCGATCGCCGTGCCTTCCTCCGTCGAGGCGCGGCGGGCGCCGCGGCTCTGGCGGTGGGACCCGGCCTGCTGGCCGCGTGCTCCACCGACGAGCCCCGCTCCGAGGGGAAGGCCGCAGCTGGCGCCTCGCCCCGCTCGGGCGGCACGCTGCGAGCCGCTTTCGTCGGCGGCGGCGCCTCCGAGTCCCTCGACTTCTTCAACGGCCCCTCCGCACTGGACCTGGTGCGCGCCCGCGCCTGGCACGGCACGCTCGGCGACCTGGACCCGAGCGGTCCCGACGGGGTCCGCTACGGAGTGCTCAAGGGCATCGACGTCTCCGACGACCTGTCGACCTACACCCTTCACGTACGGTCCGGTGTCCGCTTCACCGACGGCTCCGAACTGACCTCCGCCGACATCCTGCACTCTCTGAGCGCCCTCGCGGCCAAGAGCACCCTGCCCGTGTACCGGCTCGCCGCCGCCAACTTCGACCTCGGGCACGCCAAGGCCGACGGTGACCTGAAGGTCGTACTGCCCACACTCCGGCCCATCGCCGACGGCCGCATGATTCTCTGTCAGGGCAACTTCCTCGTCGTCAAGAACGGCACGAAGAACTTCAGCAAGGGCATGCCCAGTTGCGGCCCCTTCCGGCTGACCGGGTTCACCGCGGGCCAGGGCTCGGCGTTCGAGCGCTACGACGACCACTACGGCCACGTGCCCCACCTGGACGGCCTGGAGCTGCGGTCGATCGCGGACTCGACCGCCAGGGCCGGCGCGCTCACCAGCGGCGAGATCGACTTCGCCCACGACCTGTCACCCGTCACCGCGCGCACGCTCGACGACAACGGGAAGGTCGAACTCGTCCCCACGAGGAGCCCTTACCTAGTCGGTCTCTCCTTCCAGATGAACATGAGCGCCAAGCCCTTCGACGACCCCCGGGTGCGGGAGGCGTTCAAGCTCGCCGTCGACCGGCAGGCCATGGTGAAGACCGTGTTCTACGGCAACGCCGGGGTCGGCAACGACCTCCCCTCCATCGGCTTCCCCGACTACGCCGAGGGCCTGCCCCAGCGCGCCCACGACCCGGAGCGGGCCCGTGCGCTGCTCAAGGAGGCGGGGGCCGACGGGATGAAGGTGACGCTGACGACCGGCCCCGAGACGCCGGGCATGGTCGAGATGGCCACCCTCTTCGTCGAGGACCTGAAGAAGGTGGGTGCCCGCGCCACCGTCCGGGAACTGCCAGCGGGGCAGCTGTACGCGGACTTCCCCGCGTACGCGGCGCTGCCGTTGGCCGGCTCCTACCAGATGCCCGTCCCCGCTCTGTCGACCTACCAGATGACCACGGCGGGCGGATCACCTTCGGCCTTCGGATGGAAGGAGTCCGCGACCGACGCCCTCGTCGCCAAGGCCCGTGCCGAGAGCGACAGCCGCGAGGCGAAGAAGCTGGGCACGCAGGCGCAGCGCACGCGCTGGGAGGACGGCAACCAGGTGCTGCCGGTCTTCAAGCCGAACCTGAACGCCCAGGTCAAGGGGGTCACCGGGATCCACGACGACCTCTTCGAGCAGTTCCCCGGCTTCTCCCAGGCGTCGCTGGCGTGAACCTGGCCGCGTTCGTCGGCCGTCGCCTCGCGGGGGCGGCCGTCCTGCTCGTCCTGTTGTCGGCCGTCATCTTCGCGGCGACGGCGGTTCTCCCCGGGGACGCCGTGAGCACGGTCGCGGGAGTGGACGCCTCCGAGGCGCAGCGCGCCGACGTCCGGGCCGAGCTGGGCCTGGACCGGCCGGCCGCCGAGCGGTACGCGCACTGGCTCGCGGGTGCGGTGCAGGGGGACCTGGGCCGTGGTTTCGTGGGGGACCGGCCGGTCACCGAGGTCCTGTCGACCCGGCTGCCGAACAGCCTGCTCCTCGCCGGACTGACCCTCGCGGTCACCGCGCCGCTCGCCACGCTGCTGGGCCTGTGGACCGGTCTGCGCGGCGGTGCCGCCGACCGCTTCGTCTCGACGGCCGCCCAGACCCTGGCGGCGACACCGGAGTTCGTCGTCGCCGCGCTGCTCGTCGCCGTCCTGGCCGTGTGGCTGGAGATCCTTCCCCGGGTCTCCGTCATCCCCCTGGGCGGCACGCCGCTCGACGTGCCACACGCGCTGATCCTGCCCGTACTGACGCTCAGCGCGGTCGGTCTCGCGGTGGCCACCAGGCTGCTGCGGGTCTCCGTCGCCGACGTCGCGGCCAGTCCCTACTGCGAGGCCGCGCGGCTCAACGGCGTGCGCGGGGTGCGGCTCGCCGTCCGTCACATCCTGCCCAACGCCGCGGGCCCCGCCGTCCAGGCGCTCACCCTCACCACGGGGGCGCTGGTCGGGTCGGCGGTGGTGGTGGAGAACGTCTTCGACTACCCCGGGATCGGCCGGGAACTCCAACTGGCCGTCGCGGCACGGGACATACCCATGGTGCAGGGCATCGCCACCGCGCTCGCCGGGGTGATGCTCGTGGTGCTGCTGGCGGGGGACATCTGCGTGCGTCTGCTGGGCGCACGGGAAGGGCACGGACGATGACGACGGTCCTCACCCCACCGGGGGGACGGGTACGCACCGACAGGCCGGCCACACCCCGGCGTCGTCGGCCACCGCTGATCACGGGGGTGGCCACCCTGCTCGTCCTTCTGCTCGCCCTGCTGGGCCCGCTCGCCGCTCCGCACAGCCCCACCGCGCAGCTCGCCGCCCCCTTCCAGCAGCCCGACGGCCAGTTCCTGCTCGGCACCGACGTGCTGGGCCGGGACGTGGCGAGCCGAGTGCTCGCCGGAGGCCGCACCATCGTCCTCACGGCCCTGGCCGGTACGGCGGCGGCCGGAGCCGTAGGGACGGCCGCCGGAGTTCTGGCGGCCCTGGCCTCCCGCCGGCTGGGCGACCTGCTGCTCCGGTGCGTGGACGCCCTCGCGGTGCTCCCCGGCCTCCTGGTGGTCCTCGTCCTGGCCGCGGGGTTCCCCGGCAGCCACGCCGCCCTGGTGGCGGCGGTCGCCCTGGCCACCGCCCCGTTCTCCACCCGTGTGCTGCGGGCCGCGGCGGACACCGTCCTCGGCAGCGGGTACGTCGAAACCGCCCTGGCCCGGGGCGACGGCCGCTGGGCCGTGCTGCGCCACGACGTGCTGCCCAACATCGCCGGACCTGCCCTGATGGACACCGCGCTGCGCCTGGTCGCCTCCCTCCACCTCGCCGCCACCGCGGGATTCCTCGGCCTCGGACCCGGCGGTTCGGCGCCCGACTGGGGACACATGGTGAGTGAGAACGTCCCGGGAGCGACGCTGGCCGCCGCGCCGTTCCTCGCTCCGGCGCTGCTGCTCGTGCTGCTGTCCGTCTGCGTCGGCCTGCTGGCCGGGCGGCTGGCGGACTGGGCGGGACGGGGTGCCGCATGACCGGCCGCCCGACCGTCGACGCTTCGGACGCCGGAACGCTCGCCGAGATCAGCGGGCTGACGGTGGGCCCCGCGGCCGGAGGGCTGCCCGTCCTGCGCGACGCCTGCCTCTCGGTGCCGGCCGGGCAGGTGCTGGGCGTCGTCGGCCGGTCGGGGTCGGGCAAGAGCAGCCTGGCGTACGGCCTGCTCGGCCATGTGCGTCCCGGGCTGGAGGTCCGCGCCGGAACCGTCCGCGTGGCCGGCCTCGATGCGTTCGACCGGGCGGACGCTCGCCGACTGCGTGGCAGGGTCGTTTCCTTCCTGGGGCAGGACCCGGCCTCCTCGCTGAATCCCGCACTGCGGATCGGCACCCAGATCGCCGAGGCGGTGGGACTGCGCTCGGCCGTGACAGGTGGCGAAGGCGTCCGCGCGCGGGTGGAAGAACTGCTGCTGTCCGTGCGGTTGCCGGCCGACCGGAACTTCCGGCGGCGACTGCCCCGGCAGCTGTCGGGTGGGCAGGCCCAACGGGTGGCGCTCGCGCTGGCCTTGGCGGGCCGGCCCAGCCTGCTGGTCCTCGACGAGCCCACCAGTGGCCTCGACCCGGTCCTGGCGGACGGGATGCGCGGTCTGCTGGCCGAGACCCTAGGGGAGGGTGACGGCGCGGCACTGCTGGTCAGCCACGACCCGGTCTGGCTCGGGTCGGTGTCGGACGACGTGATCCGCCTGGAAGGCGGACGGATCACAGGGCGCGGGATGTCGGTCGCGCCGTTCCCCGTCCAGCCTCCCGGTCCTTCCTCGGAAGGTGGTCCCCGCGGCGAGGCCCCCTGCACCCCTGCTGCCGAACCCGTCGCGGGCGGCGGGCTCTTCGTGCGGGGACTGTGCGCCGTCCACGGTCGATCCGCCGTGCTGCACGACGTCTCCCTCACCGTCCCGGCGGGCTCCTGCACCGCCGTCGTCGGGGCGTCGGGGTCGGGCAAGACCACCCTCGCCCGATGCCTTGCGGGGCTTCACCCGAAGGCGGCGGGGAGTGTCGAGTGGCAGGGCGACGGCACGCCACGGGGGCGTGCGGCACCGGTGCAACTCGTCGCGCAGGACGCCCGTGGTGCCCTCAACCCGCGCGAGTCCGTGGGCGCCGCGCTCACCCGCCCGCTCAGGGGGGTGGGCGGCAGGCGGGCGCGGGACGCGTCCGACGAAGCCGTGCGGCTACTGGGGGTGGTCGGACTGGACGAGGACGTACTGGGGCGCCGACCGGGGGAGTTGTCGGGGGGCCAGCGTCAACGCGTGGCACTGGCGCGGACGCTCGCCGCCGGGCCGCGTGTCCTCGTCTGCGACGAGATCACCTCGGCGCTCGACCCGGAGACGGCGGGCACAGTCCTGGACCAGCTGGACGACCTGCGGCGGACGCTGGGCCTGACCGTCGTCATGGTGACGCACGACCTGGCCGCCGCGTCCTCCCGCGCGGACCGGGTCGTCGTCCTGGACGAGGGACGGGTGGTGGAAGCCGGCCGGGCAGACCGCGTCCTGGTGAACCCGGAACACACCGTCACCCGGAACCTGCTCGCCCATGAGGGCCGTCCGGTCCTCACCGCGCCGAAGTAGACGCGGTTGAAGGGCTTCACACGGTGGCCCGGAGGGGCACCCGGCACAGCAGCGGGCGCCCCTCCGGGCCGCGCGTCACCGGCGGAGCAACTCCCGTGCCAGCGTGGCCTTGTCGACCTTCCCGACGGCGGTGAGCGGGAGGCCGGACACCTGGACGACCTCGTCCGGCGCCTTGTACTCGGCGAGTCCGCGCTCCTTCAGATGGGCGGCCACCTCCCGCACGCCGGGAGCCGCGCCGTCGCAGACCACGAAGGCGACGGTCCGCTCGCCCCGGCGCTCGTCCGGCACACCCACCAGCGCCGCCGCGGTGATCGCCGGATGCGCGAGCAGCTGCTCCTCCACCTCGACCGCGGCGATCTTCTCGCCGCCGCGGTTGATCTGGTCCTTGATCCGGCCCACCACCACGAGGTGCCCGGACGGCAGCCGCCGCACCACGTCGCCGCTGCGGTAGTAGCCGTCGGGGGTGAAGGCCGTGCGGTTGTGCTCCTCGGCGCGGTAGTAACCGCGCAGCGTGTACGGGCCCCGGGTGAGCAGTTCACCCGCCGACCCGTCCGGCACGGGCCTGCCGTCGGCGTCCACCACCAGGATCTCGTCGTCCGGAGAGACGGGCCGGCCCTGGGTGGCGCAGACGAGGTCCTCGGGATCGTCGAGCCGCGTGAGGTTGATCAACCCCTCCGCCATGCCGAAGACCTGCTGCACGGTCACCCCGAGCGCCGGACCGAGCTTGCGGGCCTGCTCCTCGGGCAGCCGGGCCCCGCCCACCTGCACCACGGCGAGGCTGCCGAGGTCCCAGGAGCCGGCGGCGGCCTCGTCCATCCAGTGGGCGACGAGCGGAGGCGTGAGGGAGGCCAGGGTCACGCCCTCCCGCTCGACGAGAGCGAACGCCGTCTGGGGGCTGGGATCCGGGGCGACCACGACCGTGCCGCCGGCCATGAGGGTGCCGAGCACACCGGGGCAGGCGAAAGCGAAGTTGAAGCCGAGCGGCAGCACCGCCAGATAGACGGTCTGTTCGTCGAGGGCGCAGACCTCGGCGCAGGCACGGGCGTTGTAGGCGTAGTCGTCGTGCGTGCGCGGGATGAGCTTGGGAAGGCCCGTGGTGCCGCCGGACAGCAGCAGGAGGGCGACGTCGCCGGGGTCAGCTCCGCCGTCGTCGGCGCCCGGAGTCGGCGGGGCGCCCGGCGAGGTACGACCGGGCGACGAGGGATCAGCCGCCCGCAGCGCCTCGAACGGGACGAATCCACTCTCCTGACCGGGATCGCCGACCACGACGACGGTGAGCGGCGAGCGGTTCGGCTCGTGTTCCGCCCGCACCGCGCGCATCAGCTCCCGGTAGTCGAACCGTGCGTGCCGGTCGGGCACCACACAGGCCACCGCCCCCGACACGCGAACCAGATGACCGATCTCCCGGCGCCGGTGGCCGGGCATGGCGTGCACCGGGACCGCGCCGAGGCGCTGCAGCCCGAACCAGACGAGCACGAACTCGGCGCGGTTGGGGAGCTGGACCACGACGCGGTCGCCCCGTCCGACGCCGATTCCGCGCAGTCCGAGGGCGACGCGGTCGGCCTCGGCGTCCAGGTCCGCGAAGGTCCACCGGCGGTCCCCGTCGACCAGGGCGACCCGGCTGCCGTGGTCCGCCGCCGCCCGGCGCAGACGTGCGCCGAAGGTGACTCCCTCCCAGTGGCCGGCGGCCCGGTAGCGGGCCGATTCCGCCTCGGACCAGGTCTGTTCAGTCTCGGTCATGGGGTTCTGCCTCTCATTGCCGGGCCGAGGGCTCTGGCGCCACAGCCCCTTGTGTGACTACGATGTGAATTATAGAAATGAAAATCATTTCTATCTAGGGGGGCTTCAGTCCCTCGGACGGAGCCCCGCCGCCGACGCGGCCACTTCACCCGCCCCGCCCCAGACCGGAAGGCCCCACCAGTGAGCGATGAAGCAGTCGTCCCAGCGCGAACGGCGGAGGGCGAGAGGTCCCTCTTCGCACCGGACGCCGTGCGTGAAGCGGTGGCACGCGCGCTGGAGATGGCGCCGCACGAGCTGGACGACGACCGCGACCTCTTCGAACTCGGTCTCGACTCACTGGTGTTGATGTCCCTGGTCGGCACGTGGCGGCGCGCCGACACTACGGTCACCTTCCAGGAGCTGACCCGCACCCCGACCCTCGAAGCCTGGACGGCCCTGCTCGGGCAGGAGCATCCCGTCGAGGCACCCACGCGCCCCGCACCGGCCGGTCCGGCCACCGCGCTCCACGCGCCCGCCGACGAGGAACCGGCGGAGCCCTTCCCGCTGGCGACGATGCAGCACGCCTACTGGATCGGACGCCAGGACGGCCAGCCGCTCGGCGGCGTCGCCGCGCACTTCTACGTCGAACTCGACGGCCAGGAGGTCGACCCCGACCGGCTCGACACCGCGCTGCGCGCCCTCGTGCTCCGCCACGGCATGCTGAGGGCCGTCTTCGACGAGGAGGGCCGGCAGCGCTTCGGCCCGCCGGGAGCCCCCCTCACCGTCCACGACCTGCGTGACCGCGATCCGCGGGACGCCGAGACCGAGCTGGAGCTGCTGCGCGAACGCAACACCCACGCCCGCCCCGACATCACCTCCGGCGACGTCTTCCGCGCGGCCCTGTGCCTGCTCCCCGAAGGCCGGACCCGGCTGCAGATCGACCTCGACATGATGGCCGGCGACGCCCTGAGCCTGCGCGTCCTCCTGTCCGATCTGCGCCGCCTCTACGACTGTCCCGACGACCGGCCCCGCGCACTCGGCCTCGACTACCGCACGTACCTCGCGGAGCACGCCGCCCGACGTGACGCGGAACGTGAGCAGCACGCCGCCTGGTGGCGCGAGCGCCTGCCGGAGCTGCCCCGCGCGCCGCGCCTGCCGACCACCGTCGACCCGCTCACCCCGGTCGGCGCCGGCGACACCACGCTCACCCACTCGCGCCGCCTGCACCACTGGCTGGGCCCCGCCGACAAGGCCGCGCTGATCAGCGCCGCACGACGGCACGGCATCACCCCCGCCGCGGCCCTCGCCACCGCCTTCGCCGAGGTCGTCGCCGCCTGGAGCGACAGCCGGCGCTTCCTGCTCAACCTCCCCCTGTTCGACCGGGAGATGTTCACCCCCGACGTGGCCGGTCTGGTCGGGGACTTCAGCAGCTCGGTCCTGCTCGACGCGGACATGAGCGCGCCCCTGCCGTTCGCCCGACAGGCCCGCGGGCTTCAGGAACGCCTCCAGGAAGGCATCTCCCACGGCGCGTACGGCGGTGTCGAGGTCCTGCGCGACCTCGCCCGCGCCGAGGGAGCCCCGGTGCTGGCCCCGGTCGTGTACACCAGCGCCATCGGACTGGGCGAGATCTTCGAGCAGGACGTCCAGAAGGCCTTCGGCCGACCCTCCTGGATCATCTCCCAGGGCCCCCAGGTGTACCTGGACGCCCAGGTCACCGAACTCGACGGCGGACTCCTCCTCAACTGGGACGTCAGGGACGGCGTGTTCGAGGCCACCGTGCCCGACGCCGCGTTCGACGCCTACCGCGGCCTCATCACCCGTCTGATCACGGACCCCGACACCTGGGCCCGGCCGGTGGACGGCCTGCTCGCCCCCGGCGTCCTGCCGGGGCGCGCGGTGGCGGCGCTGCCGCCCGCGCCCGCACCGGACCGCGCCCTGCACACCCGCTTCTTCCGGCTCGCCGAGACCGAGCCGGACCGCGTCGCCGTCGTCCGCACCGGCGGCGACACCCTCACCTACGGGGAACTCGCCGACACCGCCCGGAGGATCGCCGGGCTGCTGCACGGTCACGGCGTCCGGGAGGGCGACACCGTCGCGCTGACGCTACCCAAGGGCGCCGACCAGATCACCGCCGTCCTCGGCATCCTGGCCGCGGGCGCCGCGTACGCCCCCGTCGGCGTCGAGCAGCCCGCCGTACGCCGCGAACGCATCCACTCCGTGGCCGGAGCCTCTGCGGTGCTCACCGACCAGGAGCACGCGCCGCTGTGCGAGGGGGTCTCCGCGGCCCCGGTGCTGCTCCTGGAGGACGCCGCGACGCACGAGCCCGCCCCTGTAGTCCGGCCGGACCCCGCACTGCCCGCCTACGTGCTGTTCACGTCCGGCTCCACCGGGCTGCCCAAGGGCGTCGAGGTGTCGCACCGCGCGGTCGTCAACACCGTCGAGGCGATGGCGGAGCAGCTCGGCCTCGGCCCCGAGGACCGCACCCTCGCCATTTCCGCGCTCGACTTCGACCTCGCCACCTGGGACATCTTCACCCCGCTGTCGCTCGGCGGCCAAGTGGTGACCGTCGGACAGGAGCACCGCCGCGACGCCCACCACTGGGCCCACCTGGTGCGCGCGCACGGCGTGACGCTGGTGCAGTGCGTGCCCGCCCTGCTGGACCTGCTGATGGCCGCCGGGGAGGACGACGGCCTCGGCGACAGTCTGCGCATGGTGCTGCTCGGAGGGGACTGGGTCGGCCTGGACCAGCCCCGCAGACTGCGCGCCCTCGTGCCCGGCTGCCGCTTCGTGGCGCTCGGCGGCATGACGGAGGCCGCCGTCCACTCCACGGTGTTCGAGGTCGAGGAGACCGATCCCGCCTGGAAGTCCGTCCCCTACGGCGTTCCGCTGCGCAACATGCGGGCCCGGGTCGTGGACGGACGGGGGCGCGACTGCCCGGACCTCGTCCCCGGCGAGCTGTGGATCGGCGGGCCCGGTGTGGCCAACGGCTACCGAGCGGACCCCGAGCGGACCGCCGAACGCTTCGTCGAGTACGACGGCGAACGCTGGTACCGCAGCGGCGACCTCGCCCGCTACCGGCCCGACGGCGTACTGGAGTTCCTCGGCCGCGCCGACCACCAGGTGAAGATCGGCGGTCACCGGATCGAACTCGGCGAGGTCGAGTCCGCCTTGGAGGACGACCCCGCCGTGCTGCACGCGGTCGCCTGCGTCCTCGACACACCCGTACGACACCTCGCCGCCACCCTGTCCGCCCCCGGCGAGGCACCCGATCCCGACCAGGTGCGCCTGCGGGCGGCGCAGCGGCTTCCCGCGTACATGGTCCCCGAGCGCCTGCTCGTCCTGGGCGACCTGCCGCTGACCGCCAACGGCAAGCTGGACCGGGCGGCCGTGCGCCGGGCGCTGACCGAGGAGGCCGGAGACGACGGCCCCCGCACCTCGGCACCGGCCGGACCGGTGGAAACCGCGGTGGCTGCCGAGTGGGCCGACCTGCTCGACGTGCCCGAAGTGGGCCGCGAGAGCAGCTTCTTCCTGCTCGGCGGGGACTCGCTCGTCGCGACCCGGATGATCGGCCGGCTGCGTGCCGCCGGATTCCCCGACGCCCGCGTGGCCGACCTCTTCGCCCGCCCCGTACTGCAGCACTTCTGCGAGACACTGCACCCCCGGGCCGCCACCGAGGCACAGCCCGTACCGGCCGCCGTACCGGTCCTCGTGCCCGACCCGGACCGCGCCCACGAGCCCTTCCCGCTCACGGACGTCCAAGCCGCCTACCACACCGGCCGCGACCCCCGTTTCACCCTCGGCGGCGTCGGCACCTGGCACTACACGGAGTTCGACGGCCCCGACGTCGACCTCGACCGGCTGGAGCGCGCCTGGAACACCCTCGTCCGGCGGCACGGCATGCTCCGCGCGGTCGTGGAGGACGGACACCAGCGCGTCCTGCCCGACGTACCGCCCCTGCGCATACCGGTGGCGGACGTCCCGGCCGGCGACGCCGACGAGGCGCTGGCCGGCCTGCGCGCCCGCCTGTCCCAGCAGGTGCGCGACCCCGCCCGATGGCCCCTCTTCGCGGTCGAGGCGGTGCGCTACGACGATGGCGGCGCCGTACGCACCCGCCTGGGCGTCGGCCTGGACTACCTGGTCCTGGACGCCCTCTCCATCACCACGCTCTACGCCGAACTGAACGTGCTCTACGCCGACCCCGAGCACGAACTGCCGCCCGTCGACGTGTCGTTCCGCGACTACCTCACCGGGCTCCCCACCGACCCGGGGCCGGCCGAGCGGGCCCGCGCCCACTGGCAGGAGCGGCTGTCCGAACTCCCGCCCCCGCCGGCCCTGCCCTTCGACCGGGACCCGGCGACCCTCGACGTGCCCGTCTTCACCCGGCGCCGGCTGAGCCTGCCCGCCGAGGAATGGCAGACCGTCAAGCGGGAGGCGGCCCGGCACGGCCTCACCCCGTCCACCGTCCTGCTGGCCCTGTACGCGGAGGTCCTGGAGACCTGGAGCGGGACGGACGCGCTGACCGTCACGCTCACCCTCTTCAACCGCCGAGACGTCCACCCCCACATCCACCGGGTGCTGGGCGACTTCACCTCCCTCTCGCTGGCCGGGCACCGGCGCGACGGCGGGTCCTGGCTGGAGGCGGCCGAGGCACTGCAACGCCGCCAGGCGGAGGACCTGGACCACCTGAACGTCCCGGTCGACTGGCTGCTGAGGGAGTTCGGCCGCCGGACGGGCACCGTGGACGCCGCCGCGCCCGTGGTGTTCACCAGCGCCATCGGCGTCGGTGACGCGACGCTGGCCGGACCGGGCACCGGCTTCCCCGCGAAGGTCTGGGGCATCTCGCAGTCCCCGCAGGTGTGCCTGGACAACCAGGTCACCGAGGAGTCCGGGAACCTGGTCGTCACCTGGGACGCCGTCGAGGAACTCTTCCCCGAGGGCGTACTGGACGCGATGCTCGGCGCCTACGAGAGGCTGCTGGGATACGTCGCCGCCGGTGACTGGGACGCGCCCTTGCCCGGTCTGCTGCCCGCCTCCCACCTCCAACGGCGGGCCGCCGCCGCACGGGAGGCCGCCCTGGAACCGGTGGTCCCGCGCCCGCTGCACGCGGCGTTCTTCGCCCACGCGAAGGCCGTCCCCGACCGGACCGCCCTCGTCACGACCGCGGGGGAGGAGGTGACGTACGGGACCCTCGCCGACCGGGCGCTGCGCACGGCCGCCGCGCTCGGTGACGCCGGCGTGGCCCCGGGCGACCTGGTCGCGGTGACCCTGCCCAAGGGACCGGAGCAGATCGCCGCGGTCCTCGGTGTCCTCGCGGCCGGCGCCGCCTACGTACCGCTGAGCCCCGAACAGCCCGCCGCACGACTGGAGCGGGTGCGCGCCACCGCCGCCTTCCAGATAGTCGTGGGCGACTGGCCCGCTCCGGGCGGAACGGCTCCCCGTGCCCTGTCCGTCACGGAGACGCAGGGCCACGAGCCGCTGCCCGCACCGTCGCACACGTCTCCCGAAGCGCTCGCCTACGTCATCTTCACCTCGGGTTCCACCGGTGAGCCCAAGGGGGTGCAGATCACCCACGCGGCCGCCTGGAACACGATCGCGGACATCAACGCCCGGCACGGCATCGGCGCGGACGAGCGGGTCTTCGCCCTGTCGGCACTGGACTTCGACCTGTCCGTGTACGACGTCTTCGGGCTGCTCGGCGCGGGCGGCTCCCTCCTGCTGCCCACCGAGGACCAGCGCCGTGCACCGGCCCGCTGGCCGGGCCTGCTCGACCGCCACGGGGTGACCGTCTGGAACACCGTCCCGGCACTGCTCGACCTGCTCCTCGACGCCGACGAGCAGGAGACGCCGCAGGGTGGACGTATCGCGGGGCTGCGGACGGCGCTGGTGTCGGGCGACTGGATCGGCCTCGACCTGCCCTGCCGCCTGCGGGAGCGCACCGCCCGTCCCTGCGTCTTCGTCGCCATGGGCGGTGCGACCGAGGCCGCCATCTGGTCCAACACGCTCACCGTCGAGAAGCTGGACCCCCGATGGGTCTCCATCCCCTACGGACGTCCCCTGACCGGGCAGCACTACCGCGTGGTCGACCGGGACGGACGGGACTGCCCCGACTGGACGCCCGGCGAACTGTGGATCGGCGGCGCCGGACTGGCCGGCGGCTACCTGGCCGACCCGGCCCGCACCGCCGAGAAGTTCGTCGAACGGGACGGGCGGCGCTGGTACCGGACCGGTGACCTGGGCCGGTTCCGGGGAGACGGACTGCTGGAGTTCCTGGGCCGCCTCGACAGCCAGTTGAAGATCGCGGGCCACCGCATCGAGGCCGGTGAGATCGAGGCCGCGCTGGAGTCCCACCCGGCCGTCGCCCGGGCCGCCGTCGTGGCGGTGGGGGAGCGGACCGCGAAGCGCCTGGCCGCCTTCGCGGTACCGCACGAGCCGACGCACGCGCGGTCCGCCGGTGCCGTCGAGCCCGGCACACCCGCGGCGGACCCCGGCCTCACCGAGAGTCTCTTCGCCCTGCTGGCCGAGCGAGTGCCCGGCTACGCGGTCCCCTCCCGCATCCAGCTGCTGCCGGCCCTGCCGCTCACCGCGAACGGCAAGGTCGACCGGACGGCGCTGGCCGCTCCGGCGGGACCGGAGACGGCGCCCGCCGTGACCGAACCCCCGCACGGCGAGACCGAGACGGCCCTCGCCGGCCTGTGGAGCGAGCATCTGCCGCACTGGACGCCCGACCGCCACGCCAACTTCTTCACCGCGGGCGGCGACAGCCTCACCGCCCTGCGCCTGCTCACCGCGATCGAGCGCCGCCTCGGGGCCACCGTGCCCGCCCGGCGCTTCTTCGCCGCACCGACCGTCGCCGCGCTCGCCGCGGACATCACCCGAACGCTCGCGGCCCACGGGACCGCCTACGAGACCGGAGAGCTGTGAACATCCCTGAACTGCTGGCCCGTTACGCCGACGAGGGCGTGGTGCTCTGGGCCCAGGACGGCCAACTGCGTTTCCGCGCCCCCCAGGGCCGCCTCACCGACGCACACCGGGCCGAACTGCGGACCCACAAGGAAGCCCTCCTGCGCCACCTGGAAGCGGAGGAACCGGTGCTGCGGGCCGACCCGGACAACCGCCACGCGCCCTTCCCGCTGACGGACATCCAGGCCGCCTACCTGATCGGCCGCACCGACGCCTACGCCTACGGAGGTGTCGGCTGCCACGCCTACGTCGAACTGGAATACCCCGACCTCGACGTGGACCGCGTCACCGCGTCGTGGCGGGAGCTGGTCCGGCGGCACGACATGCTCCGTGCCGTCGTCCACCACGACGGCTACCAGCAGGTCCTGGCCGACGTACCCTCCCTCGTCGTCGAGGCCGACGACCTGACCGCGCTCTCGCCGGCCGTCGCCGAGGCGGAGCTGGAGCGCACCCGTGCGCGGCTGTCCGCACGCGAGGCGCCCACCGACCGGTGGCCGCTCTTCGAGGTGCGCGTGAGCCGGACAGCGGATCGGGACGTACTCCACCTCTCCTTCGACATGCTGGTCGTCGACCACGCCGGCCTGCGCATCCTCCTCGCGGAGTTCCAGCGGAGCTACGGCGGTGAACCCCTCTCCGAGGCACCCCGGATCGCCTTCCGCGACTACGTCCTGGCCCGCCGCGCCCTCGCCGACTCCGACGCGCACACCCGCGACCGCGCCTACTGGACCGAACGGCTCGACACCCTGCCGCCCGCACCCGAACTGCCGCTCGCCGAAGCCTGGGAGGCGGGCGTCGGCGGCGCCGGGGAGAGGGGCCGCACCCCGGCCACCTCGGAGCCGGTGACCTTCCGCAGGCTGGAGGTCCTGCTGCCCGCGGCCGACCGGGACCGCCTCACCGAGCGGGCCGCGCGGCGCGGACTGACCCTTTCCACGGTACTGCTCACCGCGTACGCCGAGACGGTGGGCCGCTGGTCGCGCACCAGCCGGTTCACGCTCAACGTGCCCACGGTGGACCGGCCCGACCTGCACGAGGACATCGGCCGGCTCGTCGGCGACTTCACCTCGCTCGAACTGCTCGCCGTGGACCTGGACCACCCGGCCACCTTCGCGGAGCGCACCCGTTCCGTCGGGGCGCGGCTCCTGGACGACCTCGCGCACCCCCTGTTCACCGGCTCCGAGGTGCTCGCCGAACTGTCCCGCGGGGCCGGCGCACCGGTGCTGATGCCGGTCGTCTTCACCAGCGCCCTCGGCACCGGCGCCACCTGCGAGGGCGTGCCCCCCGAGGTGACCTACGCCCTGACGCGGACCCCGCAGGTGTGGCTCGACTGCCAGGTCATGCACCGCGGCGACACCCTGAGCCTGTCCTGGGACATCCGCGAGGGCACCCTCGCCCACGGGGTGGCCGACGCCATGTTCGACGCGTACACGGCACTCGTACGGGCTCTGTCGGCCGAGGGCGAGGGCGGGGACGCGGCCTGGGACGCACCGGCCGAGATCCCGCTTCCCGAGGCACAGGCGGTGCGCCGCAACGCGGTCAACGCGACCGAGGGGCCCCTGCCGGACACCCTCCTGCACGAACCCGTACTCGCCCGGGCCCGGGCCACACCGGACGCCGTCGCAGTCCGCACCCCCGAACTGGTCCTCACCTACCGGCAGCTCGTGGCCCGCGCGGGCGCTCTCGCCGAGGCACTGACCGCGTCCGGACTGCGCCCCGGGGAGCCCGTGGCGATCTGGGCGGACAAGGGCTGGGAGCAGGTCGTCGCCGTCTTCGGCACACTCATGGCGGGCGGCGCCTATCTGCCGGTCGACACGGCACAGCCACCGGCCCGCCGGGACACGATCATCGCGGACGCGGGCGTCCGCACGGTCCTCACCCAGTCCTGGCTCGCCGAGATCGACGACCTCCCGGCGGACGTCGCGGCACTCGCCGTCGACCTGCTCCCCGAGGACGCCGCGGCGACACCCGGGGCGAACGGAGCACGGCGCCACCCGGACGACCTCGCGTACATCATCTACACCTCCGGCTCCACCGGCACGCCCAAGGGTGTGATGATCAGCCACCGAGCCGCCCTCAACACGATCGAGGACATCAACCGCCGCTTCACCGTCACCGAGCGCGACCGCGTCCTCGGCATCGCGGGACTCGGCTTCGACCTCTCCGTCTACGACCTGTTCGGACCGCTCGCCGTCGGTGCCACCCTCGTCCTGCCCCACGCCGACCGGCGCGGCGACCCCTCCCACTGGGCCGAACTCGTCCGCGACTTCGGCGTCACGGTGTGGAACTCCGTACCCGGCCAGCTCCACATGCTGTGCGACTGGCTGCGCCCCGAGCCGCCCACGGACGACGCCTCGCTGCGTCTCGCACTGATATCCGGCGACTGGATACCGGTCGCCCTGCCGGACCAGGCCCGCGAACTCCTCCCCGGGCTGGAGATCGTCTCCCTCGGCGGAGCGACCGAAGGATCCATCTGGTCCATCGCCCATCCGATCGGCCAGGTGGACACCGCACGCCCGAGCATCCCGTACGGCACGCCCCTGACCAACCAGACGTTCGCCGTGCTCGACCGGCAGCTGCGTCCACGGCCCGAATGGGTCCCGGGCGAGCTGTACATCGGCGGCGCCGGCGTCGCCCAGGGCTACTTCGGCGACGAGGGCCGCACCGCGGAACGGTTCCTCACCGACCCCGCCACCGGGGAGCGGCTCTACCGCACCGGTGACCTCGGACGGTACCTCCCCGACGGCACCATCGAGTTCCTGGGCCGGGAGGACGCCCAGATCAAGATCCGCGGCTACCGGGTCGAACTGGCCGAGGTCGAAGCCGCCGTGCAGGCCCACCCCCGGGTCGCGGCGGGCGCCGTCGTCGTCGACGACTTGGCGGCCGGAGGCCGACGCCTCGCCGCGTACGTGGAGACGGCCCGCAAGGACGGCCCGGCGGACGCGGACGCGGACCGTGCCGGAACCCCGGCGACGCGGACACAGGCGCGGGCGGCAGCCGCCGACGCCGTACGGGAAGCCTCCGCGGCCGTCGACGCCGTACGGCTCACGGAATTCCTGGCCGCCCTCGACGACGTGGCCCTCGCGGAGATGACCCGTGTCCTCCACGTCTCCGGAGCCTTCGCGGACGGCGCCTCGCGCACGGCCGAGGAGGTGGGCACGGCACTGCGCGCCACGCCCCGCCACCGGCACATTGTGCGGCGCTGGCTGCGTGCCCTGGCGGCACGCGACCGCCTCACCCACCGGGACTCCGACGACACCTACACCGGTCTCGTCACCGTCCCGGACAGCGAAGCGGAACACGGCTGGCGGCGGGCCGCGGAACTGGAACACGAGGTCGGCTGGAGCACGGAACTGCTCACCGTCATGCGCACCTGCGCCGAGCGGCTGCCCGCACTGGTCTCCGGGGAGACGGGCATCCGGGAACTGCTCTTCCCCGGCGCGGCCACCGAGGCAGCGGACGCCGCCTACCGCGACAACCTCGCCATCCGGCATCTCAACCACGCGGTGGTCGCCGCCCTGCGCGAGATCGCCGCGGGCCACACCGGCGAGGAGTGGCTGCGCGTCCTGGAGGTGGGCGGCGGCGTCGGCGGCACCACGGGTGAACTGGTGCCCGTCCTCGCCGAGTACGGCGTCGACTACCTGTTCACGGACGCCTCCGCCTTCTTCCTCAACGAGGCCCGCGAGCGCTTCGCCGACCACGCCTGGGTCCGCTACCAGCGCTTCGACGTCGACGAGGACCCGCGCGCCCAGCACCTGCTGCCCAACACCTTCGACGTGGTGATCTGCGCCAACACCCTGCACGCCGCCGCGGACGCGGACGCGGCCGTGGGCCGGCTGCGGGAACTGCTGGTGCCCGGCGGACAGCTCGTGTTCGTGGAGAACACCCGCGACGAGAACCTGCCCCTGCTGGTCTCCATGGAGTTCCTCGAGGTCGCGGGACGGACGTGGACCGACGTGCGCGAGCACCACGGGCAGTCCTTCCTCACCCACGCGCAGTGGCGCCAACTCCTCGAAGCGCACGGCGCGTCCGAGGTCACCTCGTTGCCCGACGCCCAGGACGCGCTGGCCCGGACCGGCCAGGAGGTCTTCCTCGCCACGCTGAAGGACGACCGCCACCACGTCCCGGTGGGCGAACTGGCCCGCACCGCGGCGACCCGGCTCCCGGAGTACATGCTCCCCTCGGTGTGGCAGGTCGTCGACTCCCTGCCCCGCACGGCCAACGGCAAGACCGACCGTGCCCGCCTGCGGAGCTGGCTGCCCAGCGAGAGCGGCCCGGCCGTCGTGGACGAGAAGCCCATGGACGACCTGGAGAGGGCCCTCGCCGAGCTGTGGTCGGAACTCCTCGCGGCCGAGAGCGTCGCCCGGGGCGACGACTTCTTCGACCTCGGCGGCGACTCGCTCCTCGTCGCGCGCATGGTGGGCCGGCTGCGTGAACGCGTGCCGCAGGCCGCCGACCTGGAGTGGGAGGTCGTGCTGCGCCACATGCTGCGCCGCCCGACGGTCGCCGGGCTCGCCGCGTTCCTGCGCGCTCTCGCGGGCACCGAGGACGCGCCGGCCGCCGGTGCCGTACGCACGGACCCGGTGATCCACCTGCACGGCGCCCGCTCCGACGACGAGCCGACCACCGTCCTGGTCCACGCCGGAACCGCGACGATCATGCCGTACCGGGCGCTGATCACCGAGATCCGGCGCCGCTCACCGGGACTCGCCGAGGTCGTGGGCGTGGAGGTCCCGGACCTGAACGGCTTCCTCGCCGCGCCGCCGGAGGGGCTCATCGAGCAGATGGCGGCCGACTACGCCCGCGCCCTGACCGCCGACGGCCGCAGCCGCTTCCACGTCGTCGGCTACTGCCTTGGCGGCCTGATCGCCACCGAGGTGGCCCGCAACCTCGCCGAGTCCGGGGCCGAGGTGGAGAGCCTCACCGTCATCAGCAGCCACAGCCCCCGCTTCCGGCTCGACGACGAACTGCTCGCCGAGTACTCCTTCGCCGTCATGATGGGCATCGACCCCGCCGACCTCGGCTTCCCCGACGACCAGCACCGGGTCGCCGCGGCCGCCGACGCGGTCCTGGCCGCCAGTCCCGGCGTCCTGCCGGACGGCGGACTCGCCGCACTGGCAGAGGAGTTCGCGGACGTCGCGGGACGCTTCCGGGAGCTGGCCGGCATCCCCCGGGCCACCCGTATCGCGCGGATGTGCGAGGCGGTGCCCGCATCGGCCGGCACCTACGAACCCGACCACATGACCCGGCTCTTCCTCGCCTTCCGGCAGAGCGTCTTCGCCATCACCCGCTACGACGCCGAGCCCTACGCCGGTGACATCACCTTCCTGCGCCACGACGGCGCCTACCCCTTCCCCGGCAGCAAGGACGCCGTCACCGCCTACTGGGAGGAACTCACCCTGGGCGACCTGGACATCGTCGACATCGGCGGCGACCACTACAGCTGCCTGTCCGTCGAGCACGCGCCCGGCATCCTCAAGACCCTCGCCGAGCTGACCCAGGGGGCGATCACCCGATGAGCAAGCCCGTGATCGGGGTCCTGGGCGCCTCCGGCGCGGTCGGCCGGGCCGCCGTACGCGAACTGCGCGCCCTCGGCCACAGCGGCCTGCGGCTGGGCGGCCGGACCGCGTCCACCCTGTGCGAGGTCGCCGAGGAGAACCCCGGCGGCCACGACGAGACGGTCTGGGCCGACGCCACCGCACCGGACGGACTGCGTGCCTTCACCGAGGGCTGCGACATCGTCCTCAACTGCGTCGGCCCCACCTACCGGCTCCGCGCCACCGTGGCGTTCGCGGCGCTCGACGCCGGCGCGCACTGCGTCGACGTGGCCGGCGACGACCCGGCCGCCGAAGACCTCCTCAAGGGCGGCGATCCGGCCCGCGACGCGCGCACGGTCGTCCTGTCCGCGGGCGCCCTGCCCGGCCTGTCCAGCCTCCTGCCCCGCTGGCTGGCCGGGCAGGGCCTGGACGGTGTCGCCGCGCTGACCGCGTACTGCGGGGGCCTGGAGCCCTGTTCGCCGACGGTGGCGCACGACTTGATGCTCTCCCTCAGCTCGGGCGGTGCGCACGGCGCGGCCTACGGCGAGGCCCTGGCTGCCGTCCGCGGCGGCCGTCGCGTGCCGCGCGCCCTGCGCACCGACGAGGACACCGTGCACCGAGCGTTCCCCGGCCGGGTCGCCGTACAGCCCTACCTCAGCGGCGAGAGCGAACGCCTCGCCGGCGACCTGGGCGTCGACCGGCTCGACTGGTACAACGTCCACCCCGGCCCCGCCGTACGCGCCCTGCTCAACCTCCTGCCCGGCCGCCTCGCCGCCGGAGGGGACCCGGACCGCCTGGCGCAGCGGCTGATCCTCGCCGCCGACCTCGACCTGGCCGGACGCAAGCCCTACTACGTCATGGACTTCGCGCTGTCGGGCACCGCTTCGGGGGCGCCCGCGACCGCCGGAGCGACCCTGCGCACGGCCAGCAGCTACCGGCTCACCGCCGCCGTGGGAGCCCTGGCGGTGGACGCGGTACTGCGGGGCGGGGTCCCGGCGGGCGTCCACTTCGCCGGCGACGTGCTCGACCCCGACGCCGTGGTGCGGCACCTGCGCTCCCACGGGACCGCCGACCTCCGGCTCACCGGAACGGCCGCCGGCGCCGGGCTGGATGAGGAAGGGGTCCTGTGAGCACCTCGACACCACTGCGCGTACTGGTCTGCGGCACCAACTTCGGCCGCTTCTACGCCGAAGCCGTACGCCGACGCCCCGGATACACCCTGGCCGGCATCCTGAGCCGGGGATCGCGAGCCTCCAGGGAGTACGCCGAGAGCCTGGGCATCCCCTTCCACACGGACGCCGGTGACCTTCCCGACGACATCGACGCGGCCTGCGTGGCGGTGAGTTCGTCCATCTCGGGCGGCCAGGGAACCGACCTGGCCCGGGCGCTCATGGACCGGGGCATCCACGTGCTCCAGGAACACCCCGTGCACCTCACCGAGTTGACGGACAATCTCAAGCACGCCCGCCGCCGAGGGGTGCAGTACCGGCTCAACACCCACTACCCGCACGTCGCCCCGGTCCGCTCCTTCGTCGAGGCGGCCCGGCGGCTCGTCGCACGGCAGCGCCCGCTCTTCCTGGACGCCGCCACCCCGATCCACCTCATGCACCCCCTGGTGGACATCCTCGGGCAGGCCATGGGCACCCTGCGCCCCTGGCGCTTCGCGGACCCGGCACCGCTGCCCGCCGGCATCGGACCCCAGCCGTTCCGCTCCCTGCACGGCGTGTTCGCCGGCGCACCCCTCACCCTGCGGGTGCACCACCAGCTCGACCCGTCCGACCGGGACAACCACGCCCTGCACTGGCACCGGATCGCCCTCGGCACGGAGGGCGGGGTCCTCACCCTGGCCGACACCCACGGGCCCGTGCTGTGGAGCCCACGGCTGCACATCGGACGGGACGCCGACCGGCGCTTCGTCCTGGACGGCCCCGGCACCGGCCGCCTGGGACTCGGGAGCACGGCGGTGGTCGGAAGCACCGGCTCCTTCCGCACCGTCTTCACCGACCTGTGGCCGGAAGCGATCGGCAACGCGCTCGACGGTCTCCGCGACGCGATCGCGCAGGGCGGCGACGCTCTGCGCGCGGGCCAGTACGACCTGGCCGTGTGCCGCGTCTGGACCGACCTCGCGGCCCGGCTCGGCCCTCCCGAGATCGTCCGGCCGCCCACGCCGCGCCCCCTCGCGGTGAGCGACGTCTTCCCCGCACAGGAGCGGTTCCGGTGCGACACGGCCGACACCCGCCCCGCACCGGACGAGGCGTCGGCCCCGCCCTCGGACACCGCCGCGTACTCTCCGTCGGCCGAGTTCTTCGACCTCGTCGCCGCCGAACACACCGCGACCGCGAGCGCCCCCGCCGTCGCCGCGCTCCTCGCCGACGCCGACCTCGGCACCGGGCCGGTGGTGGACATCGGCGCCGGCATCGGTCTCCTGACCGAGGCGGTCGCCCGGGCACGGCCGGACGCGGAGATCATCGCCTGCGAACCGTCGGTCGGCATGCGCGCCGTGCTCACCAGCCGGGTCTTCAGCGACGAGGACCTGCGGACCCGGGTGACCGTCACCGCGGACGCCGCCCCCGACCTCGACCTTCCCGACCGGATCAGCGCTGTCCTGCTCTGCGGAGTCCTCGGCCACCTCGACGCCGAGGAGCGGGCCAGGCTGTGGCGGCGGGTGAACCGGCGACTGGCGCCCGGCGGACTCGTGATCGTCGAACTCATGCAGTTCGAGGAACCGACGACCCTGCCCGAGACCCGGCTCGCCACCGCGACCGCCGGACGCCACCGCTACGAGTGGTCGTTCGGCGGCACACCGGACGAGGCGGACGACGGCGCGATGCGCCTGCACTCCACCTGGCGGGTCTACCGGGACGGCGCCCCGCGGGCGGAACGCGAGGTCCACGACTCCTACCGCTGGGAGCCCTTCGGACTGCGGGACGTCGTCGCCGAGTCCGGCCTGACCGCACGCACCCTGCCCACCCGGCCCGGGGCACCCCCGCTGGCCGTCCTCACCCGGACCCCGGACACGTCCGGCCCGGCTCCCGTACAGCACCTGCCGCGTGCCCGGACCGCGCCCGACGGTCCCGGCGCTCCGGCATCTCCGGGCACCCCGAGCCCCATCCCCCTCCTCTCCTCCTCCACCGACGGCTAGGACCCTCCATGACAAGCCCCGAGACCCCTACGGCGCCCCTGCCCCCCGGCGAACCCCGCACGGACTCCGCGTCCCCGCCCCGGGACTTCCCCGTCCAGCGCGGCTGCCCCTTCGCGGCGCCCGCGGAGTACGACGCGCTGCGCACCCACGAGCCGGTCGCCCGCGTCACCCTGCCGACCAAGCGCGAGGCCTGGGTGGTCACCCGCTACGACGACGTACGCGAACTGCTCTCCGACCCCAGGGTCAGCGCCGACATCCGCCGCCCCGACTTCCCGGCCCTCGGAGAGGGCGAGCAGGAGGCCGGGGCGAGGTTCCGCCCCTTCATCCGCACCGACGCCCCCGAGCACACCAAGTACCGGCGCATGCTCCTGCCGGTGTTCACCGTGCGCCGGGTGCGCGCGATGCGCCCGGCCGTCCAGGCCCGCGTCGACGAGATCCTCGACGACATGCTCGCCGCCGACGGCCCGGTGGACTTCGTCTCCGCGTACGCCAACGCCGTCTCCACCTCGGTGATCTGCGAACTGCTCGGCATCCCCCGGGAGAACCTGGAGTTCTTCCGGGACGTCACCCGCGTCTCCGGCTCCCGCCACAGCACCGCCGAGCAGGTCTCCGAGGCCCTCGGCGATCTCTTCGGCCTCCTCGCCGAGCTGATCGGCAGGCGCAGGGAGGAGCCCCGCGACGACCTGGTCTCCAAGCTCGTCACCGAGCACCTCGTCCCCGGCCACGTGACCACGGACCAGCTCCTGTCGACCCTCGGCATCACGATCAACGCCGGACGCGAGACCACCACCAGCATGATCGCCCTGAGCACGCTGCTCCTGCTGGAGCGGCCGGAGCTGATGGAGGAGCTGCGCCGGGACCCCTCCCTGATGCCGGCCGCCGTCGACGAACTCCTGCGTGTCCTGTCCGTCGCCGACTCCATCCCCTTGCGCGTGGCCGCCGAGGACATCGAGCTGTCCGGCCGGACGATCCCCGCCGACGACGGCGTCATCGCCCTCCTGGCCGGGGCCAACCACGACCCCGAGCAGTTCGACGAGCCGGAGCGGGTCGACTTCCACCGCACCGACAACCACCACGTCGCGTTCGGCTACGGCGTCCACCAGTGCGTCGGCCAGCACCTGGCCCGGCTGGAACTGGAGGTCGCCCTGGAGACGCTCGTCCGCCGCGTCCCCACCCTCCGCCTCGCGGGGGACCGGGAGGACGTCGTGATCAAGCACGACTCCGCCACCTTCGGCCTCGAAGAGATGAGGGTGACCTGGTGACCGTTTTCCCCCGGTCCTCCGCACGCGGGGCGCGCGCCGACAGCCCCTGGATCAGACGGTGGAACGGCGGCACCGCACCCCGGTTCACGCTGATCTGCCTGCCGCACGCCGGTGGCAGCGCGAGCTTCTACCGGCCCTGGGCGGCACTGATGCCCCCCGAGGTCGAACTGCTCGCCGTCCAGTACCCCGGCCGCGAGGAGCGCCTTGAGGATCCCGAGGCGGCCGGCATGAGCGAGCTGACGACAGCGGTGGCGGACGCCGTCACGCCGCTGCTCGACCGGCCGTACGCCCTGTTCGGGCACAGCATGGGCTCCGCCGTGGCCTGGGAACTCGCCCACGAGCTGAACCGCCGCGGACTCCCGGGCCCGCGCCGCCTGTTCGCGTCCGGCCGGGCCGCCCCCGGTACGGCCGTCACCGGGCAGCTCCACCGCCAGAACGACGACACCCTGAGCGCCGAACTGGCCCGGCTTGGCGGGACCAGCCAGGAGATCCTGGACGATCCCGGGCTGCGGTCCCTGATCCTCACGGCCGTACGTCACGACTACCGGATCATCGAGACGTACCGGCCACCCGACCGGAAGCCGCTGTCCTGCCCCCTGCACGTCCTCACCGGCGGCGCCGACCCGGAACTCGGTGAGGAACGCAGCCGCGACCGGGCAGGCGGCTGGGCGGACCTCACCACCGCCCGCACCGAGGTACGCGTCTTCCCCGGCGATCACTTCTACCTCACCCCCGGACGCCGTGAGGTCGTGGCCACCGTCCTGCGCAGGCTGGACCCGTCGCTGACCACCGGCGGCACGCACACCTGGCCGAGCACCCCGTGAACCGCCGCACCGAGCCCGCCCGCCCGGCCACCCCAGCCCGGAGAGCATCGTGATCGACTACTACTCGACCTCGGCCGAGTTCTACGAACTGGTCGCCACCCGGCACACCGCCAGCAGCGGCCCGCCGCTGACCCGCGTCCTCACCGGACTCGACGTCTCCCACGGCCCCGTCCTCGAGATCGGCGCCGGCACAGGCCGCGTCACCGAGGTCATCGCCGCCGCCCTGCCGGACGCGGAGATCCTCGCCGCCGAACCGTCCGCCACCATGCGCGCCATGCTCACCTCCCGCATCGCCCGCGACCCGGACCTGCGCCGGCGCGTCACCGTCGTGGACGGGGCCGCCCAGGACCTCGTCCTGCCCGACCGGCTCTCCGCCGTCGTCGTTTTCGGCGTGGCCGGTCACCTCACCGTCCCCGAACGCGTGGCGCTGTGGAAGCGGCTCGCGGACCGCCTGCCCGACGGTGCGCCCGTCGTCGTGGAACTGATGGGGGTCTCCTCGCCCCGCGTCATCCCCCCGGTCATGTCCCTGCGGGAGACCATCGGCCGCCAGACGTACGAGTGGTGGATCGGCGGCGAACCCACCGAGGGCGACGCCATGCGGTTCACGACCACCTGGAAGGTCCTGCGCGACGGCCGCACCGTCCGCGAGGTCGCCGACAGCTACGACTGGCACACCTTCGACGTCGCCGTGCTGGCCCGCGAGGCCGGCATGACCAGCCGCCGCATCACCGAGGCGGGCGGCAGGCCCATCCCCGAAATCGGAGTACTCGTCAAGTGAAGTCACAACCGCCCGAGCCCGGCCCGCCCCCGGCAGCACCGGACACCGCAGCCGACGGCGCGGGCACCCCCGACAACCCGCCACGGCCACTGCGCACGCTGGCCGCGCCCGTCCGCGGACGACTGGCCCTCGCCGTCGGTCTCCAGGCCGCCGCCGCCCTCGCCGGAGTGGTGCCGTTCATCGCCGTCTCCCGCGTCGCCGAGCGCCTCACCACGGGTTCCCCGGCCGACGGCGACGCGCTCTGGCCGCTGGTGGCGCTGGCCTGCTCGGCCGGCCTCGTCGCCCTCATGTGCGGCACGGCGGCCGGCGCCCTCGCCCACATCGCCGACAACGACCTTCAGCTCGCCCTCCGCCGCCGGCTCGCCCGGCACATCGGGCGGCTGCCGCTCGGCCGGCTCACCGAACGAGGCACCGGCGAGGTCAAGCAGGCCGTGCAGGACGACGTGAGCGCGCTGCACACCCTGTTCGCCCACACCCTCCTCGACGTCGTCTCCGTCCTCACCGCCCCGGTGCTCGTCCTGGCCTACCTGCTCACCGTCGACTGGCGCCTGGCCCTGGTCAGCGTGGTGCCCCTGCTGCTGGGCGTGTTCCTGTTCAGCCGGGCCATGGCCGGGGCCGCGGCCCAGATGGCCGAGTTCGGTGCCGCGGTGGGCCGGATCTCCGCCGCCGCCGTGGAGTTCGCTTCCGGCATCGCCGTCTTCAAGAGCTTCGGACGCGGAGGCAAGGCCCACGAGAGGTTCGTCCGCGCGACCGAGGGCTTCGCCGACTTCTTCTCCGGCTGGGTCCGGTCCACCCTGCCCCCCTCCACCGCCGCGATCCTGGTGGTCGCCCCCGCCGTGGTCCTGCTGCTCCTGACCGGGCTGGGCGCGCTCTTCGTCACGCAGGACTGGACGACCGGCGCCGAACTCGTCCCCTTCCTCCTGCTCGGCCCCGCCGTCGCCGCCCCCATGGGTGTCGTCGGCCCCCGCATCCAGCAGATCCGGGCCGGCCAGGCCGCCGCCGTGCGCATCACCGACCTGCTGGACGCCCCCACCCTGCCCGAGCCGACGGCCGCGGTCCTCCCCGACGGCCACCACGTCCGCCTGCGGGGGGTGTCCTTCTCCTACGACGGGAACACCGACGTCCTCAGCGGCGTCGACCTCGACCTCGCGCCCGGCACGGTCACCGCGCTGGTCGGCCCCTCCGGCTCGGGCAAGTCCACCCTGGCGTCGCTGCTGCCCCGCTTCCACGACGCCACCGCCGGCACGCTTACCCTCGGCGGCGCCGACCTGCGGGACATTCCCGCCACCGAGCTGTACCGACGCGTCGGCTTCGTCCTCCAGGACGTACGGCTGCTGCGGGCGAGCGTCGCCGACAACATCCGCCTGGGCCGCCCCGACGCCTCCGACGAGGAGGTCGAGCGGTGCGCCCGAGCCGCCCGCATCCACGACCGCATCACGGCCCTGCCCGACGGCTACGCCACCGAACTCGGCACGGCCGTCACCTTCTCCGGCGGCGAGGCGCAACGCCTGTCCATCGCACGGGCGTTGCTCGCCGACGCGCCCGTCCTCGTACTCGACGAGGCGACCGCCTACGCCGACCCGCACTCCGAGGCACTGATCCAGGACGGCCTGTCCGCCCTCGCCGCCGGCCGCACCCTCCTCGTCATCGCCCACCGGCTGTCGACCATCCGCTCCGCCGACCGGATCGTGGTGCTGGAGGACGGACGCGTCACCGAACAGGGCCGCCACGACGACCTGCTCGCCGCCGGCGGCCGCTACGCCGTGCTCTGGCAGGCCCAGCGGACCGCGGGCCCGGACGAGACCGACGGCGTACCGCACCACCGGTCCGCACCCGTGGGCGCCCGTGGTGCGGCGGACGACATCCGAGAGGGAAGTGCACGATGATCCGTCAGCTCTACCGCGTCCTGGGGCCGGAAGGTTCCCGCCCACTGAACCGGCTGGTGCTCCTCCAGTCCGGCGCGGCCGTCCTCCAGGGCGTCGCCTTCGCCCTCCTCGTGCCCGTCCTCAAGGCCCTGCTCGGCACGGACCCGGACGACGTATGGCCCTGGCTGGCAGGATTCACCGGCTGCGTACTCGTCTACGCGGCGCTCCAGGGCGCGGCCGTCAGCGGCGGTTTCACGGTCGGATCCCAGCTCTCCCGGGTGCTCCACCGCCGTATGGCGGACCAGGCCCTGCGCCTGCCGCTGGGCTGGTTCACCGCCGGCCGCACGGCCGAATTCAGCAGGCTCGCCGGGCAGAACGTCATCCAGGTGATGAGCACACCGGCCCACCTGCTCCGACCGTTCATCACCTCCCTGCTCACCCCGGTGACGCTGGTCGTCGCGACCTTCTTCTTCGACGTACGCACCGCACTGGTGCTCCTGGCCTGCGTGCCGGTGCTGTTCGCGGTGCAGCAGGCGAGCACGGCACTGATGCGCCGGCTCGACCTCGGCCGCGACGCCGCGATCGGCGAGTCGGCCGACCGGGTCCTGGAATACACCCGCAACCAGCCGGTCCTACGGGCCTTCGGCCGCACCGCGGAGGGCTACGGGGCGCTGGACGACGCCCTGTTGGCCGAGGCGCGCGCCGACCGCCGGCTCATCGTCCGCGGCCTGCCCGGCCTGGTCTCCTTCACCTTCGCCACCCGGCTCGTCTTCGCCCTGCTGCTCGCACTCGGGGTGTCCTGGCAGCTCGACGGGTCGCTCACCGTCCCCGCCCTCCTGGCACTCCTGGTGCTGCTGGTCCGCCTCATCGACAGCGTGGCGTCCGCCGCCGAAGCCGGCTCGGGCATGCGTATCGCCCGCAACACCCTGGAACGGCTCGGCGCCGTCCTCGACGAGCCGCCCTTCCCGCAGCCGGCCGAACCGAAGACACCGCGGGGCGCGGGCGTGGAGTTCGCCGGGGTCGGCTTCCGCTACGACACCGGGACGGCAGACGGGACTTCCGCCCGCCCGGTCCTGAACGACGTGACCTTCCGCCTGCCCGAACACAGCATGACCGCCCTGGTGGGACCCTCCGGCGCCGGCAAGACCACGGTCGCCGCGCTGATCGCCCGCTTCCGTGACGCCACGGAAGGCACCGTTCGCATCGGCGGCGTCGACGTCCGCGAGATCACCGCCGACGACCTGGCCGCACACGTCTCCCTCGTCTTCCAGGACGTCTACCTGTTCGACGGCACCATCGAGGAGAACGTCAGGATCGCGGCCCCGGAAGCCGCACCGGACGAACTGACGCACGCCGCTGCCCTGTCCGGACTCGACCGGGTGATCGCGGAGTTGCCCGACGGCTGGGACACCAAGGTGGGGGAGGGCGGCACGCGGCTGTCCGGCGGGCAGCGTCAGCGCGTGTCCATCGCCCGTGCACTGCTGAAGGACGCGCCGATCCTCGTCCTCGACGAGGCCACCGCCGCACTCGACCAGGAGAACGAGGCACTGTTCGCCGAGGCCGTGCGGGCCCTCGCCCACCGCAAGACGCTGCTGGTCATCGCCCACCGGCTGAGCACCGTCGTGCACGCGGACCAGATCCTGGTCCTGGAGGACGGCGGGATCACCGAACAAGGCACACACGACGACCTGGTCACGGCGGACGGAACCTACGCGTCCTTCTGGCAGCGGCGGGCGCGGGCCCACGGCTGGCGGCTGGAGGCGGCACGGTCATGACCCCGCACCCGGCACCGGCGACCCACCGGGCACAGCAGCAGCGTCAGAGGGAAGGCACGACACGATGAGCACCGGCCTGAGCGACAACACCTGGGATTCGTGGGCGGGTTCCGTCCCCCCACTCCAGCGCTCGACAACTCTGGGGCCTCGCCACGACCCCGCGGCCACCAGCACCCGCCTCGCCCAAGCCGAGCTCGCCGACCAGTACATGGTCTACGAGGCGGCGGGCGGTGTCTGGCACTTCGCGGCGGGCTCCGCCGTAAGCCTCACCGCGCACCCGACCACCATCACCGCGCGGGCGGCGGGCCGGACCTGGACCTGCCCCACCGGCGGCAGGCCGCTGACGGCGTTCGCCGCCGCACTGAGTGCCCTGTCCGCGGTGCACGGTGCGCACGACGGCGGACGTCATTTCTACGGCTGGGCGGCCTTCGAACTCGCCCATATCCTGCACGCTGATCCCTCGGACGCCGGCGCCGGACCGCTGCTGCACGCACTGATCCCGTCCGTCGAGGTGACCCTCACCGGCGACCGGACCGTGGTCCGCGCGGTGGACGATGCGTGGCTCCGCAAGGTCGCCGACCTGCTGGCGGAGCCGACGACACGACAACTCCCCGCCGACGGGACCACTCCGGAGGTCACTGAGCGGACCGTCGCGGCCGGCACCGCCGCCTACGGCAGCGCGGTGTCGCGCACGGTCGCGGACATACGTGCCGGGCTCCTGGAGAAGGCCGTCGTCTCCCGAAAGGTTCCACTGCCCGCCGGACCACCCGTGGACTTCCCCGCGACCTACCTGGCGGGCCGCCGGGCCAACACTCCCGCCCGTTCCTATCTGCTGGACATCGGCGGCTACCGGGCGGCCGGGTTCAGCCCGGAGACCGTCGTGGAGGTCGGGGAGAACGGACGTGTCAGCACCCAGCCGCTCGCCGGCACCCGCGCACGCGGGGCGGACCCGGCCGAGAACGAGCGCCTACGCACGGAACTGCTCACCGACCCCAAGGAGATACACGAGCACGCCGTGTCCGTACGCCTCGCCTGGGACGAGATGGCCGCCGTGTGCCGGCCCGGTTCCGTCGCGGCCGAGGAGTTCATGGCAGTCCGGCCGCGCGGGTCGGTGCAGCACCTCGCCTCCAGGGTGACCGGCCGACTGCGAACCGAGGCCGGACCGTGGGACGCCTTCGCCTCCCTCTTTCCCGCGATCACCGCCACCGGAGTCTCCAAACGCTCCGCTCTCCAGGCCCTGGCCCGCCACGAGGAAGGTCTCCGCGGGCTGTACGGCGGGGCGGTCTTCCGGGGGAGCGCCGGCGGAGCCCTGGACGCCGCCCTCGTCCTGCGCACCCTCATCGGCGAGGGCGAGGAGACATATCTGCGCGCGGGCGCGGGAGTCACCGCCCAGTCCAGCCCGGAACGCGAGACCGAGGAGACCTGCGAGAAACTCCGCAGTGTCGCTCCGCATCTGAGGTTCGCCCCTCATTAGGTCCCGGAGCCGACGGTGCACACCGGAACCGGGGGAGATGCATTGGCGGATACAGCAACGAAAGTCGTTGTCGACACTGTTCGTGCGCAATTAGCCTGTTTGCCGACGTGTGTTCTCCAAGGGAGCCCTGCCCGCGAGGGTAGAAAACGGGAAGGACATTGGAGGCTGTCGTCCAGCACGGGCGGTGGTCCGATTTCACGGAGATGAGCGAAGTGGCGACATCTTTGCAACATGAACCGCACCCCGGACACGAACACAAGCACGGCGAGGGCTGCGGTCACGTGGCGGTTCCTCACGACGGACACGTCGACTACGTACACGACGGGCATCTGCACCGTGAGCACGACGGCCACGTGGACGAGTGCGAGGTCGACGGGCACCGGGAGCACGCCGAACACTCCCACGCGCACGGCGAGGGCTGCGGTCACGTGGCGGTTCCCCACGGTGACCACATGGACTACGTGCACGAGGGCCACCGCCACGCGGCTCACGAGGGCCACTGGGACGACCACTGAACGGCAGGGGCGTCGTCGGGCCCGAGCAGGAGGACCGCAGCGTCCTGCCGTATTCCGGGTGACGGGTCCGCCGCCTTCCCTGTCCGATGATCACGTTGTTCGGCGCGGGGTGGCCACCCGTGCGGTGCCACGCCAACGCCGGTGACACCGTTCCTGCTTTGTGCGAGTGCTGCCTGGAGTCCGTCCCGTCGCCCCGGCCCTGCAGGCCGGCGTTCTGCAGGAACGCGGTCAGGCCGTGCGGAGTGAAGGCCGTTGCGACGCCTGGAATGGCGGCTGCCGTCTTGGGGGCGGCAGTCAGCCGGAGTCCGACTTCCACGAGGGTCCAGCCGAGACGGGCGCGGAGGTCCCGGGGTTGCCGGACCGTTGCGGCAAGACGGTGCGTGTCGGTTTCGGCGCGCAGTTCGACGCCGCGGGCACGGTGCAGGGCGAGGAGGGTCTCGGGTGCATTGGACTGTGGCCTTTCACTCTGTGGTGAGGGGAAGGCGTGCGTATGGATGCGCACCTGGGCGGTGTCGGCGTCGTCCTCGTCTCCTGCGGCCACACCTGACGGTTGCCGAGCCAGGTCGAGAGGTCCCGGGTCTGGGCGGTGGCGACTTCGTGGAAGATTGGCCCTCACAGGGTGGCGGTAGTGAGGAATGCGTCTCTGGTGGGGCTGGTGGCCTGTGGGGAATACAGGGCGTGCAGGGGAGCGTGGACGGGCGGGCTGAGGGCGACGACGGCGGCGCCGCCCGCGGCTCGGCCTGGGGCCGTGGTGACGAAGGCGAGACGATCGGTGCCGATGACGGCGGTGGCGGGTGGGGTGCCCTGGAGGACGGTGCGTTCGGTGCGGGGGTCGAAGCCGGCTGCGTGGCAGTGGCTGATGAGCAGGTCGGTGTAGCCGGAGTGCCCGGGTTGGCCCCAGACGATGAAGTGCTGGTCGGCGAGGTCCGACAGGGCCACGGAAGTGTGTGTGGCGAGGGGGTGGTCGGCGGCGACGGCGATGTTGAGCGGCTGGTGGCCCAGGGTGGTGCGGGCCAGTCCGTGTGGCGGGGTCATGGCCCGGCACAGCCCGATGTCGAGGTCTCCGGCCAGCAGTGCGTCCGTCAGTTCGGCCGGGTAGCGCTGGTTGACGTCGGTGGCCAGGTGGGGGTGGACGGTCCCCACCTGCCGCAGCAAGGCGATGATCTCCTCCCCGGTGACGGCCGGGGTGTGACCCAGGCGCAGCACTTCCTGCTCGCCGCGGCCGATGCGGCGGGCCCGCAGGAGGGCGGAGCGTGCCGTGCCCCGCAGGATCCGGGCGTCCTCGGCCAGGGCGGCGCCCGCAGGCAGCAGCATCACACCGGTGGCGGTGCGCTCCAGCAGGGGGACGCCTACTTCGCGTTCCAGGACGCGGATGGAGGTGGACAGCGCCTGCTGGGACAGGTGCAGGCGGGCGGCGGCGCGGGTGATGCTGCCCTCCTCGGCCACCGCGATCAGGTGCTCAAGCTTGTGCAGGTCCAGGCCCACGGGGTCAGTTCACCCCCCTGCGGCACCGGCACGGGGAACCGCCCCGCCGCTCGCTCTGCGCCCACGCCCCGGGAGCAGTCAGCTCGGCAGCCACCTCTTGACCCCCTCGTGCCGGAATCGGATACGGCGTGCGCCCGCCCGCGGGGCCGACCGCGTCGACGAGCGCGGCCGGCCCTGGTGTGCGGCTTCATCGGGTGGTGTAGCCACCGTTGGCGAACAGTGTCTGCCCGGTGATCCAGGAGCCCTCGACGGCCAGAAACCTGATCAGCGGGACGATGTCATCGATGTGGGTGAGCTGGTTGCCCATGGCCTGCGACTTGTGGAACTCCACCCGCTCCGGCGTCTCCTGCGGGTAGAAGAACGGCGTGTCCATCGGCCCCGGCGCCACGACGTTCACCGAGATCGACCGGTCGGCGAACTCCTTGGCCGCCGCCCGGGTGAAGTGCTCCAGCGGCGCCTTGCCGCCCGCGTAGGTGGAGTAACCGTCGGTGAAGGCGGCCAGCAGGGAGGTGCCCAGGCTGATGATCTTGCCGTGGTCGTTCAGGCGGCGCCCCGCCTCTTGGATGAAGAAGTACGCAGCCTTGGCGTTGATGCCGAACATGCGGTCGTACTCTTCCTCGGTGGTCTCCAGGATCGGCTTGCGCAGCACCATCCCGGTCGTGTTCACCGCGACGTCGACGCCGCCGTAGGTGTCCACCGCGGTGTCGAACAACCGCCGCACACTCGCCACGTCCGTCAGGTCGCCCTGCACGGACACCGCCTGCCCTCCGGCGTCCTCGATGGCCCGGACGGTCTCCTCTGCCTCTTTCTCCGACGTGTGGTGATGCACCACGACCTTGGCCCCGGCCTCGGCGAACGACTTGCTGAGCAGCCCACCCAGGTTCTTCTCGCCCCCGCCGACGACCGCGACCTTGTCCTTGAGCGCGTGCTCGGCCATGTCCAGTACCTCCTCATAGTGCCATCGGTGACCGTATTGATCACTTCCACCCACGAGGCTAGACAGGTCTACTGGTGCAGGCCAACGCGACCTGTGCGTCGCCCCACAAACAGCCTCGATGAGCGCGTGCTCGGCCATGTCCAGTACCTCCTCATAGTGCCATCGGTGACCGTATTGATCACTTCCACCCACGAGGCTAGACAGGTCTACTGGTGC
>NZ_JBIVPJ010000004.1:0-7138 GCF_044754585.1 Streptomyces sp. NPDC093065 | reverse complement strand
GTGCAGGCCAACGCGACCTGTGCGTCGCCCCACAAACAGCCTCGATAACCGCTGGTCGCACCGCGAGTGACGCGCGACCGCACCAGCCGTTTCACGGCCCGTCGGGCTCACCGCCGGACGGCGCGCAGTCCGTCCAGGAGCAGCCGCAGTCCGAACTCGAAGTGTGTCGCGAAGTCCGTGCTGGTGAGCACCGGCAGGGTGGCGGCGAGGTGCGGATACGTCCCTGCCGCCACTGCCTCGTGCAGGATGCCCGCATGGGCGGGCTCCCCGTCCGCCGGCGGGTGGGCGGCCTGTTCCTCCAGGGTGTGGCCGACGGTGAAGTTGGCCACCGCGTACAGCGCTCGCGCCGCTTCGCCGTCGTCGAAGCCCGCCTCGCGCAGGACGCCGACGAGGCTTTCGGAGAAGCCCAGCGTGTTGGGGCCCGTCGAGTGCGTACCGGCGAAGACGCGTGCGCCGTCGCGATGGGCGAGCAGGGCCGTACGCAGCGCGCGGGCGAGCCGCGCCGCTCTCTCGCCCCAGTCGCCGTCCCCCGTCGGCCCGGCGGCGTCGGCGACGCCGCCGACCATCCGCTCCGCCATCGCGGTCAGCAGGTCCTGCTTGGTCGCGAAGTACCGGTACAGCGCACCGGCCTGGACGCCCAGCGCGTCGGCGAGCCGGCGCATGGTCAGCGCGTCGAGGCCGGACTCGTTCAGCAGGTCGAGGGCGGTCTGAATGGTGCGGGCCCGGTCGAGTCGGGCGGGCCGCCCTCGGGTGGGGCTTGACGGCGAGTTCATGGACGCCACTATAGTGAACGGTGTTCATGTGAACGTCGTTCACTAAATGTAGGAGGGTATCTCCGATGGACACCGAAGTGATCGTCGTGGGCGCGGGCCCGACCGGGCTGATGCTCGCGTGCGAACTGTCGCTGGCGGGCGTACGGACCCGCGTTCTGGAGCGCCGCAGTGAGCCGCAGCGCGATTCGCGGGCGTTGACTCTGCACCCCCGCAGTGTGGAACTGATGGACCAACGAGGGCTCCTCGACCGGTTCCTTCCGCTCGGCCGCACCGTGCCGGGCTGGCACTTCGCGGGGTTGCCCACCCAGTTGGACTTCAGCGCTCTCGACTCCAGGCACGGTTACACCCTCTTCCTCGCCCAGGCGCGCACCGAAGCCCTCCTCGAGGAACGGGCGCGCGAACTGGGAGTGCAGATCGGCCGCGGACACGAGACCCTCGGCGTGAGCCAGGACAGCGACGGGGTCGCGGTGGAGGTGCGCCCTCCCGGCGGCGGCACCGAGACCGTGCGTGGCCTCTACGCGGTCGGGTGCGACGGCGGACGCAGCATCGTGCGGCAGGACGCCGGGATCGGCTTCCCGGGCACCGACGAGACGCTGACCGGGGTGCTGGGCGACTTCGGGGTCGTCGACCCGCGGCCCGGCGCACTCGATGCCGCACGGGCCCAGGGCGTGATCGTCGTGCCGCTGGAAGGAGGGCTCACCCGCTTCGTCTACCTGGATCCGGAGCGGTTGCGGGTGCCGGCCGGGGAGCCCGTGACCGTGGCGGAGTTCCGCACGTCACTCACCCGGATCACCGGCTCCGACTGCGGGGTCGCCGAGCCTCGCTGGCTGTCGCGCTTCGGCAACGCCACCCGGCTTGCGGAGAGTTACCGTTCGGGACGCGTCCTGGTGGCGGGCGACGCCGCGCACATCCACTTCCCCGCGGCGGGCCAGGGGCTCAACACCGGGCTGCAGGACGCCATGAACCTGGGCTGGAAACTCGCCGCCGTGGTGGCCGGCTGGGCCCCGCCCGGGCTGCTGGACAGCTACGGCCGCGAACGGCGGCCGGTCGGCCAGTCGGTGACCGAGAACACCGAGGTCCAGACCCTGCTGGCGGAGCTGACGCTGATCGAGCAGTATCAGCGCCCGGCCGTGGCCCTGCGCACGCTTGTCGACCAGTTGCTGGGCATGGCGGAGGTCAACCAACGGCTCGCCGACCAGGTCTCCGCGCTCGGCACCCACTACCCGCCGACGACTCCGGACGCCGATCCGCTGGTGGGGCGGCGTATGCCCGACGTCGGGCTGACCACCACGGACCGGGAGGCGACACGGGTGTACGAACTGCTTGCCCAGGGCCGCTTCGTCCATCTCACCCTGACCGGAGACCCGGCCCTCCAAAAGTCGGTCGAAGGCTGGGCGTCGCGGGTCACGGCCGTCACCGTTGACAAGTACGACGAGCACGCCGCCCTCGACGGCGTGACCGAGGTTCTCGTCCGACCCGACGGCCACGTCGCGTGGGCCACCCGTACCACCGACGGCGGTGCGCGCGGCGACGAGCGGATCCAGGCACTGACCGCCTGGGCGGGCACGCCCGCCTGACGGGAGCCGACCCCGCCGGCGAGCCGCGTCGGTCCACCTTCCACCTCGACGGCGAAGTCGAGACCGTCGTCCGACTCGAAGGTCGGGTGCTCGGGCTACGGGGCGGTCCGGTAGGTGCTCGGCGGGTGGCCCAGCAGAGTCCGGAAGGCGGTGGTGAACGCTGCGGGGCTGTCGTAGCCGAGGCGGGCCGCGATCCGGGTGACCGGCGCGCCGGCGGCCAGGTGCTGCAGAGAGTGCACGATGCAGGCCCGTTGCCGCCAAGTTGCGAAGTTCAGCCCGGTGGCGCCGCGGAACCGCCGGCCGAGGGTGCGTTCGCTGACGCCCAGGGCGGCGGCCCAGCGGGCGGGCGGGTCGTGGACGTCGGGGTGGCGCAGGAACGCGTCGCACAGCCGCCGAAGTGCGGGGTCGGCGGGCAACGGAATGTCCAGGGGGAGGGGCACCAGGCCGGCGAGTTCGTACAGGAGCAGGCCGACCAACGTCGCGTCGCGGCCGTGCTCGGGATAGCGGGGCTCCATGTCGACTGCTGTCAGGAGGAGTTCGCGCAACAGCGCGGAGACCTCGACGACCTGGCAGCGGGTGGGGAACCAGGGCACGGCTGCGGGCTCGATGTAGAGGCTGCGGGTGCTGACCCCGGGCATGCACACCTGGTGCCGGGTCCCGGCCGGGATCAGCACCGCGCGATCGGGAGGCACCGTCCAGGTGCCCTCTGCCGTCGCCAGCTCCATGACACCGGTCGCGGCATACAGCACCTGGGCCCGGCGGTGCTCGTGGAACGGCAGCAGGTGGCCGGGCGGGTAGTCGGTGCCGATGGCCAGGACGGCACGGTCGAGGGCGTCGACCTCGTCGATGTGGACGTTGCGCACACCGCCAGACTAGGGCCGTGCCGGGCTGTCGGATTGACGCAAGTACCTGGCGTTCGTTCGATTGCCCGCCATGCGGTCCGATCCGTAGCGTCGTGGCAGTGCTCACCTCATACCTCACGCTGACCCTCTTCGGCTGCCTGACGGGCATCACCACCGTGATCTTCGGATTCGGCGGCGGCTTCGTCACCGTCCCCGTCGTCTACGGCCTCCAGAACGTCACGGCGCCCTCCGGCGCCGACGCGATGCACGTGGCGGTGGCGACATCGACGGCTGTCATGGTCGTCAACTCGGCCGTCGCCACCCTGGCACAGTGGCGCCAGGGTCGGCTGCGTCGCGAGTACATCTGGCCGATGGCCGCATTCGTCCTGGTCGGCGCGGTGGCCGGGTCGTTCGCGGCAACCCGGATCGGTGACACCGCGCTGCGGGTGCTGTTCGCCGTGTACCTGCTGGTGACGATCGCCGACAGCCTGCTGCGCAAGGGCTTCCTGTCCACCCCGAGGGCCCGGGAGCCACGTCCGCTGAGCCGCCCGGCCAGGACGCTGGGAGGGGTCGGGATCGGCTCGGTCGCCGCGTGCCTGGGCGTGGGCGGCAGCGTCATGACCGTGCCGCTGCTGCGTCGCCGGGGCCTGCCGATGGCCGACGCGACGGCGATGGCCAACCCGCTCAGCGTGCCCGTCGCCGTGGTCGGCACCGCCGTCTACATCCTCGCCGCCCCCGCCCTGCACGCCCAGGCCGGACGGCTCGGCTACATCGACCTGCTCGCCTGCGCGGCGCTGCTCGGCGGCTCGCTGCCCACCATCGCCCTGGCCCGCCGCGCCGCGGCCCGCGTCCCGGACCGGGTGCACTCCGTGGCCTACGTCGCCCTGCTGGTGATCGTCCTGCTCGTCATGGTGATCTGAACGACAAGACCGTCCACGAAGACGAGGCCTGGCGTGAGGACCCTGACCGGAAGACAGCGAGCGAGTGGTTCTGCCGCCGAACCAGCTGGGGGAAGCGCACGCCGGACAGACCCTCGCCCTGTGACGATTGACCGGCCCCTCATCCTGTGAGCGGTCCCGTGTCCCGCGCCGCCCTTGCGAGTGCACGGACCAGGCCCGTCTCTCCGGCCGTCGGCCAGATCAGCGCCCAGCTCGCCGTCGGAGCGTCGTACGGGCGGAGATACCGGAGGCCGTGCCATTGGTAGTAGCGTGCGGCGTCGCCGTGCACGAGGCTGATCGCCTCGCCCGCCGCGACCACGGCGGCGAGTTCCTGGAACGAGGAGACCTTCGGGCCGCGCCGGGTGGGCCGGCCGCCGGGGGTGTGGGTGGGGACGAGTGTCTGCTGCCAGTACTCGGGGATGGGTGTGGCGGAGTGCGGCAGGGGCCAATCGGCCAGGTCCTCCAAGCTGACGGCGTCCCGCAGGGTCAGGGGGTGGTCGGTGGCGACCATGAGAAGCAGGGGCTCGGTGACGACGATCGGGCCGACGGTGAGATCGGGTTCACGGACGGGCAGCCAGGCGGTCGCCACGTCGACCGAGCCGTTCCGGAGGGGGCCGAAGGGGTCCGTGAAGATGACCTCCTGAATGCGGAGGGCGACCTCGGGGTGCCGGCTCCGGAACAGGTCGAGCAGGCGTACTTGGTCGTGTGCCTGGGAACCGTGCAACCCGAGTGTCAGCGTGCTCGTCGAGCCACGGGCGGCAGCGGTGGCCGCGCGGGTGCCGTCGAGTATCTGCTGGTAGCCCGCGCCGAGATCGCGCCGCAGTTGCGTGCCGATGGCGGTGAGCTCGACCTTGCGGCTGCCTCGAGCGAAGAGACGCGCTCCCATACTTCGCTCCTGCTTGGCGATCGACTGGCTCACACGCGACTGCGACACGTGCAGCCGGTCTGCGGTCCGGCCGAAGTGCAGTTCCTCGGCCAGCGTCAAGAAGATCTCGATGTCCCGTAGTTCCACCACTTGCCCCCAGCCTCCAGTGATGACTCCTGGGTTATCAGACCATGTGAAGCGGGGCATGTTCGCGCTTTCCCGCGTTGCGTCCTTGGTCTCCTCTTGCGTGCGCCATTCGCCCGGACGGGTCCCGAAGTGCCGTGCGCGTGCGTGTTCGCGAGACGGCGTGAGAGCGACGGGTCAGGATGCGGTGCTGAGCGCATTGAACTGAGGCCGGGGAGGCCAGGTGACGGGTTCGACGGGTCGGTCGACGTCGGTTGAGGACGGTGCCGGGGCGCAGTTGCGTGATGCCATCACGGCGCGGGCAGCGCTCGTCATGCTCGGGGTACTCCTGCTGCAACTGGGCTTCGCCCTCTCCTACATGGGTGCCTTCCACGCACCGAAACCGCACAAGGTCCCGATCACACTGGTCGCGCTCCCCGAGGTGGAACGAGAGGCGGTTGCCCGGCTCAACGCCCTGCCCGGCGATCCGCTCCGGGTCACGGCCGTCGCCGACCGTGCCGAGGCGCGGACACGGCTGCTGGACCGGCGCACGGACGCCGTCCTCGTCCTGGACCCGGCGGCACGTGCCGACACCGTGCTCGTCGCCTCCGCCGGCGGACCGTCGGCTGCCACTGCGGCAACCGAGATTCTTCAGGACGCCGCCCGCACACAAGAACGCCAGATCGTCGTCCGTGACCTCCGCCCGCCCTCGGCCGGCGACTCCCGGGGGCTGTCCTCGTTCTACCTAGTCCTGAGCTGGACCATCGGCGGCTACCTCGCCGCATCCGCCCTGAACATGGCGGCAGGCTCCAAACGCCCCACCCTGCACCGCACCCTCGTGCGCCTCGCGGCGATGCTCCCCTACGCGTTCGTCTCGGGCATCGGAGGAGCACTCATCGTCGGCCCCGTTCTCAACTGCCTGCCCGGCGCATTCTGGGAACTGGCCGGCCTCGGCACGCTCGTGGTGTTCGCCTCCGGCGCCGTCGGCGTCGCTCTCCAGTCCGTGGCAGGCACAGTCGGCCTCGGACTCACCGTCCTGATCTTCACCGTGCTGGGCAACCCCAGCTCCGGCGGCGTATACCCCGCATCCCTCCTGCCCCCCTTCTGGGCCGCAATCGGCCAAGCCCTGCCCCCTGGGGCCGGCACCACGGTGGTACGCAACACCGTCTACTTCAACGGCAACGCCACCACCGGCGCACTCTGGATCCTCGGCGCCTGGGCCTTCGGCGGCGTAGCCGTAGCGATCATTGCCGCCGCCCTCCGCCGGAAACAGGGCCCTGCACCCAAGCGGGAGCGAGCGTTCGGTTCGGACACTGGTCCGGCGGTGAGCAACTGAGCGGTCGCTGGCCGCGTGCCCTTCCGGTTCCAAAACCGTGTGCGAGCCGCTCGGAGGGGCCTTTGCCCTCCGGGCATGTCATGCTCCCCCGCAGTCTTCTCGATGCGCCTCGCCGGCTGGTTGACGTGCCCGTGGTGGTGGCCTGGGCTTCCGAAAGCCGTCCCTGCGTATCCCGGATGGTGAGGGACTGTAAATCGTTCGGTGTAACTCCCGATCATGGAGGATGCATCGATGACCAGTGAGAACGTAGCTGAGCCCGGAGCTGTTGAGCTTTCGAAGACTGTGCCGGCGAAGGCTGTGGACGACCAGTTGATCGACGAGCTGGTGGGCCGGGCCCAGGCCGAGGGCCTGCAGCTGACCGGCGAGGGCGGGCTGCTCCAGCGGCTGACGAAGCGGCTGTTGGAGTCCGCCCTGGAGGGCGAGATCACCGATCATCTCGGCTATGACAAGCACGATCCGGCGGGCAAGGACGGTGGCAACTCACGCAACGGCACACGCTCCAAGACGGTCCTGACCGATGTCGGGCCGGTGGAGATCACCGTGCCCCGCGACCGCGACGGTTCCTTCGAGCCGAAGATCGTCAAGAAGCGGCAGAAGCGCCTGACCGGCATCGACGAGATGGTCATCTCGCTGGCCGCGAAGGGCCTGACCACCGGTGAAGTCCAGGCCCACCTGGCCGAGGTC